>JBKJIA010000254.1:0-6242 GCA_046598735.1 Polyangiales bacterium
GAAGCTATTCCATTTGAATCGTCCTCACGTCAGCACAACCCCGCGGGAGTGGGGGCAGGCGCAGGCCGCGCATGGGGCGCCCCGCCGTCAAACCCGCGAGAGCACGCGCTGCAGCACCGCGAGCGCCCGGTCGACTTCGTCTTCGCTAGTCTCCGGCCCCAAGCTCATGCGCAACGCGGACTCCGCCCGCCAAGGCTCGTCCGCATGCATCGCCAACAAGACCGGCGACGGCGCCCCCAAGCCAGAAGAACACGCTGCGCCTGACGATGCACACACACCTTCGATGTCGAGGGCCGCGACCAAGTGCTCGCCGCGCCAACCACGAAAGCTCAGGTTCGTGACGCTCGCCGCGCGGGGGCCGGCGCTGCCATTCAGCACGCCGCCGAGTGCGATGGCGCCTTGTTCCAAGCGATCACGCAAAACCGCAATCGAAGTCATCTGCTGCAGGCGTTGTGGAATCTGTTGCGCGGCGCAGCCAAAGCCTGCAAAGCCGACCACATCGGGCGTGCCAGCGCGCCTGCCCTTTTCCTGTGCGCCGCCTACGACCAGCGGCGAAAGCTCGCGGCAACGCTCGATCCACAGCGCGCCTACGCCCTTGGGGCCGCCCACTTTCGACGCGGCCACAATCAGCGCACTGACGCCCAGAGCATGCACATCGATCGGCACGCGACCGAAGGCCTGACACGCATCGACGACCAGCGGCACCGAACGCTCGCTGGCAATGCGCGCATATTCCGCGATCGGTAAGAGCGTGCCTGTTTCGTGATTGACCCACTGCACCACGGCGAGCGAGGTGCCGTCGCTCAACTGCGCCGCGAATTCGTCGGGCGTGGGCGCGCGACCGGCAATGACGTCAAGCAGCTTGACCTTGGCGCCGGCCTGCGCGAGCCGCGTGATCACCGCGCTGATGGCCGGATGCTCGATCGCCGTGCTGACGATCGACGCATTCGCCGCACGTTCCAGCGGCAAAAGGCCGAGTAGACCGAGATTGCAGGCTTCGGTGCCGCCCGAGGTGAACACGATATCTGCAGGTTTGCCGCCGATCGCTGTAGCAACGTGTGCGCGCGCTTGCTCCAGCAGTTGGCGTGCCGCCCTACCCGCTGCATGCACACTCTGAGGGTTCGCCCAGCCCTGCGCGTGCGCTTGGGCGAGCGCTGCGCGTACTTCGGCAGACAGAGGCGTGGCCGCGTGATGATCGAGGTAGATCACGGCACGAGTGAAGCGCGTCTGCCATCCGGAGGCACGCGCAAGGTGACGCAGGTGCCGCTCAGGAAGCGTCCCGCGACGGCTTCCGACGGCGGACTCTGAATGTCGATGCCGCCGCCGGACGACTCGCACACGCGGCGCGCAAACGCGAGGCCGAGCCCGACGCCGCCGTGGCTGCGCGTAACCGAGCCATCGACTTGATAGAACGGCTGCAAAATCTTGGGGATTTGCTCGGGCGCTACACCGGGGCCGCTGTCGGCTACAAACATGCCGAACCAATCGCCGCCGCCGGGCACGGAGCCGCGTCGAATGCCCACGGCCACTTCGCCACCGCGAGGCGTGAACTTGGCTGCATTGTCGAGCACGTGAACCATCGAGCGCTGCAGCTTGTCGGCGTCTCCGATGCCGCTCATCGTGCCCTCGCGAAATGGCTCAACGGTAAGGCGCACGTCGCCGTCGGCAAAACGTATCCGCACTTCGTCGATGGCGCGCTTGGCGATGGTGACGAAGTCGTACTGGATGTGGAAGAAATGCAGGCGGCCGGTCTCGAGTTGGCTCACGTCGAGCAAGGTGTCGATGAGACCGCGTAAGCGCTGCGTGGACTGTTCAACCGAACGCAGACACTTGAGCTGCACTTCGCTCAAGCCGCCTAGCTCACCGCCCAAGAGCAGTTTGAGATAACCGACCACCGGGGTCATCGGCGTAGCGAGCTCGTGGCTCAAGTTACGCAAGAATTCGCGGCGTAAACGCGAGCTTTCTTCGAGCCTGCGATTGGCTTCGATGAGCTCGCTGACTTTCTTTTCCAGCCGTTCCACGATCTTTTGCGAACGTTCGCGCAGGCGAATTTCGCCGGTCTCGTCGGCGTGCTCGCGATGGCCGCGCAGATAACGCTCTACCAGCTGCGGAAAGCGCGTGGCATCGATCGGCTTGGCGATGAAACCATCGGCCCCGACGGCCAAGCTCGTCATGCGGTCGCCCTCGGCTGTGATCGCCACGATGGGAACGCCCGCCATCGAGATCATGCCGCGCAGGCGCAGCGTGACTTCGTAGCCATCGAGGTCGGGCACGTTGATGTCGACGAGCACGATGTCGGGCCGGTCGATGCCGGCCAGGCGAATGCCCTCAAGCCCGCTTTCGGCCTCGATGACTACATGGCCCGAGGCGGCGAGCAGCTTGCGCACCAGCAACCGGCTTTTGGGATCGTCCTCGATGTGAAGAATGCGCGCCACGTTCAGACGAGCTTACCAGAGGTAAGGCTCAGCCTGGGCGCGCGCGCGACGTCGACTCGAAAACAGCCAGGTCCGGTCAGCGAAGGGCAGCGACGCGCGCCAGGCTTGCACGAAGCGAACGCGTTAGCTGCTAGAAGCGCTCGTCGTCGTCCTGGTCACTTGCGGGAGCGGGCGTCTCTTCGTTGTCGTCGTCATCTTCCTGCGGGCGGGCGGCGGACTCTGGCTCTTCATCCTCGTCGTCTTGGTCGAGCTGTTGATTGCGCTCCCAGACCGGACGCAAATCCTCGTCTTCGTCGCTGGATCGGGCCGCGCCGTTTTCGTCGTCGGATTCTCTGCCCTCGGTCGCCGCAGGGCGCTCGCCGCTCTGATGCTCGCGCGCTTCCGGGCTGCCCTCGGTCTCATCGCCTGCGGCTTCGCCCGCTGCTTCGCCTTCGCCCTCCCAATCTTCGGCACCTTCGTCGGCCTGGGCCTCCGCGCCTGCGCCTTCGACACCTGCGCCAGCCTCATTTTCACGTCCGCGACCGCGACGACGCCTGCGACGACGACGACGTCCGCCTTCGCCCTCTTGCCCCTCGACACGATTCGCATCGGCGCCTGCGGCACCTTCGGGCGCTGCCGCAGCTGCCGCAGCGGCCGTAGCTGCCGTAGCTGCCGTAAATGGCGCAGCTTCCGCTGCTTCAGGCTCGCTGGCCGCCGCTTGCTCGGGATGCTGACGCTCTTCGCCTTCGCGATCTCGGTCGCGCCCCTCGTCGTCACGGCCGCCCCGATCCCGGTCGCGACTGCGCTCCCGATCGCGATCTTGATCACGCTCGCGATCACGGTCCCTGTCGCGATCACGCTCGCGTTCACGACTCGGCTCGCGTTCGCGACTGGACTCGCGCTCCCGGCTCGGCTCCCGACCGCGCAAGGAGTCGAGCAAGTCCAGATCGATGGCACTAATCGCAATCTGCTGGGTTTTAATGCCCACGCCCGTGCGTTCCATGGCGGTAGCTAGCGCCAAGCCATCGAGCAAAGCGACCGGACCTGCGGCCGGCGCCGCGGCCTCTTCGCGCGCGCCCGACATCACTTGACCGAGCGTCACCAACCATACGGTCTGAGCGTTGCCGTAGTAATGGAGCGAGCCGCGCGCTTCGATCACGCGCTCACGTCCGAGCTCACGGCCCTCGCGCACGAGCACTATGGCGATGCGCACTTCTTCCACGCCGCGTCGCAACGTGCCGGCAAGGTGCAGCTCACCTGGCGCGGCTCCCGGCCTGCGCACTGCACGCAAACCGACGACGCCTTCCGCGTTCAGCCAAGTTGCGACCAATTCGGCCAAGCTTGCCGCGGGCAGCTCGCCCAGCTTGCGAATGAAGGCGCGACGCGCGCGGTCACGCTGCCGTTCGGCCGCGCGCATCACGTCTTGTTCCGCGCGCACCACATCCTGCGGCAACAAGAACTCCGTCAGTACGATAGCGCCGCCATCCATGCGGAAACGCGCGCGCGCACCTTCGAGGCCATGGCGCGCCACGTCGGCACGCACCGCTGCCATGACGGTCGGTACGAGCGCGGTTGGATCACCGGCCAAACGTCCGCGGCGCACGAGCATCTCGGCTGCGCGGAACGGCGTCAAACCACGTGGACCCGCGGCAGACAGTACACTCGCCACGGCATCGGCCAGATCCTTACCGAGCAAATCGCCATCAGCCGGCTCGCGATGGAAGTCAACATCGTCGCGCTCGCGTACGACCTCGCGCTCGCGCCCACGTACGACCTCGTCGCGACCACGCGTTTCGCGCTCGCGCTCTCGTGGACGCTCTTCTTCGCGACCACGGCCGCGATCACGGCTGTTGCGAGTACGCTCCTCACGATTGCGATCATCACGTGCACGATCATCACGCGCGCGATCCTCACGTGCACGATCATCACCACGCGTATTGCGCTCGTTACGATTGCGCTCCTCACGCGCTCGCGGCTCATTCGCACGCGGCTCATTCGCGCGCGAAACATCGACCGGCCGCGCAGCTTCGACGCCAGGCTCCCGTTCGCCCCCGCGACGCTTGCGACGTGAACGCTTGCGTGAGGAGCGCGCCTCTGCGGTCTCGCCTTCGACGCGTTCTTCCGTGGCTTCTTCTTCGTCGTCGTCGTCCGGTCCAAAGATCGGCTCGTCGTCGTCGGCCTCTTCGGGAAACACGTCCGAGCCGGGCAAAGGACGGCGTTCGATGGGCGGGATGGACATTTCGACCTTCGGCGCTTCGAGCTCGGCGCCGACTTCGATTTTCGTCTCCTCGTTCTCCACCGCGGCCTCCGGAAGCTCATCAATATCGCCGGACAAATCTGCCAGCTGTTGTTCGTTGAATTCGCGCAGCCCAAACACACCAGGTTTGACCTTGATGAGCGGCGCTTCGCCCCGATCGCGTTTGACCAGCGTCGCGAGGCGCGAGCTCATGGTCACTTCGGGTGTTTTGCCCACGTGCGAAAGCAAATTTCGCTCTATCGCGAGCTCGGTGATTTTCTTGTAGTGAAGGGGCTTGCCTACCAGGCGCAAAACCTCCACCGCAGCTTCGGTGAACGTCATCAGATTCGCTCTTTGGGTGCGGCGCTATCGTCAGGTGCGGCGCTCAAAAAACCGCGCGTGCAGTGCGTGCAGTATCGGCGCAGATTGGCGCGCTCATATTGGGAATGGCCGCAGTTGGTTTACGTGAGCAGTTGGCTTAGGGAAATGGCACGCCAGGCCCGCCTTCCCCATGTCGCGGGCACCGTAACACTGCCATCCCCCGTCGTCCACGACTTGGACGGGGCCCAAATGGTCAGATGCGCACGCCTTTTCGCTAGGCACGCGCCAATGGGGTCTACTCGAGCGGAATTTCTGCGACCGCAGGCCCCTCACGCGAGGGCAGCAGATCGAGGGCGAGCGTGCCGGCTTGGGCCCAAGGCAGCGCCGACCAGACCAACAACACCAGCTGCGCCCCCGCGACATCGAGCGCCAGCGCCAGCACACGCGCGCTTTCGCCCGCGGCATAGGCAACATCGAGCGCGCGATAACCCGCGGGCAACGTCAGCTCGTGCGCGCCGCTTTCGCCGGCATCGCGCAACCAAATCACACCCGCGTCCGTCACGGCCAGCGCATCGGGTGCGCCATCGCGATCAAGATCGCCCGTAGCGCATGGGCCCACGTTCGCATCGCGAAACCACGGCGTCAGCGCAAGCTCGGCGCTTCCCGTCACACGCGCCAAATCGTGAAGGGATCGCGCGAGCACAAAACGCGCATCGTTCGCCACGCATAACGCAGCGCCCGCAGACATGCTCACTTCACGAGTCGCTTCCGTGAGCGGTTTGAGCGGCTGGATGGCGATCACCCGACCCGGGTCCGATGCGACCACGAGCAGCTCCGACGCGCCATCCTCCGCAAGCTGCGCCACCCGCAAATCACGCGGCAAAAGCCCGCCATTGAACGTGCTCTTCTTGAGAGGCGTAGGCCCTGCTTCGAACCATACGATCTGGCCCGGGCGGCGCGCGGCGGCATCGCCCCGCGTGAGGATGAACAAGTCTTGCGCAGCAGGCTGCGGACGCGTGGCAGCCAGCGCAAGCGCCACAACCGGCATTTCAAGCAGGGGAAACGCTGCTTCGTAGCCACCATTGGCGCGACCCTTGATCAGAAACACGCCGCTACCTGGCGCATGCACGACGCCCTCTTTGGGCGCAACGCCAACCGTAAGGTCGAGCACGCCATCCGCCGTCAGATCCGCAAGCACGGCGCCACCCGGTCGTGGCATGTTCGTTGGCAAATGCGCGAGCGTGGTCAGCGCGGGCGCACTGCCGCTCAAG
>JBKJIA010000395.1:0-5588 GCA_046598735.1 Polyangiales bacterium
CTGATGGCCTTACTGTTTGTTTCCGCGCAATGGCTTACGGAGCCGGACGATGCGGCACATCAGTAAGGTTAGAGAATCCCAAACTCGGCGAGCCGTCGATAGAACGTGCGACGCGGCATGCCGAGCACTTGCGCAGTGCGCGCGCGATTCCAGCCGTGCTCGTCGAGCGCCGCCAAAATACGCTGCTTTTCGCGATTCTTGAAGCCGGTCAAATCCTCAGGTACCTCCGAGGCAGGCGCATTCGATGGCGCTGCTGTCGCAGGCGCATTCGATGGCGCTGCTGTCGCAGGAGCTACCGGTAGCTCGCTCACGCGCTGCTCGACGCGCGGCGCCACCGGCCCATCGAGCGGCAAATCATGGGCTTCGATCACGGGACCATCACCGAGCGTCGCAGCGCTCAACAGTAAGTGTTCAAGCTGTCTGACGTTGCCAGGCAAACCGCTCTGCACAAGACGTTCAACCGCGCCACGTGAAATGCGCTTGGGCCTCCCGCCCTGTTGCGCCGCAATGCGCTGCAGGAAATGCTCGCACAACGCGGGCACATCTTCTGCACGCTCGCGCAGTGAGGGCAACGGGATCTCCACCACGCTTAGACGATAGTAAAGGTCCTCGCGCAGACGCCGATCGGCGAGCAGCTTTTGCAGTGGGCGGTTAGACGCGGCGATCACACGCACATCGACCATTTGCTCCATGTCGCCTCCGACGGGACGCACGCGCCCTTCTTGCAAGACACGCAAGAGATCGACCTGCATGCGCATGGGCATGTCCGCAAATTCATCGAGAAATAGGGTGCCTCCGTGGGCCTGCGCGAACAGACCTTTTTTGTCGCGATCGGCGCCCGTGAACGCGCCACGCACGTGCCCGAAGAGCTCGCTCTCGAGCAGCGTCTCGGGCAAGGCCGCGCAATTGATCGCTACGAACGGTGCCTTCTTGCGTGGACCGCCCTGATGAATCGCGCGTGCCACAAGCTCTTTGCCCGTGCCGCTTTCGCCTTGGATGACCACGGGCACACTCGTGTCCTGCATGCGCTCGATCAGCGTGAAGACACGGCGCATCGCCGCGCTCTGACCTACCAAACCATGCTTTTGTCCTGGCCCGGCTAACTGATCGCGCGCGCGTCCGAGATCACGCTTGGTGGCGTCGAGCTCTTCAGTGCGCGCTTCAAGGATGCGTTCGATTTCTTCTTTGGCACTTAGTAAGGCTTCGTTCGACGCTTCGAGCTCACGCTGCTTGCGCTCGTTTTCGGCCCACAAACGGGCATTTTCTAGGGCAATGGCCGCTTGATCCGCAAACGCCACCAACAGGTCCAAGTCGGCTTCTTGGAAGCGCCCCGCGCGCACGCGATGCTCCAGATAGAGCACGCCCACGGTCTTACCGGGCCCATTGATGGGAATGCACGCCACCGACTTGAGCATCAAGCGGTGCACGGACATGAATTCGTTCACTCGGCGATCATCGCGTGCGTTGACAGTAATGATCGGCTCGCCATCGATCAGCACGGCTTCGGCAATCGAACGGCTGAATGCAACGTGTGGATCGTTTTCTCTGCCTTCGCTGCCGCGTACGGTATGGGGCGCAAGCTGTCCCGCGTCGTCGACGAGTAAGACGAAGCCGCGCTCCGCGCCGGAGAGCTCCACGGCCGCATCCGTCACGCGTTCAAGCAAACGATCGAGGTCGTGCTCGCGCGCCAAACGCTTGATGATCTCGAGTAAGCGCTCGAAACGCCGATCCAGAAATGCCGTTGTTTGTGCCTCTAACGTACTGCGCGCGGGCAGACTGCTCGGTGCGCTCGCTTCCGCCAGATCTGAGGCTTTACGCCTGCGCGGATCATTGCGAAAGGCTTCGCGGGCTTCGCGGGGGATGCGCCCCGCCAGCGCTTCCAAGGTCTCGGCCGCTTCGCGTGCAGCACGTACGCAACGCAACTCCTGTCCCAACGACTTGAGACCTTGCGCCGAGGCCGCCAAGATCTGCCACAGCAACTCGCGATCTTGGTCTTTGCGCGCTTGTTCTTCGCACTGTTCGAGCTCGCGCACGGCGCCTTCGATATCGCCGTGTGCGGCACGAGCGCGCGCTAACAGAAAGCGAAGTCGCGGGCGAAAGTCATCGAACGAATGTTGTTCGATCAGCGAGCGCGCGAGCGCAAGTTTGGTCGCGGCCGCAGAGGTATCGCTCGGTCCAGCGCGGTCAAGCAACGCTTCCGCAGCATCGAGCCACACCTCAGAGAGCTCACGACTGCGTGCGAGCACTTTGAACGCAGAGGCCGCGGCGTCATAGCGCTGCAGTGCCGCTTCGTAGTTGAGCGTGCGCGCATCGACATCGGCCAAAATCGCGATCGCCTGGGTACCCGCAAAGGTAAGGCCCAAACGCTCCGCCTCGGCGAGTGCAAGCTCCGCTTCGCTACGCGCGCGCGCATAAAGTCCAAGGTACAGATGCAGGTGAGCGAGGTTGTTGTCTGCCAGTAGCGCCGTCGTCGCCTTGCCGGCGCGCCGGGACAGACGGGCTGCCAGCGTGTAGTGCTGCTCGGCCACGTCGGTTCGGCCGAGACGAAACGCCACATTGCCGAGATTGAGCGCGTATGTAGCCGTGAGGCCCAAGTCGTCCGCAGCGCGCGCCGCAGCCAAGCAACGCTCATATTCGGTGAACGCACGCTCGAGATCGCCCGCGCGTTCACTGCCAAGCGCCGCATAGCCGAGTACCTGAGCTTCATCGCGCGCGCTACCAAGCTTGTGACTAACAGCGAGCGCTTCTGCAAAGCGGCCCTGCGCCGCAGCGTGGTCCCCCGCAAAACTTCGCAGCAAGCCGTCGATCGCAAACAGCTCGCCACGCACTGCGTCATCAGCCTGCGAAACCGTAAGGCCAAGCTCGACCGCGCGCTGCGCCTCGGCGTGGGCACCGCGCCGCAAAAATGCCCGCGCAAGCTCGCGCGCAGACTCCGCACGTAACGAGGGAGATGCGGCTTCAGAGACGGCAGAAAGCATAGCAACCGCGTCATCGAAGCGAGCCATCGCGATCTGCGCCCGACCGGCGATCACACGGGCGCGTGCGTGATCATCGCGCTCGGATTGTTCGTTCGCAAGCACCTGAGAAGCGCTCGCCACGGCTCGCGGGTAATCGCCCAGGGCGTACCAGACGTCAGACAGTCGCAATAGTAAGGCATCCTGCTGACCACCTGCCACATGGAGCAATGCAGCTTCGTACAAGCGCGCGGCAGCAGCGTTGGCGCCACGCCGCGCGAGGATCTGCGCAGCTTCGGGCGCCCACGCGACCACGCCCTGAGCATCTTCGGCGAGTAGCGCAAGTTGCGCGCGCACCGTCACATCGAGATCTTCGTCGCGCGCTTGGGCGAGCAAACGCCGCGCTATCGTGGTCGCTCCCTCGTCGCCCGGCCGCTGACGCAACCATTCCGAAAGCCCAAGGTCGAGCAGCACCACAAGCTCGCCATCGCCGCGCACAAGCCCTGCATGTTCAAGCTCTCGTACGGCCTCGGCGCACGGGCCAGCCCCCAGCCAGCGCGTAAGAAATGCCTGCGGTAAAGGCCCCGAAGCCGCGGCCAACGCCCCCAACATCAGACGCGCCGTGATCGAAGCGCGCGCCATGCGACCACGCGCCAAACTATCGCCAATTTCACCGGGTGAAAGCCGCGCGACATCTGGCGCGGTCACAGCCTCGTGCTCGGACAGCGCCGCGAGCGCCTCCACCAAGAGACCGGGATTGCCAGCAGCATGCTCCGCTATGGCGGCCTCTGCGGCGGCTTCAACCGGGCCGAGCACCTCGCGTGTGATCTGTTGCACGAGCGTAAGGTCGAGTCGCACAAGCTCGATGCGATCCGTTGCACCCAAGCGTTGCACAAGCTCAGGATCGACCATCTCGCTACTCGCGATCACGCGCGGTGGTCCCGCGCCGTCGCCATGCACCGCCGCTCGGAGCGCAGCGAGCAACCCCGGCTCGGCTCGGTCGATGTCATCCACCAACACGATCGCGCGCTCGTCTGCTCGTTCGGACGAAAGTGCCCGCGCCACGTCGTCGATCATCGAGTCAGTCGCAAACGCGGGCTCCGACAAGGACGCACGCATCGCAACATCCGTGCGTCCGCTCAAGGCTTGTTGCAAGAGTTGCGTGAGCGGATCTAGGCCGCCGCTGCCACAGCGAAGCTCGATCACACGCGAGCCCGCTAGCTGCAAGCGCCACTTGAGCTCACACAGTAAGGTGCTCTTGCCCATGCCACGCGCGCCGTGCAATAGCGTGATACCGGTTGGCGCGTTGGTCTTGCCGAGCGCAGCTTGCTCGAGGGCAGCCACGACCTCCTCGCGGCCGCGCGGTCGAGGCGCCACGAACACACGCTGTGCTCGCGCTCGCAGCGAAGCCGTGCCCCCGTTCCAGGCCCGTTCGATCAACGCGGCTAGTTCGTCCGCACTCGGGGGACGGGCGCGCGAATCATCTACCAACGTATCCTGAGCCACGGCCAAGACCGCGCGCGCCTTACCGTGTTCGTTGTCGGGAATTTTCGGAACTTCACCACGCAGCTTTGCGCCGATTGCGCGCTCACCCAGATCCGCGTGCGGCAGTGCGCCCGTCACGAGCAACCACAGCGTGGCACCCAGCGCGTAAATATCAGCGCTGCTCGATGGAAGCTGACCGCGTAAAAGCTCAGGCGCCATGAAGGCAGGCGTGCCGCCGGCCAAGCGATGGGCGTCGCTCGAGCGCGATGCCAGACCAAAGTCGATCAGGTGCGGCACACCGCGCGCATCCACGATGATGTTTGCGGGCTTGAGATCGCCATGCACGACACCCAGTCGATGCAGTGTGGCCACGGTCTCCAGCACGCGCAGAAACAGTCCGATCACGGCATCGAGCGAGAGCGCGCGCGCGTACGTATCGAGCGGTTCGCCTTCGACGTAAGAACGCGTGAAAAAGGGACCGGCCGGCAGGTCGCCCTCCGCGGGCAGCACGCCCAGATCGAACACCCGTGCGACCCCCGGCAACGCCACCGACGACAACACGGCGAACTCGCGTGCGAACGAATCGCGAAAGCTCGGGTCGCTCGATGCCTCCACGCGCTTGAGCGCCAACAGCGGACCACCCAGTACGCGATCCTCAACCAGGTAAACGCCACCCGCGGCCCCAGCGCCGAGGGTGCGAACGAAACGATATCGAGCCGAAGCCAACATGTGCCAACTTGTAGCACTGTGCCGAACCGCGGATCAACAACGACTCACGGTGACTCACTGCACCCGCACACTTCGGCGCATCCCGCCCGCGGCCGCGCCAGAGGTTCGTTCCACCGAAATTTGCGCCGAAGCCAGGGCGGCCTCAAGTTCGATCACGTGATCGAAACCCCTAGTTTCACAAAGAATTTCTACAGTTGATTGGCCCAACGCCAGAGCATCGCCGACCCGTTCGTGCTCGATCTCGAGGACGTTGGCCTTGGTGGGCGCGATCAATCCCAGCAGCGCGGACAGGGCACCTGGCACATCGTTGATGACGCATCGCAGGCGCACCAAACGTCCGCTGCGCCACAATCCGCGATCGATTACGCGGGAGGTCAAGTTCACGTCGATGTTGCCACCACTGACGATCACCCCGACGTG
>JBKJIA010000416.1:0-8110 GCA_046598735.1 Polyangiales bacterium
GTGCGCATTGGTGAGCCGCACACGAGCTTCACCTTCAAACATGCGGCGATGGGCGTAACCCCCGGCTGGGGAGGACTTGCACGCTTGGCCGCGTGCGTGGGTCGCAGCACTGCCGCGCGCATGCTGTTCACAGCACAACCCCTCGCCGCCGAAGACGCGCTTCGTACGGGGTTGCTCGATGAGCTCGCGCCCCGCGGACAAAGCCTTGCGCGCGCACTCGACATGGCGCGCGCGATTCAACAAGTATCGCCCAGCGCGGTCGCGGATTTGAAGCGCCTACTGCACGCGGCTTACGCTTCCAAAGACGCGAGCGACGAAGAGCGCCGCATATTTCTAGCGCGCGCCGTAAGCTCCGACCACGCCGAAGCGTTGGCCGCTTTCGCCGAGAAACGCGCGCCTAACTTCGGCGAACGCTAAAAGCCTCAGCGTGCTGCTTTTCAGCGCCCACTGAGGCTTCACGACAGACGTCCCGCGACTTACGACCTTACTGAAGACGCAGCGTAATGCCGATGGCTTCCCGCAACCGGAAGTACTCCTGCGACACGCTGAACAGGATGAGCTCCTTCGTCTTCTCGTTGGGCGAGAGGTCGTCCGGACCCGCTGAATCAAGCTGCGTCAACATGGAGATGGAGGCTTCGAGGTCGTTGCACACCAAGAAGCCCGCACGGCACGCCGTAAGCTCCACGGTTTGGACGAAACGCTTCACGTCCGTGCGCGCACCACGCTTGACGAAGATCTTGCTCGCTTTCGCAAGCTCCTCGACCTGGGAAGGCTGCATCTTGGCGCGCAGCACCTCCCAAGCCTTGTCGATGCCCGCATCCGCCGTACCTTCGCCGATCGAGCGCATGGCGACGAGCAACGCACCCTTGAGCTCCTGCGACGACGGTAAGATGATGCGGATGTAGTGCTCGGCGCGATGGTACGCGAGGTGGTGCGCCGCCGCGAACTGCAACTCCTTCGGCTTGTGACCACGCAAAAGCAGGCTTCCGCACACGGACGCGGGCTGCTGCGCAAGCACAGCCGTGACGCCCTGGGGCAGATCACCGCGCAAGAACAAACGCGGGCGAACGTCGGGCGACAACACCTGCAGCGCGAGCGCGAACGCCTGCGCGAACGATGCCGTCTCCTTGGTAAGGTCCACAGCCTTGTGCTTGTGCAGGTTCACCGACTTGTCCGTCAAACCTGAGTATTTGCTGTCGAACAGCGGGCCGCACAAAGCACGGAACACCATCGACACTTCCTTGTCCTGATCGGGATGGTAAAGGTCGCTCAACCAATGCTGCGCAGATAGACGCGCGCTCGGATTGCCGGACGCCACCTTGTACTGTTCGAAGAACTGCGCTTGGTCGCGATCCGCCTTCTTGAGATACGTGAGCGTACGCGCAAGACACCACGCCTTGTCGTAGTCGCGATTCTCGAAGTACAGCTTGTAGAGCGCTTGGTAAGACTCGGGCGCCATCGGGTTCTTGCGCAGCAAGTACTCGTACTCGGTCACCGCTTCGTTGAACTTCGACGGCAGACGCCCGTAAAGCTCCGCGAGAATCTGATGCTCGACCTCATCGTCGGGCTTCACGTCGCTTGCCATCTTGAAGGCCTGTGCCGCACCTTCGAACTGCTTCAAGCGATCGCGATAGATCACGCCAAGGTTGTGCCACAGGTTGAACTGCAGCTCCTTGTCGGGATCCGGCGTCGCCATCAAGCGATGCAACATCTTACGGAACGCTCGTTCAAGGTTCTTCCAGTCCTTCATTTGCGTGAGCAGCTTGTTGACGCTCTCGAAGGGCTTGAGCTGCGTGGGGTCGAGATCGAGCGCTTCATTGAAACGCGCCAGCGCTCCGTCGATGTCCTTGAGCTCATCGCGCAAGATGACGCCGACGGTGTACGCGTACTTAGCCTTGGCCGTGGCACGTCCGTCGAGATCCGCGATGCGTTGAATGACCTCGGTCGCTTCCTTCCACTGCTTCATCTCCTGATGGAGCTGCAGCAACTTGTGAAGCAAGACGTGATTCTTAGGCTCGAGCGTGGTCGCTTCCACCATGTGCTCGATCGCCTTCTGGCGGTTATCGAGCTTGTCGCGCCAAAGGTCCGCGATCTCTTGCAGTAGCGCCAAGCGCTCCGCGAGCGGCGCACCCTCCAATAGCGTGCGCTTGTAGTGAATGACCTGATCCCAACTGCCATCTTCACCATGAATCGCGATCACACGCGCCAAGGTGTCGCGATGTAGCGAGTCTTGCTCGAGTGCCTTGTCGAACATGTTGAGAGCCTTGCGGCGATCTCCCTGTTCCAGCCGAATCACGCCGAGTTGATAGAACGCCTGCGTGACCTCGTCGGGCGACAGGTCATCCCGATGCTGCATCAACAGCACCTGGTAGAACTTGCCCGCCTTCTCCCAATCCTTGAGCGCAAAGTGAGCCGCCGCAAGCCCTTGAATCGTGGGCAAATGGGCCTGATCGAGCGTGAAGGCCTGACCGTAAGCTTTGACCGCAAGCGTATGGTCGTCCAGCCGTGACGCCGTCTGACCGAGCAAGAAGCACAGGCGCTGATTCTCATCCGGCGAGCGCTTGCTACCCGTCTTCACGAGCAAGTTCAACAGCGGAAGTGCTGCATCCCAACGCTCTTGCGCGATGTAGTCGTCCACCAACGGAAGCGCCGCTTCCTCGTTCGTATCGTCGTGCTTGAGTGCCGCTTCGAAGCACTGAATCGAGCGCGCATGCTCATCGAGCTGCTCGCGGTACAAGCGACCGAGCTCCACGTTGAGTCGCGTCAGCGCGCGGGGGTTTTGCTGATGCTCGATCTCGCGCTCCAGGGTACGCGAGGCTGCAAGCCAGTTGCCGTTGTCGACGTGCACCTTACGCATCGCTTCGAGCGACGGCAAATGTGCGGGGTCAATGTCGATCGCTTGCTCGTAGTGAGCGACGGCGGCGCTTCGGTCGCCGAGCTTTTCTTCGAGTATGCGCGCGATGCGGTAGTGCAAATCCACCTGCTGCGCAGGGGCGCGCGACAACCTGGACAAGCGCTCCAAGCAATCGATGGCAGCCGCGTGGTCTTCGGTCTTCTCGTAGAGCTTCGCGAGTGCTTCGAGTGCCTCGACGTTGGCTTCGTCGAGATTCGTCACGTTCAGATAGCTGTCGACTGCGCGCCCAAGATCCTTGATCTCACTGGCGTAGAGGTCGCCCAGCGCCTTGTAGATATTGATCTTGTCCGCACGCTCGGGCGTCGCCGCCACGTGTCGCTCGAAGGTGTTGATGACGTCGTCCCAACGCTGCAACGTGCGATAGATGCGCGATAGGCCTGACAGTGCATCGAGGTGATTCGGGTCGATATCGAGCACCTGCTCGAGCCGCTCCGCAGCACGTTCGGGCTTGACGAACTCGACCTCGAACAGATGGGCAAGCTTCACCAAGATGGTGATGCGTTCCTTCTCGGTACGCACGGCTTCGAGCTGTGCTTCGAGAATCTTGGGCAAATCCTGCCAGCGCTCGCGCTTTTGATAGAGCGGCTCGATGCCGCGCAAGGCCGCAAGATTGTGGGGCTCGTGCGCCAGCACTTCTTCGTACTGGATGATCGCCTTATCGATGTCGTTGAAGTGGTCGCGATAGACGGCCGCAAGCTCGAGCTTGGCAGCAAGCACCACCTCGATGTCCTCCTGCGAGAGCGAGCTCAAGTCGCCGCCGCGGAACGAAGCCTTACGCTTCAATACCTCGAGCAGCTCGTCCCACTCACCGCGCTCGCGATAGATGCGCTCGAGCGCGACCAGCGCCCCAAGATGCGCGCCATCGAGGTCGAGGGCCTGCCGATAGTAAGCTGTCGCCTGCTCCGGACGATTGAGCTGCTTCTCGCACAACTCGCCGAGCTGCACGTACACGTCCATCTTCTCTTCGTCATTGGTCGCCACTTCGAGCATGCGCGACAAGACCTGGAAGACAGTGTCCCATTGGCCGGTCTGACGGTACAGGTCCGCCATCTGTCCCATGGCCGCCACGTGCCCCGGGTCCAGTTGCAGAATCTGCTGATAGTAAGGTATCGCGTAGTCAGGACGCTCAAGGTACTTGCCGTACCACTTGGCGCAGCGCAGACAGATCGCGATGCGTACGTCCTGCGGCAATTCCTGCTGTAGCGCTTCGTTCGCGGTCGTGAGCAGGTTGCCCCAGCCCTGAAGCGAGCCCGCCAGCCGTTCGAGCTCGTCTGCAGTCTTACTGTGTGTGTAGTCCTCGCTCCAAGCCACAAGCAGCGCATCGAACGCCTGCTGGGCTTCGTCGAGCTTCTCTTCGTAGATCTTGGCAACCTTGTGCAACAGACCGATCCTGTCGCCACTGTCGTCCACGGCTTCAACGCGCTGCAAATACAGCTCGACCAAGGCTTCCCAGTTCGCAGCCGTCGTGTGGATCTCTTCGAGCTGCGCAAACGCGGACTCATGCAGCGGATCGAGCTCGAGCACGCGTCCCAGGGCACCCACGCCTTGCGCGCGCTGATCCCCGTCATTCGCCCAGCTGGCAGCGATTTCGAGCAATACGCGAATCTTGTCTTCCGGCGTAGACAGCCCGTTGACGCGACGCTCCTTGACGCTGATGCGGGCTTCCCAATCGCCCTGATCGGTAAAGATGCGCTCGATGGCATCCATGGCCGCAAAGTTCTGAGGATTCACATCAATGGCATGAGAGTAAGCATCGACCGCATCCGGCGGCTGCTTGAGCTGCTGGTCGTAAAGTGCACCAAGCTCCGCGTACACCTGCTCGATCGCGGAGTCTTCGAGGCTCGCCGCGCCGACATCGATCACGCGATGCAAGGTATCGACGAGCTCTTGATGCGCATGCGCCGCGCGATGAATGCCGGCGATTGCGAACAACGCCTGGGTCCGACCGGGATCGATGTCGAGCACACGCTCCCAGCTCTCGAGGGCACTGCGCGCACGTTCTAGCTTCTCGTACCAAACGCTACCGAGCTCGCTAAAGATGCGCACGCGCTCTTCATCGCTCTCCGCCACGGCGGCTTCGCGCTCCAAGATGTCGACGAGGTCGCGCCAGTTCGATTGCCCTGCGTAGAGCTGACCCAGCGCGCGCAACGCTTCAGCGTCTTCTCCGCGCAGTTCGAGCACTTGCTTCCACGTGTCGATAGCCTTGCCGGATTCACCGAGGTGGTCCGAAGCAAGTCGCGCCATTTTGGCGTAGATTTCAGCCTGATTCGAGTCTCCGACCACGACCTTGAGCGCGCGCTCGTAGGTACCGTACAGCTGCGGCCAATCTGCTTTGGTGGTGAAGGCACGCTCGAGCGCGTGCACCGAATCCGCATGCTCCGGGTCCAGATCCGCAAGAATGCCTTGGTAGATACCGATCGCTTCATCGAGCCGCTGCAGATCGACTTCGAGCGTCTGCCCCAAGCGGAAGCTCATCTCCGTCTTGTCGTAATCCTGTTCCGCAGCCTTCACACGCAGGCGCAACACCTCGGCCAACGCCTCCGCCGAGTGATGCTCCGTGTAGATGCGGTCGAGCGCTTCGAGCGTGTCGCCGTCGGCGCGATCCACGCCGAGCACGAAGCGATAGCTCTCTTCGGCGCGGGGGACGTCCGAAAGCTCAGTCTCGTAAATGCGCGCAAGCTTGCGGCCGAGCGAGACTTTGACTTCGTCGCGCACGCCGTTCGACACGACGTCCGCGTACGTGTTCGCAAGCACCGACCAACCATCCGTGGCACGCGCCAATCGCTCGACTTCGCTGTCTGTATGCTCGTTGAGCGGCTCCTCGAGCAGCGCGCGCTGCATCCACAAGAATGCCAAGCGCGAGTCGCCCGCCTTGTCTTCCGCGATCTCCGCCACGCGATGCATCATCGCCACGCGCTCTTCGAGATCGGGTTGGTGCATCAGCTGCACTTCGTGCACGCGCACGAGAGCCGTCCACGCACCCTGCATGCGATAGAGTGGCTCGAGCACCTCGCCGATTTCTAGCGGCGCATGTCCACCCGCAAACAATGTCTCGAGTGCACGCACCGCCGGCTGATACTCAGGTACCGCCGCGATGATGTCTCGATACTGCCCGACCGCGTCCGGCACGCGCGAGAGCCTTTGCTCGAGCACTTGACCCAAACGGAACTGCAGGTTGAGCATGTCGTCCGGAGTCGGCGCGACTTCGATTTCCTTGCGCAGAACGTCAGTCAGCTCATTCCAACGGCCCGTGGACTCGTAGAGACGATCCAAGGCTTCGAGGGCTTGCGTGTGACCCGCATCGATGTCGACCACGATGCGATAGCGCTCGATGGCCGAATCCACGCTCTCGACCTGAATCTCGAAGATCTGAGCATTGCGCAGCGCAAGGTCCAGATGAGAGCCATCGTCCGCTTCACGCAGTTGCGCGATGCCGAGATCGTAAAGTCGCGTGACTTCGGGGAACGCACCGAGTGTTTCCGCCAGGCGCTCGAGCGAGCTCTGCGTGAGCGTGTTCTGAGGATCGAGCGCCAAGCTGCGCCCGAATGCATCGAAGGCAGCGCGCGCATTGCCGAGCTGCATCTCGAACAAGTCCGCAAGCCCGTGGAGCAGCTCCACCTTACGAACTGGATCGGATTCGCCTTCGATGCGGACTTCCTGAACGGCCGCGAGTTTGCCCCACTCGCCGAGCTGACGGTACACCGGGTCGAGCACCTCGGCGCTCGCCAGGGGTTCGCGCCGCGCTTCGATCATGCCCTCAAGGGCCTGCAACGTCGGCTCATGATCGGGCGCAAGCTCCAAGATTTCGCGGAAGCCCTCCACTGCCTGCGCAGAATCGTTGAGCCGCTTATCCCAGAGCTCTGCAATCCGATAACGGTAAGCTACCGCTGCGTGCGGATCGCTCGTCAGGTCCACCTCGCGCTCGAGGATGGCCATCAGCTCGGTCCAATTCTCGGTCGCCACATACAGCGCGTCCAAGCGTGCGATGGCCGCGCGGTCATCGGGATCAACTTCGAGAATGCGCTGGTAGGTATCGATGGCACGGGTGCCGTCGCTTAGCTCGCGCTCGTAAACCGAGCCCATTTCCGCGTAAATCGCCTTCTTTTCGTCAGGATCATTGACGATATCCGCCTTACGCGCGTACATCGCCAGCAAGTCTTCCCAGCGCTCGAGGCGCAGGTAGAGCTCGATCAGCTTGTCGATCGAAGGCAAGTCCTCGGCATCGAGCTCGAGCACCTGCTTGAACACCTCGACCGCTGCGAGCGGCTGCTCGAGCACTTCTTCTTGAATGTGCGCTGCGCGATAGAAGTGCTGCTTCTGCTCGTCGGTGTTGTTGAGCATCTTGGCCTTGACCAAGTAGATGCTCGCGAGGGCGTCATACTGTTCTGTGAGCTGGTACAGGCGCTCGAGTGAAGACGCCGCCTCGAGATGAGTCGCATCGAGCTCGAGCACGCGCGTGTAGTGCGCAATCGCGCCTTGCACGTCGTTGAGCATGTTTTCGCGGATCTGCGCCGCCTTCACGTGCAGGAGCGAAGCGATGTGCGGGTCGCTTACCTCGGCGACCTGACGCTCGTAAATCTGCGCCAAACGCTCAGCCTGGTTTGCCGCAAGCGCCACGCGCTCGAGCTGTGATTGCGTCGATTCGCTCGCCGGGTCTTCACCGAGCGCGCGCGCATAGCTCTCGACGGCCTTGTCGAGGTTGCCGACCTGAACCTCGTAGAGCTCGGCAATCGTGTGCAGCAGCTGCACCTTGAGCTCGACCGACCCCGCATGACGCGCCTGAATTTCATGCACGCCGATGAGCTTCGTGAACTCGCCCATGTCTGCGTAGAGCGGCTCGAGAATCTCGCCAATCGCAAGCTCGTGCTCGGCGTTCTGCATCAAACGCTCGAGTGCGGTCAGCGCCTGCTCGTTCGTCGGATCGCGCTGCAGCACCTCGCGATACGTCTCGATCGCACCTTCGACCGCGCCCATGCGCTGTTCGCGCAAGCTCGCAAGTCGCAACATCAACGCAGTCTGGTGCTGCGGATCCTCAGATAGGTCGAGCTCGCGCGTGACGTTGTCCGCAAGCTCGCTCCACATGCTCTGCGTTTCGTACAAGTCTCCCAGGGCCGAAAGCGCGCGCATGCTCGCCGGATCGATCTCGAGAATTTCGCGAAAGCGAGCGATGGCTCAATCAGCCGACTGAAGCCATCG
>JBKJIA010000099.1:0-7520 GCA_046598735.1 Polyangiales bacterium
CCGGCGGACTACGGGCACTACGGGCCATTCTTCATCCGCCGGCCAAAAATCTTGCGAATCCGTCATCAAGGCGTTCAGGTCCTTGATGACGGCCTGCAGGTCGAGCGTCTTGAACGCCGCGGCGTAATGGAATGTCTCGCCCATCGGATTCGACAGCGCCGAGCGTTGGTGCAGGATCTTCAAGCTCAACTGGGCGGGCCACCAATCGGTATTTGTGGCGCCTTTGCTCGTCTTACCGCCCGAGAAAGGGCACTGTGCTTCTGTGGACATGGTTCCTCTTTTCCCTTCGGTGCGACCCGAAGGTAAGAGCAGCTTGCCGCATATGCGCGAGAGCTCGAAATACATTGTGCCGATTGCCTTGATAGGCGCGGACTATCACCGGTTCCGAGTCGCGTGGGGCCGCGCTCGGTGGCTTCAGCTCTGCATGACCTGCCTTGCGAGGTAGTCTTCGTAGGAGATCGTGTCTGCGTCTTGTTCCAATGCGTGTTTATCGCAATAGAAGAGAGGCTGTGGGGGCCGCCAGCTGTGCGGCTGGATGCCAAACGCGACTTGGGTGGCAGAGCAAAGGCAGGGTCGACAGCGGCAGGAATCCATGCCGGTCACCCTACGCACCTGCCCGTGAACGTGCCAGGTGAACTTTCCAGCATCACGCACAGGGATGGTTCCAACCACCCATCTTGAACGAGCTCGGCCGGCTGGGGGTGAGCTAGGCTCGGCACGCATGCCTGTACCAACACCCGATTCACGCCATGCTTCATTCGCCGCCTGCGAGCGTCACCTACAAGGTCACGGCCCGCGCCGCGTTCGCGATCAGCTTTTGGCGCTCGCGCGCGCAGCCTCGCCCGACGATCGCGCGGACATGTACGGCGAAGGCGCCCTCATCCAAGCGCTCGAAGCCGAGGTAGCAGCTCTGCTCGGCAAACCTGCTGCGCTATTCATGCCCAGCGGCACCATGGCCCAACAGATCGCGCTGCGCATCCACACCGATCGTGCGCGGTGCAGCACCGTCGCGTTTCATCCCACCTGCCACCTCGAGTTGCACGAGCAGCGCGGCTACAGCGTTCTCCACCATCTCCAAGCGCGCTTGGTTGGCTCGTCCGAGCGCCTGATCGAGCGCGCCGACCTCGATGAGATCGCGGAGCCAATTGGTGCCTTACTGTTGGAGCTGCCTCAGCGAGAAATAGGCGGTGTGTTGCCGTCGTGGCCCGAGCTAGAGCGGCAGGTAGCGTGGGCGCGCGAACGCGGCACCGCCGTGCATCTCGACGGAGCGCGACTGTGGGAGACCGCGCCGCACTACGCGCGGTCCGTGGCAGAGATCGCAAGCTTGTTCGACAGCGTGTACGTGTCCTTCTACAAAACCTTAGGTGCCATCGCCGGAGCCGCGCTCGCAGGCTCGAGTGAGCTCATTGCTGAAGCCCGGCTTTGGCAGCGGCGTCACGGTGGCAACCTTATCTCAGTCTACCCATTCGCCATGTCCGCCCGTGACGGCTTGAAAACACGGCTCGCTCGCATGTCCCAGTATCGCGACCGCGCGATCCGCATTGCGTCGCAGCTCTCGGGCCTGCCCGGTGTTCGCGTCACGCCCGATCCGCCTCAGACCAACATGATGCACATCACGTTTCCCATGAGTGCGGAGCGGCTGCTCGACGCAAGCGCTGCCATCGCGGACCGCCATCGTGTTGCTCTATTCACCCGCACGAGACCTGGACTTGCGCTGGATCATTGTACGGTTGAGCTCAGCATCGGGGACGCGGCCGCAGAGATCGCAGATGACGAGCTTTCCGGCTGGTTCCGCGAGCTCCTATGAAGCACCCGCGGACATGGTCGCGCCCTACCGAGCAGGCGCGATCGAGCGGATCGGGGAGCCACTTGCGCGCTGATACATGCTCGCCGCCCAGGCGGTGGCTTCGTCGAGGTCCCCGAAGACCTGAGTCTCCACCTCTGGCTTACGCAACCACATGATGGCCGTGAGCATGGCGCGCATCACGACCGAGTCGCTGACGAAGGCGGTGCCGACACAGCGGGTGCGCGCCCGCACGGAGTTCCGCTCCATGTACTCAGCAATCATCTTACGCTGTGTGGCCGGCATTGGCCCCGCCTTACGGTTATCGAGCACCATGCAATAGCGCTCCGTGCCGTGGGCCTTGAGCACGCGGTCCGACGCCTCCAAGGACTCAAGACGTTCCGCATCGGTAAGCTGCGCGGCGCGTTGGGTCACCAACATCAGCGGCCAGCGACTGTCATCGACGGTGACTCGCGGGGAGTCCACAGCAGGGCGTGGAACATTCATCCCACCATCATGCCACTTAGACCCATGTGAGCTCAATGCATTCGAAGCCGCGCCTGCTGCAAGCTAAGCGTGAATGTAGTCCGCCACCCAAGACATTGAAAATCAGCTGGCTGACGGCTCACGTGCCACGAGGTGAGCTCACTTGCCCCTACGTGTTGCGCCGTCGATGCGCCATTCGCTGGCCACCTTCTCATCGCTGCTGGGGGCGGCGAAGTAGTGACCAACTTACACAATCAGCGGGGCTAAAGGGTCCAGGTGCTGAGCACCGGGGGACTCGCCGGCAGCCCGACCTTCTCGGCGTCCGGGCTCGACAATAGGTCGATGCTCGTCACGGTTCCGTCCTTGGCCGGCAGATTGAGCGCTCGCGTACTCAGGCTGGCTGTGGACAGAGGATCGGACGCGGCGTCCCAGACGATCGGTAACATATAGATCTTCTGCTTGCCGCCCTGCACGATTCGCAAGCTCACGTCGCATCCGCCCACAGGACAATAGAGACTGTCCGCGCTGGTTCTATCCGCCAGCACCCTTGGGTCGAACAGGGTGATCTGTCCCGCGACGTAGGGCCCAATCGGTGGGTAGACCATGGTCGCCTTAGCGGTTGCGGCAGACACGGCGGCCATCACGCTGATCACGCTGACGTTGCGTTGCAACGCGTACTGTACGCCATCATTGGACACGACAGTGGTGTAGGAACCGGCCGCATCATTCCAACTGGCATAGCTGTTCAGGCTCGCATTCCATACCACCACATGACTCTCGAGGTAATTTCGCATCTTAGTCATCGAGTAGTCGGAGAAATGGCGAAAGATATACTCTTTTTCCTGGTCCCCTGTGCCGCCGCCCTGCATCGGGTCGGCCTTATAGGTGGCGGGCACGCCTCCCACGGCATCTGCCTGAACCGTCGGCGGCAGAAAGCGGTCGTGCAGTAGGTCGAACGCCCAGGTGGGACCCGCATGGGTCAAGTTGTAAATGCTAGGCGCTTTGATGCCGTACATATCGCCCTTATACGGGTATTGAGCATTATCACCCCAATGGGGGAGTGAAAGGGCATGGCCGAGCTCATGGTTGAGGATTCCCTGGGAGGTTCCGTTGCCCACGCCTCCGAACCCGCCTGCCTGGCCGCCGGCCGAAGCGCCGTAGATGTTCAAGTAATACAGGCTGACTCGTCCGGCGCTACCGGCGGCAGCTTTGAGGGCAGCACTCCATTGTAGGGCAGCGGCTTGTTCACCATCGAAGTTGGTGCCGGTCTGGTCCTTATAATCCTGCGCGGACGACACGCGCGTCGCGGGCAAGTCTGCACGGGGAGGTATCACCAGCTGCGGGAACACGACATTTGGTGTCCTGCGCAGCTCGATTGCTGATACGGGCCACTTGGCCTCGAGCTCCGCTTTCCAGCCGGCGGGATAGTCTCCAGGTGTGCTCTTGAAATAGTGGATATCGAACATGGTCATGATGACCCGTGTCGGCGCGCCGATCTTGAGGTCGCCTACGTTCAAGGTAGCCTCACCAGCGTGGACGACCACGGACAGCCCAGGCTTTACCCATGCCGCGGGAATGAAGGTCGTGAAGCTGTCTTCGTAGCGGTGTTGTACGACGCCGGGGCCGCTGGGAATGGAAGTCGGGAGCGTGCTCGGTCCGCTCAGGACCAACTTCAGAGTCTGTCCGTTTCGGCTCAACGTGGCGCTGACTTCTGGCGCCATACCCGCGGTCTTGGAGACCACGTGCACCTTGATCAGAGCGTCTCGCTCGCTCACGAGCTTGAAGTTCGGATCATCGGGAGCAAGCACGTGGTTTTGCGCGAAGTACACCCCGTCGATCGCCGCATCGTCCGTCCCGACACACGTGTCCGGGGTGCTCGGACTTGGCTCAGGCTGGCCGCAGCCGCAGATGCCCGGCTGGGTCTTGTCGGGGTCGCTCGGGCAGTCGTCGACGCTACATAGACCCTCAGGTTGTCCACAGCCGCAATCGCCGGGGGCTGTCTTGAGTGGGTCGCTCGCACACAGGTCTTGGCAGTCGGCAGTCCCATCGCGGTCCTGGTCGCTATCTGGGACTCCGCATCCACACATGCCTGGTTGTGTCTTGTTGGGGTCAGAGGTGCAGTTGTCTGTGGGAACATTGTCGCAGGTGTCAACGCTCCCGTCCTCTGTCGCCTGGACGCACGGACGCCCTGCATCGATGCCGCCCTGTTCTGCGACGCCCCCATTGCATCCCCAGAGTGCGAACATGGCAAGCGCCAGCGAGGGACCAAAGTGGCGTTGAAAAGACACTGTGCACTTCACGGTCGACCTCCCTGCGATGGGGTGTTGCTGGGCAGCGGAAGGCTATGGCCTGCACTGGTCTCTATGTCCGCGCGCCGGGTCAACCTTCACGCAAGACGGTTGATTAGCCATGGCGCGTTGGTCCCAGGCCAAGCTCGTCAAGATTTCAAGTGTGGCTCTCCTCGCACGGCGAACGCGGGCCCAAGTGAGCTGGACACCCATGCCTGGGCTTCAGCCAGACGCTCGCATTACGGGCCGCTTTCTGAAAGCGGCTGATTGGCTGAGCCCTGACGCCTCTGTCAATTCCAAGTTCCAGAACCTGGAAAATACGCCTCAAGCAGTCCCACTCCCACCCTTGCCACCTCGTGCCTCAAGCCCCGCCTGCGCCGCTGCCAGACGCGCGGTGGGTACTCGGAACGGTGAGCAGCTCACGTAGTCGAGGCCGACGGTCTGGAAGAAGCGAATGCTTGAGGGATCGCCGCCGTGTTCGCCGCACACGCCCGTCTTGATGTCGGGGCGCGTCGCTTTGCCGCGCTCGAGACCCATGCGCACGAGCTCGCCCACGCCTTCCTGATCGATCGAGACGAACGGATCCTTCTGGAGCACGCCTGCCGCGACGTAGGCAGGGAGGAACTTGCCAGCGTCGTCGCGAGACAGACCAAGGGTCGCCTGAGTCAGGTCGTTCGTGCCGAAGCTGAAGAACTCCGCTGTTTGTGCGAGCTCCCCCGCCTTCAGGGCTGCGCGCGGGAGCTCGATCATCGTGCCAAAGAGGAAGTGGACCTTCTCGCTCTTGGCAAAAATGTCGGCCGCGACTTGGTCGACTACCTGCTTCATCAGGTCGAGCTCGGCCTTACTGATGGCGAGCGGGATCATGATCTCGGGGAGGACGGTCTTACCTTCGGCCTTCACGAGCACGGCGGCCTCCAGGATGGCGCGCACCTGCATGGCGTAGATCTCTGGATAGGTGACCGCGAGGCGTACGCCGCGGTGACCGAGCATTGGATTCTCTTCGTGCAGGGAGCGCGTACGCTCCTCGAGCATCGTGGAAGAAACTCCCATCGACTGCGCAAGAGCCTCGATTTGCTTGCGCTCCTGGGGCAGGAACTCGTGCAGGGGAGGGTCGAGCAGACGGATCGTGACCGGCAAGCCTTCCATCGCACGGAACAGCCCGACAAAATCATCACGCTGAAAGGGTAAGAGCTTGGCGAGGGCGCGCTCCCGCTGCTCCTTCGTTTCGCTGAGGATCATCTCGCGCATCGCGCCGATCCGGTTGTCGTCGAAGAACATGTGTTCGGTGCGGCACAGGCCGATACCCTCGGCGCCAAAACTGCGTGCGGTGCGCGCGTCGATCGGAGTGTCTGCGTTGCTGCGCACCTTCATGGTGCGCGCCCCGTCTGCCCAGCGCATGAGCTCTTCGAAGTCATCGGACAGGCCCGCTGCCACCGTCGGAATGACACCTGCGTAGACGATGCCTGAGCCACCGTCGATCGTGATCGCATCGCCCTTCTTGAGCGTCACAGTACCGCCGCCCTCGCTCGCGACCGTTAGTGTTTGCGCTCGGTAGTCGATGCTAATCGCCGGACAGCCTGCGACGCAGGGCCTGCCCATGCCGCGCGCCACGACGGCCGCATGCGATGTCATGCCGCCACGTGCGGTGAGGATACCACGCGCTGACTTCATGCCCTGGATGTCTTCGGGCGAGGTCTCGAGCCGCACTAGAATGACGGGCACTCCCTGCTCGGCCTTACGCTGCGCTTCGTCGGCGTCGAACACAATGTGGCCGCTCGCAGCGCCCGGAGACGCGTTGAGGCCGCGCGCTAGAATTACCTTGTCGGCCCGCGGATCGAGCGTAGGGTGCAGCAGCTGATCGAGGGAGGCCGGATCGATGCGCAGCACTGCCTCATCCGTGGAGATCATGCCTTCTCGAACCAGCTCGCAGGCGATCCGTATCGCGGCCTTGGCCGTACGCTTGCCTGTGCGACACTGAAGCATGAAGAGGTTCCCCTCCTGGATCGTAAACTCCAGGTCCTGCATATCGCGAAAGTGAGACTCCAGCTTGTTGGCGATGCCCATCAGGGTCGCGAACGCCTCCGGCATGGCCTGTTCCAGTGACTGTCCAGACTCCGCATTGCGCGCCAGAACAGGTCGCGGCGTGCGGATGCCGGCTACCACGTCCTCACCCTGAGCGTTTGGCAACCACTCGCCGTAGAGGAGCTTCTCGCCCGTGGAGGGGTTGCGTGTGAAGGCCACGCCGGTCGCGCTGGTTTCGCCCAGGTTCCCGAACACCATCGCCTGCACATTGCACGCGGTGCCCCAGCTGGTCGGGATGTCGTACATCTTGCGGTAGACAACAGCGCGCGCGTTGTTCCAGCTTTCGAAGACTGCGCCGATGGCGCCCCACAGCTGCGCTTCCGGATCCTGCGGAAATGGCCGTCCCGTTTCCTTCTCCACGATCGCTTTGAATGTTGCGACTACCTTCTCCAGCCTGGCCGCTGGGATATCGGAGTCAGGTACGGCGCGCTGAAGCAGCTCACCTTGCACACGCGCCGCGGGGAGATTCTTGTCGCGGGCGACGTCACGTCGCGTCTGATCGAGCGCGTGGTCGAAGAGCTCCTTCTTCAAGCCCAGCGCCACGCTCGCGTACATCGCGATGAAACGGCGATAGCTGTCGAGGGCAAAGCGTTGATTGCCCGTGCGTGTGGCGATGCCGGCAACTGTCGCATCGTTCAGACCGAGGTTGAGAATGGTGTCCATCATGCCGGGCATCGAGGCGCGTGCGCCCGAGCGTACGCTCACGAGCAGCGGTCGCTCCGGATCCCCAAAGCGCGCGTCGAGCTGCGTTTCGACCCTCGCGAGCGCGGCTTTGACCTCGTCACGAAGCGATGCTGGGTACTGTTTGGTCTCCGAGACCGCGTTGCACACCTCGGTCGTGATCGTGAAGCCGGGAGGCACCGGCAGCCCCAGCGCGCTCA
>JBKJIA010000386.1:0-7284 GCA_046598735.1 Polyangiales bacterium
CGGTCGTTCTCGTCGTTGTCACTAGCGCTGGTCGTTGGGAGATCCGATGTCTTCGAGCTCTGGCTCTCACCACAACCGATCAAAAGCCCAAAGCACATGACGAGTGCGAGTCGTAAGGGATAAGTGGCGCGCATGTTCGATCCTCCGGTGCCCCGCTCACGCAAGTCGTGTGCCGCTGTCGACCCCGCGAAAAGGCTGGCAATTATCGAGTCGCGCGCGTGCCAGCTTGTGCCGTGGTCCAACGTTTTCGTCGCCAGGCACAAGCCGGCGGCGGCCGTACCTCACGTGATGTCCTACCCGAGCGCAGCGCAGCCTTGGCGAGCGTCAGCTCATCGACTCAGCGGCCCTGGCCATATTTGAAACGCAAGGTGTCGTCGCTGCCGTCAACTAGGCCGTTGGTCGCGCCTCGCTCGTGGCACATGAGGTCGATGCTTCCCGTCGATGGGTTGACCCAGGCCGTGGCCGCTGCGCGATGAAAGCAGCGATAGTTGTCGGATTCCTGATGGTAGGCGCGCAAGGGGACAAGTCCGAGGCCTTGTCCCTTGAACTGCTGCACCCGCGACAAGAGGTAGTAGCCGTCGTCCACGTCGGAGTCTTCGCCGCCTTTTGTGCTGCTGTTGATCACATAGATGTCGCCCGTCGCGCGCTCGGTGATCACGGAGATGTTCTGGGTGTAGCGATAGTCCCCCTGCCACGCAGCGGGTTGGCTATAGGGCCAATTGCCAACCTGTTTCACGACGGGATGCTCGAGGTCGCCATTGAGGTGGTAGAAGCGCACCCAGCGCTGACCTTCGTGCTCGTCGTCGCCAGACGGGGAGACGACGAGCAAGTAGCCATCCCCTTCCAACTTGGCAAGTCCGAGGCCTCCGCCGGCGCGCGAAGCACCTGGCGCGCGAAACGTGATCGGAGCGGTCGACTCAGCGACGTGGTCCATATCGATGAGCCTTACCTCATTGGACATGTCGGAGAACGCCACGTACTTTCCGAGCACCGCCACGCCGCTAGGATGCCGATCCCGTACGGTGTGAAGGTAGGCCAACTTCTTGTACCCGTCCGACTCGCGACGAACGAAGAAGATGCCGCCATTTCCACCCCCGTCGATCTGGCACTTGGCGAAGAGCGCTCCTGGATTGAGTCCGTCGCAATCTGAATAGCTGCCTACAAACCGGAACTCATCGCGATTGGTGCGCGTGAACCCTTGCACGTGCTCTTCAAAGACGTTGTGCGGTTGCCGGTCCGAGGGCAGATAGTTTCGGTTCCAATTGAAGTTCCACTGCGCGTTGTCCCAATCCATCGCGCCGTTGTCCCACGCGGCGTCGAGCTGGTCTCTCACCTTCGGCGCCGCTACGTTGCAGTCGTCGTCGCCGGCGCGGCAACCCTGGTAGCCGGCATACCAACGAAAGTCTGCTGTCTTGGGATTGACGCACTCCAGATTCTCACCGCACACGAAGTCTCCGTTGCATCCACCTCCGTAGAAGCAGAGCTGTCCCGTTCCTCCGGCTATTTCGCATACGGAGGCCGAGTTGCAGGCGAGCCCGCTTCCGCAGGGATTGCAGGAGTCATTCGAACACTCGGGCTTGCAGTAGCCGTCCTCGGTGCCCGTGGCGTTGCAAAGGCCGTCGCCGCAGCGCAGGTCCTTGGAGTCACACGAAACGCTCCAACTGATGTCGAGTTTGCCTCCGGGCAGCCACTTGAGGAGCGGCTCAGACTCGTTGCAGGGCTGCTTGGCTTCACCGGCCTTGACGCAGCGTTCATTGAGGCACGACAGCCCGTCGTTGCAGCGATCGATATAACTAAGGACCGCCGAGCCAGGTAGTTTCTGCGCCACGGCAGGGCGACAAACCTGCCCCCTGGCACCCTTGCCGGGACTTGTCCAAGCGGCAGACCGCGTAAAGGGAAGCGCCGGGTAGCCGCCACCGTCAGGATCGGCTTGTGTGAGCGGTGCCCAGCCCACCGTTAGCTTGATCTCATCGTAGGTGCTCGCGGTCGCACCATCGAGCGTCACCTTGTTGGTCGACGAGAAGATCCGCTTGCCTGCCACGAACACACTAACGCGGTCGAAACACCAGGCATCCTTGCCGAGCTTGCGCACCGTCAGCTTATCCAAGCGACTGATACCGACGTCATCGATGCGATAGCGGTCGATCTGGTTAGACTCCCGGTCGTTGCCCGCGTTGTCGAGCGATACGGTCTCCACCGCAAACTCGCCGAAGTAGGTGCGCAGGTCTCGCGTCAACACCACGCTGACCTCGTCGTCCGTGCCGCCCTTTGCCGACACGCTCTCGGCGCACGTGTGAAACTCCACTTCCAATGGGGCGCGCGGTGCCGCTTCGGCATACACCACCATCACATCGGAGAAGCGAACGGAGGGCACCGCGGTATCGCTTTCGTCGAGCCAGATCTTTCCCTTCAGCGAGTGCGGTCCGATGTAATTCTCACCTTTTGCCTCGGTGCTTGGGTGTGACCAGATCGTGGCGCCACGATACTCGAGCCATACCTTCTCGATACACCAGGCATCCGTGCCCTTCTTGCTAATGGTTAGCGAGACGTAATCGAACACCTCTGTCTGGGTGAAGTTCCACGTTAGCTCACTGCCAAAGGTAGTCGGTGTGCCGAGATAGCCGGTTTGGCTCCAAGTCGGAGTAGAGATTGTGGCGCGCGCCGGATCATTGGATGTTTCGTAGCCAGTGACCTTGCCGCACGTCTTCACATGCAAAGTCGCAATGGGAAGGCTTAGGTCCAGGTTGAGGAAGGCGTCGGTGATTGCTTTGTTTTCGAGCGCGCTAGCGGGCGTGTCCAGTGCGAACGTGACGCCTAGAAAGGCCATCGCAATCCAGAAATACTTGGGTATGAACATTGGAGTCTACCTCTGCGAGGGGGCGCTGTTAATGGTGTTCGTGTTCAAAGAAGTGGCCGCAATCCTATTGGTAGGACGCCGATACCGTCGTCGTTCATGCCGGCGCGGCCATCTACCCACTGGGCGAAGTGGGCACGACCGACCGCGCTGCCATCGTACCTACCGTCGTCCGGCCCACTCCTCGAAGTCGAACTCGTCGCGATTTCCGAGATCGAAGGGTTCCTTCTCGTGACAGTAGATAAGGAGCTCCCCGTTCATGCCGGCATGAACACTGGCACCGCCGCGAGCATTGCATCTGCTTTTATTGTAGAAGGGAGCGTCCGTCGCGTACACGAGCGGCATCCGATTGCCCTCGACACTTACGCTTAGATCGTAGAGTGCCCAACGGTTGCTGAGCGCGTTGGCTGTGGGCAATCCGAAGAGCTCGGCCGTAACCCGGACGTTCGTTTCGTTGGCCGTGGCTCCGATCAAGAAGACCTTGCCCGTGTTGCACTCCGTCACCATCGTCATGTTTTCGAAGATGGGCACGTCCTTCCATTCGTCGACGTAGGTCCAGCCTTCCGGCTCCGAGAGCTTGCCGCGCCACCGATAGTAGGTATGCGCTGCACCGTTGCTGCTCGCCAAGATCGTGTAGTCGCCGACGTCATTGCGGATCGCCGCGACGGCAGACACATAGTGCTCCTGCTGCTTGCCAAGGTAGGTCAGGCCCAGCTCGGAGCCATCCGTGTTGTGCTTGTAGGTGTAGACGTGCACACCGTTGTGGTAGTCGTCGCTACTCCCTGAGGCAGCGACCAGTAGGTACTTCCCAACCACCGACATCCCGCCCGGATGGACGGTCTCTGCGTCGAAGATGTTGGTGACTTCGCCTTTGACACGTGGCTCGAGTGTGGGCCCCGCCCACGTGTTGGCGCTCATCCGAACGGCGTAGAGAACGCCAGCCTTGCCGTAGTCGGTGACAAACCATTGCGGCTTTGCTCCGGTGCCAGCGATCGGTCCAGGACCCGTGATGGGCAGGCGCAAGAAGCTCTGAACGTGCCCCCCATCAGATGGCGTAAAGAATGCCGGGAAGTGCTCGCCTGACGGGTCATACGTGTCCTCCAGCATTGCGGAGTAGGAATGGGCGTACGCGCCGCTGCTGCTCCCCATCGACTTGAACTGCTTGACGACATCGTTGACGCAGCGATTGCAAGAGGGATCGCCATACGCGCAGTTCGTCTTCCCCCACACGCCCTGCCATACCCGCGACCTGGTTTTGCAGATGTTCGAGACACATACCTGATCGGGCTCGGCGCACCGCACCGCGCTCTCGGCATTCGGGTCGATCTCGTAGCAAAAGCCGTTCTCCTCACCGTTTGGAATGCAGCTTCCGGCGTAGCAACGCAGGTTCCATGGCGACGCATCGCAGGCCGGCCCGGTTACGTTGCAGGGTTCGCCCCAGCCGCCGCTCACGACGCACTTGTTGTCGATGCAGGAGTACGCGTCTTCAATCTTCTTGGGTGGGTCACAGGCTGGTACGACGGCGCTCGCTATCTTTCCGCCCACTGACGTGAAGTACGGTTCGACCTCATTGCAGATTTGCCCAGGAGCGCCGGAGGCGACGCACTTGTTGCCGCCGCTGCAAGCCAAGCCGTCGTTGCAACGGTCTGCTCCGAGCAACGCTGCGCTGCCCGGCGTGAGACTTCGGAATGGACGACACTCCTGTCCCGCCCCCCCGTACCCGTACCAACGAAACGTGGCGGAGCTCTTGAGTGGCAGCGCAGGTGTCCCGACGGCTTCGACTTCGCGCCCTACCAGGAACAGCCCGTCCCAAGTTCCCGTGCCGAGCCAGCCCACCCCATAGCGGCGCTCGGCAAGCGCAGATGCGCTCGCCCCATCAAGCACAACCTTCTCGGTGGAATTGAAGATGCGGACGCCTCCAACGAAGACACTCATGCGGTCGAAGCACCATCCGTCTTTACCTACCTTCTGAACGGCTACCGACCAGAGCGTCCCGATCCCCTGGTCGTCCAGGCGGTAGCGATCCGGTTGGTTGGCTTCGCGGTCGTCGCCGGGATTGTCGAGAACGATGGCTTCGACGCCCGGGTGCGAGTGATCTTGGGCGTTCGGCGTGTCGCGAGAAAGGACGACGCTGACGGCATCGTCCGTACCTGGATCGGCCCCTGCGGCACACGTGTGAAACTCGATCTCGAGCGGCGCCTTGGGTGCGCCTTTGGCCTGAGAGACCACGAAGTCAGCGAACCGAACGGACGGCAATAGCCCTGGCTCCTCATCCACCCATAGATTGCCCTTGAGCGGGTATATCCCGATATATCCTGGAACCTTTGCCTGCGCGCTTGGATGAGACCAGATCACTTGGCCATCTGCCTCCAACCACACCTTGCTGATGCACCAGGCGTTGGTGCCAACCTTGCTGATGGTGAGCGACGCGAAGTCTGGGTTGATGCCCGCGCCGATGAAGGTAGCCGTGAGCTCCCCACCATAGGTCGTCGGCTTGCCCAGATACTGAGCACTGCTGAACTCGGGCGTCGATAGGATGGCCCGGACCGGATCGGCCGACGTTTCGTTGCCCGTCACGTTGGGGCACGTAGTCACGTGCAACGTGACAGCGTTCAAACTTCCTGTAGCGAGCGCCGCATCGAACACAGCGCCGGAGACATCGAGCACTTGCGCGTTGGCGGGAGCAGGCAACCTCATGAAGCCGAGCACGCCCAACAGGTAGATGAGAATGGAGAAGCGATTTTGCATACGAGACACCCTGATTAGAGAGGGAAACCCGTGACGAGCTCCGCTTGAGCGCCTTGTTCGTACTTGGAGCGCATCGTGTCGTCGTCTCCGCCGCGGCCGCTTGCGTGCGCCGGCGCCACCTGACTCGCGGTCAGAATTAGTGAGATGGCCAGCATGCGAAGATCGAGGAACACGAACAGAGGTTTCATGGTCGTCCGATGCCAGATACGCGCCGTGAGGCAAGGCGCGGTTGCTGGGTGACTAAGAGCTAGCAGTGCCGCTCGCTGGGCACAACGCCTTGTCACCCCGAACCGGTGGCTCCTTGACCCGCCGTGGTGATGTCGTGCCGGATACGCGGTTCGCCAGCGCCTCAGCCAGTTCGAGCAGGGACGGTTTGTGGAGTTGATCCGCTTTCGGCGGAGTAAGCGACATAAACGGCCTCGCACGGTGACCCCTCCCGGTCACGATTTTCCGTAGTCAATCCTCTGCGTAGCCGCCCAGGCAGGGCCGAAGGGCGGCGCCTGAGATCAAGGTGCAGCCTGAAAGTAAGAGGGCCGCCGCGCATAAGGTAACCCTTACGGTCTTTGCTTGGGCTCGGGCATTCATGCGCATGTTCCGCCCTTCGGCCGCGCCCGCGATTTTCGCGGAAAATTGGTTATATTAACAATGTAAACATTGGTCGTTGATAGGGACTACCGTGTTTGTCGCGCTTAATCTCCACAGTGCACGGCGCAAGTCGCGAGCGCAATCCGCTGGGCCATGCAGCAGGGGTGGACGCCCGGGAGCGGCCCGACACGAGCGATGGCGCTAAACGACACGACGTTAGCATACCAATGGCTGGCGCAGGGGCAGCGCCACCTCGGCTGCAAGCCGCCCGTTCCCGCTCGTCAACCATGCGGCTCCGGATGCTGGAGGCGCGCACGATCCCGGGGCGCACGATGCCTGCACGATGCCGCCAAGCTCGAACACTGGGCTCGCGAGCTGCAAGGATCTGGGTGAGCACCTGGCGAAGACCTGTGGCCAGGATGCGATGTTCGAAGCGGAACGCTGCGAAGAAGACCGACTCCAATACGAGCCCAGCGGCTGTGGCGCCGAGTACGCCGAGTTCGTGCGCTGCTACAGCCAGGCCAAGATTCCCGACTGTGAAGACGGCACGTCGCAGGGCTGTCCTGACCCCCAGATCTACGGTCGTTGCGTAACGGCTTTCGCCGCCCGCACCGGCTGCAGCCGTCTGCCCGGCATGGATGTCGAATGCGACAGTGGTAACTACGCTTTCACATGCGGCAAGGTCCTGAGCGGCTGCACCAAGCTCGACCCCGGCGGCAGTCTCGCCACCTTTGCGTGCTGCCCGTCATTTGCGTCCGACACGACGGAGCACTTCGTCGACTGACACGCTCACCAATCGGTCGGCACGTAATCCTCAAGAACAGGTCCCGCATCTGCTTGCCGCTCTGAAACCCGGCAAAAGTGCGATCGCAGATGCAGGCGGCGCCATCGACAATGTCGAGGGGCGGCTGAAAGCCCTGCTCAGCAGTCCACTCCTCATCGATGCCCACCACATCGCGCGGACCACGCCGCACCACGTGCCGCGCGGGATGTGAGCGCCGTGTGCGAGTACTGACGGCCGTGCTGCGTATCGTCCTTACCATGATCGAAGCTTGGTGGCGTGGCCAGTTGCTGGAACGTAGGCGAGCCGCTGGGGC
>JBKJIA010000321.1:0-16090 GCA_046598735.1 Polyangiales bacterium
CAAGATCCTCCGCCACCTGCGATACCACGCGGCTTAACTCCTCGAGCTGCTGCATGTAGTCGGAAATCAACACGCCGTGCACGACGGGGGCAGGCGTGTCGAGCGCTTCTGGTCGCGTGATCTGATGCGCAGGCTTGCGAGCGGTAGGCGCCGGATGCGTTGCGCGCAAAGGCGCGTGTTCAGGCGCGCTCTGTTTTGCGACCGCAAGAACCTCCGTCCGCTGCACCGCAGGGCCGGCGACGGGAGCGTCGACGATGGGCCTGGTTTCCCTGACGGCGCGCTCGGAGAGGGCACGGCTAGCCACCGCTATCTGATCTGACGTTCCCATGTGCCTGGAGCCTATCGCGAGTAGAAACGCGAACATCACGGACAGTGCACACCAAGCCAGCATGGTGCGCGAAGGTAAGGGCATGCGCGATACAGCACGCGTCCTTGATGGCGCTTCCATCACAGCCAAGACGGCGTCGAGCGCGTCGCGCATGTCTCGAGCAGACGCGAATCGATCGTCAGGTCGCACCGCCATGGCGCGTTCCACCAACGCGGAAAGCGCAGGCCAAGCCCGCGGAAACAGCGTGGACAAAGGCGTGTGTTTGTGGCGCAGCACGGCCGTCATCACCTCGGCGGTGCTGCCTCCGTCGAACGGCACGTGACCTGCAAGCAGCTCATAGAGCAACACGCCGGCCGCATACACATCGGTGCGCCCGTCGACGCCTTCGTCGGAGATTTGTTCGGGTGCCATGTAGTGGGGAGTTCCCACCAGAGCACCTTGGTGCGTGATCGCGGGATCGGCCCTGCGATGGGACATGGCCTTACTCACGCCAAAGTCCATCAAGCGCACGCGATAGGCACCATCCTCGGTAGTCTGCACAATCAGATTGGAAGGTTTGATGTCGCGATGCACGACGCCAGCGTTGTGCACTGCGCTCAGCGCAGACAGTAAGTCGCGCACGATGCTCAGGGCTACGCCTGCACGCAGCGCTCCTTCTTCCAACATGTGCTCAAGCGTGGGCCCGGCGATCTTCTCCATCACAATGTAAGGCGTGCCATCTTTGAGCTCGCCCACGTCGTAAATCTTGGGGATATGTGGATCATCGATCGCCGCACAAACCAGCGCTTCGCGTTCTAGGCGCGCGGCGGCATCGCGTGCATAGGTCGCATCGACTGTCACGACTTTGAGCGCGACAAGCGAGCTTAGTCGCGTGTGAAGCGCTTCGAACACTACGGCGGTGCCACCCTTGCCGAGCACAGAGCGAATGATCAAATGATCACCGACCTTGTCGCCTGGTTGTAGGGTGCGTTGCACCGACGCTTGAGAAGACACGAGACGCATGATGGACCTGTCCTTGCGCTCTACCCAAGCAAGGCCCGTGCCCGTCGCCACGTTGTAACTCTGAGGCAACACGATTCGTAGCTCGCGACGTGACAGGTGCCGCATGGTCAAGGTCAAGTAGATTGTCGCCGTACGCTTACTGCACAAAAGTAAGGTTGACGGTGTTGGCGCTCGCTCCGATGCTCAGGCCGCTACCCTTACTGTCGCGCGGTGAGTGCATCAGAAACGGGGCCAGGAAGCCCACGGTCGAGCCCACAACCGTGCCCACTAGAACGTCAGACAGATAGTGACGGTCAGCGGCGATGCGCAGATAGCCGGTCAGTGCGGCCAATGGCAGTCCGATGGCCCAGATAAAAGGCGCACCTCGGTAGCCTCGCATGGTTGCAACCGTGCCCGCTGCCACCACCACCGAGAACGAGATGCTGGCGTGGGCCGAGTAGAAAGAAAGGTTGTTATCTGCGGGGTGTTTGGTGCGCGGCTTGTTCTGTGCGTCGAGCGCATGCACGAATGGGCGCTCACGACCTACGGTATATTTAACTACCTGGTTGAGACCGGCCGTCAGAAAAGCCGCTTGGGCGATCACCAGCAGATCGACACCGATGCCTTCGCGCGCGCCAGCGTGTGACGCAAGTAGCGCCATCCCCGCGGCGGTGCCGAGCGGCACCAGGCCAAATCCCAGCCAATTGCTGGTCCTGTAGGCAGCTTCCGTATTGGACCAGCGCAGACGGCTGCGCGCACCTTCATCGAAACTCTGGCTCTCGCACCAGCGACAGCGATCGGGCGCAAGCTCAGCTTTGAATAGCTCGCTTCCCACCCACGCGGCGAAGGCCGCGCTCGTGAGTGGAATATCCAAGCGTAAGTCGTAGCGAAGCGCCTTCACGTCTTGAGCATGTGCGGGCAAGCTCAGACCGGTCAGCGCAGCACTGACGCCGATCATGAACAACCAGCACAGCACGCGGCCCTTTTCCGGCAGGCTTCTTACCCTCGACGAGACGTTCGTACGCAGCACGCGAGGATGTTGCGGGTCGATCCAACTCCGGGCAAGGCCGACGCGCCCGACGTCGCTGTTCAACCCAGCTCGTTGAGCTTCTTTTTCGCCTGCACGGCCAGTGTATCGTAGGGAAAGCGAGCGATCAGATTGCTGAGCGTGGCGCGAGCAAGATCGGGCCGTCCTTCTGCGACCTGAACGTGCGCGCTCGACATGAAGGCACGCGGCAGATGCACGCTGGCCGGAAAATCGCGCAACAAAAGTTTGGTCACATCCACCGCGGCGCGGCCGTCCCGCGTCTTGTCTGCGGCCACGAGCACCGCAATCAACGTCTTCTCGGCCAGACCCAGGTTGGGACACGCCATGCGCACAGCCCGATAGTTTGCGCAAACGCCGGCCAGATCCTGCTGTTGGTTTTGCTGCGCCAACATCCAGTCTGCGTGCTGACGAAGCCTGTCTTCGGCGCCCAGCTCGACCGCGAGCACGAACAAGAGCTCGCGCGCCTCCGGATACTCAGGTTTCATGCGGCGCAGCTCCTCGAGGGCCATCATGGCTTCGAGCTTACGGTTCTGTCTGCGCAGCATCAGCGCGTTCTGAAAGCGCGGATCTTCAGCCGTAGCTTCCGGGCGCGAGCTGCCAGGCAACATTCCTTTGAAGGAGGCGAGCGGATTGAGGCTGCGCCGCTCTGTGCTTGGCGCACTGTCGAACTGCGACGGCGGGAGGCTGCGTCGTTCCGGCGTGTTTGAGCTCGACGGATTGAAGGTCGGGCGTGCCGAGTTGATGAGCGAGGCTGTCGGAGGCGGGGCGGTTAGCATCGCCTGCATGTGCGGCGGCAGATCGTCGAAATCATCGGGTAAGAGACTCGCGCGCCTGACCTCAGGCATATAAAGGCGCCCTGGGGGCTCGCTATGCGTCCGCGCCTGCCGCGTTTCACCGTTCAGATTTTGACGGGGCGCACCGTGATTGCGTTCGCGATGCGGAAGACTGCGCCGATCGTGAGGCGGGGGCGCCGCGCTGGAGCGCGATGGCTGTTCACTCGGTGGAGAGGAGGTTGGCCGTGGGGTTTCGCTACGCCTAGCTTGCGCAAGAGCATCCGCAAGTAGCTTGACCTTGTTTGGTTTGTCGCTGTCGCCCACTTGATCAGGGTACCACGCATTGTTTGGGTGGTAGGCAACCGTGCGCTGGGTCTCGCCGGCATCACAGTGGGCAAAGGTAAGACTTAGCCCAGGGCTTCCGAGACTTACTCCCTATTCATTCTGCCGCTTGGGGGAGCTTCTTACCTTCCAGGAATGGCACCTCGGGTAGCACCCAACCCGTCGGATCAATTGCGCGTTTTGGCGAGGGAATCACAGCTGCACGCTTGCCCGTCAGCTCGGCCGCTACACGGTCTTCGTCGATGGCCCAACCCATGTCGATGAACTTCTTACGCATCTTGCGGAAAGCAATCTGAAGACCGTCAGACTTGACCGAGAGCTCCTCGCTCAAATCCGTGGGCAGCAGTTCGGGCTTTACCTTGCGCAAAATGTCATCGTCCTGCTGGAAGATGATGAGATTGCGCCTGCGCGCATCCGAATCGGCCCAGGCGCCCTTGAAGAAGTTGCGCGCCATCACCCAACGAGTCTTAGTCTTTCCCTTCTCGATGGGCGTGTTCACGTCATAGATGATCATTCCCATCTTGGGCGTGATCTGCACTTCGAGCCGCATCAGCCCGCCCGACATGTTGAAGCCGGGGGTGGCGAGAACCTTACGGTCTGCAGCGTCTTTTGCTTGGCGGCGCAAGACCTTCCATAGGCCTTTGGCCGTGGGTGGGTTGTAGCGAACGTGAGCGGTCGCGCCAAACTCCATGGTGGTGACTTCGAACTCTTCGATCTCGGCGTTGTTCGGATCACCAAACCGTCCACGGTGCACAAAAGGCGCGTGCGCGAAATCTAGACCGTTCTCGATGACGCGCGCTTGGTCGGCGTCCCAATCCCATTCGCCGCGGATGCAGCGCCAGTTTTCGGTGTCGTGATATTCGGGGAATTCGGGAATGGGGGGGCGCTGTTCCGCCGGCAAATCACCAAGGAAGACCCATACCCAGCCGTAGTGTTCTTCGACGGGGTAACCATCCACGCGTGCCTTCTTGGGGATGCCCTTACGACCATTGTCTGGTTGCGCGGGGATCTTGACGCAGTCGCCTTCACTATCGTAGCGCCAGCCATGGTAGGGGCACTCCACGCAGCCATTGACGACCATACCCTGCGAGAGTGATGCGCCGCGGTGCACACAGACATCGCTAAGGCAGGATACCTTCCCACTAAGATCTCGGAACAGAACGAAGTTCTGGCCCAGCATGCGTGTGGCCACGGGCTTGTCCGTGACGTTCGAGCTTTCTTCGGCGACGTACCAAAAGTTCTTCAACATGATGCACCCTCACTCCCTCAGCCCGAGCTCAACCCGGGTCGGGGACGCAACAACGCAAACATCCATCGAGTAGCACCGAGACGAATTGCTCGGTCGACAATAGGGGCCGTGGCCCGCGTTCGAAGTAGTCCTGCCAAACCACCGATTGGCACACGCCCACCAGCATGCGACCGAGCACGCGTGCATCACCGCGCACACGACCGCGTGCAAGCTCGTCTGCGAACAGAGCTTCGGCTTCGTGCAGTAAGGTTCCGAACATGCGCCCTACGGCACTGCCCGCGCGCGCCGTTTGTCCGTGGCGCATGGCGCCGTGCATGACTGGTAACGCGCGCTCGAAGTGCACGCGAATCGCGTCCGCTGCACACAACACACGCGCGCGTGCGCTCAAGCTCGCACCGATTTGTTCGAGCGCGGCTTGCACCGGTTGCGCATCCAGTGCGTGCTCGAGCACGGCATCTAGAAAGCTGTTCTTGTCCGCGAACAGGCGGAAGATCGTGCCCTCCGCCACGCCCGCGGCATCTGCGACCTGCGCGGTGGTAACCGAGCTGCCGTGGCGGCTCATTAGCGGGATTGCGGCGTCGATCAGCTGCACACGCCGGTCCTCCGGCGACATGCTTGGCGCGCGTTTGCGGCGCTGCATGAAAACTGCGGCGTCTCGGGCAAGTGAGTCCTCACTCATACCTGCGAGTAGTTACGCGAGGTGAGGATGGAGGTCAAGACTGAACAGTGCGACTTTGTCTAAACAAGCCTAATCAAAGTCTATTTGTTGAATTATAACAAACGGTTACGTTGGGTGCCCAGATCTTCGATTCAATAAAGCAACATGTCGTTTCGTGACTTAGCAAACTTTTCGAGGTCTGTTTGCCAGGCGCTGATCAGCTGCGCTGTGGGCTTGTGAGCGCGTAAGCCCGCCAAGGTGCTGGCGTTGGCCAGCATGCGGTCGAGGCGCGAGGCGTCCCACTGCTCCGGGTAGAGGTCGGCCATGGTTTGCAGCAAGGCCAGCCCCAGCGGAGCGGCCAGAAATGCACGAGGATCCTGCAGCGTAAGCTTCACGCCCGGAATGCGGGTGCCTGCGTAGGGGCCCACGCGCGGCGTGAAGCGAGTGGGCGAGATGCGCACGCCTGCGAGGTTCAGGGCGCTCAAAGCGGCGCTGAGCTCGGCTCCATCGACGAACGGTGCACCGATCACTTCGAACGCTTCCTTGGTGCCGCGACCGACTGACACGTTCGTGCCTTCGAGTAAGGCCACTGCCGGATAAAGCAGTGCTTGTTCTGCGCGCTTGAGATTCGGTGAAGGCGGGCTCCAGGTAAGACCTGTGTCCGAGAACAGCATGTCGCGCCGATAGCCGCGCATACGTACGACCTCGAGGTCGACACTCAGGCCTCGTTCGCGCACGAGCCACTGCAAGAGCTCGCCCGCAGTCATGCCATGACGCAACGGTAAGGGGTGGTAATTGACAAAGCTTGCGAACGCGAGCTCGCTCATCGGTCCTTCGACTTGGATGCCGCCTATCGGGTTTGGACGGTCGAGCACCATCACCGGAATGTGCGCGGCGCTGGCCGCTTCGATCGTAGCGAGCGCGGTCGCCATGTATGTATAAAAGCGCGCTCCCACATCGACGAGATCGATGACGATAAGACCCATGCCAGCCAGCATCTCCGCGCTAGGGCGGCGCTTCTTGCCGAACAGACTGTGCACGGCGATCTGACGCTCGCCAAAACGCGCGTCCGCTACGTGACCTTCCCGATCGCTTTGCAGCCCGTGCTCGGGTGCCAAGATCGCGCGCACGATGATGCCGGGCTCGCGCGTCAAAAGATCGAGTGTGCTGCGTCCCTGACTGTCGCGTGCCGCCTCGTGGGTTAAGAGCGCAATCGCCGGGCCGCGCAAGCGCGCGAACGCTTGGCTTGCGAGCACATCGATCCCCGTCTCGAGCTTACCATTCTGAATATGTTCTCGATCTTGCGCTTCTGCGGCCAAATCTGCGACGGCGCTCGCAAGCGGGTGGATCGTGCCCTTGGGTCCCGCATGCACGCGATTGGACAAGAGCACCACGAACAGATCGCGCGCGGGGTCGATCCATAGCGAGGTGCCCGTATAGCCACCGTGACCGATGGCGCGGCTCGAAAAAAGCTTACCTTTTGCATCGGAGTAACCCGTGTTGGCATCGAAACCCAGCGTGCGCCCGAGCGGCCTGCGCGCAATCCAGCTGCGCACAGTCGCGGGCGATAAGATGCGCGTTCCTTCGAGCTCGCCCTCACCCAGGATCATGCGCGCGAAACGTGAGAGATCCGTGGCGGTGCTGAACAGTCCGGCGTGTCCCGCCACGCCTCCCATGCGATAGGCACGTGGATCATCCACCACGCCTCTTATCACTTGCTCGTCACGTTCTTCGGTGGGTGCTGTGCGCGCTACATCGGAGAGCGGTGGCATGTAGGTCGTATCGAGCATGCCGAGGGGCGCAAACAGATGCTGCTTTGCGTACTGGTCGAGCGGCTGACCCGACACGCGCGCCACGATTTCACCTAGTAAGATGAAATTGAGATCGCTGTAGCGAAACTCGAGCCCAGGCGTGCTGATCAAAGGCTCGTGCGCGATTTTGGTGATGGCGTGGGCGTGCCCGTGTTCGTAATCGTCAAGTCCGTTGACTGATGGTAAGCCGCTGGTATGGAGCAGTAACATCGACACGCGCACGTTGCGCTTATCGGGTGTGCTTAGCTCGCGCACGTAACTTGAGGCGGGAGCATCCAGTTTCACGCGTCCTTGTTCGCTCAGCCCCATGATGCTGGCGGCAGTCGCCACAGGCTTGGTGAGAGACGCGAGATCGAAGCGCGTATCGACGGTCATCGATTCTGAGGCGGTGCGTTCGCCGTAGGCCTGGAGCCAACGAATGCCGGCCCGATCACCTATCGCAATCACGCAGCCCGGTAGCTCCCCACGCTTGATTGCGCGTGTCACCAACGCATCAAGCCCATCGATCGAAAGATCTCGAATCGAAGCGGGCGCAGCCGGTAGAGCCGGCGCGGGCGCCATAGTTGGTAAAACCGGGGGCAGGTCCGGCACGGCCACACGCGCGGGTAGCGGCTTGTGCGCAGGCGTACGCACATGCGTGGTCGGCTCGCCGCATGCAAGCACAAGCACGCCGAGTATCAGCACAAGCGCACGTCGCAAACGAGTGCAAGCAAGCGAGCGGGGGCGGGCTCTCACCTTTCTAGCTTCACACAAACCTGAGGTTCTTCCAGTGTTGCGCGAGAACGTGTCACCCTGATCGCAATGGCGACGCGCGCGCGGCCGAATCTGTGGGTTGCAATGGTGGCTGGCTTCGCGATAGCGACGCTGGCCTGTGGCGCTGAAAAGGCACCCCCGGCCGGCCGGCTCGCGCGCGAAGATGAATGCTCCAACCAGCCAGACGGGATTGTCTGTCGAACCGGCAAAGCGTTCAATTGCATCGACGGGGAAATCGAGCGCCAACGCGATTGTGAAGACGAGGGCATGATGTGTGACCTCGAGCTTGGTTGCTTGAAGTGCAAGCCCCTTACTTATGAGTGCATCGATAATAACGTTTACTACTGCGAGGCTGGCGGCACGGAGCTCACGAACAAAGAAAGCTGCGGCCCGGCCCAATGCTCGCCCGGCGGATGTCGTGACCTATGCCAGGACGCGATCGATTCGCGCTCTTACATCGGCTGCGAATATTGGCCCGTTTTTGCGGGCAATAGTCAGCTCGACTCCGTGTTCAAACCCGCGGTTGCGGTAGCCAATCCCAATCTGATCGATGGCCACGTCACGGTCACCTTGGGTGGTCGTGAGATTGCGAAAAGGACCATCAAGCGTCAGAGCGTGGAAGTGATCGAGCTCGAGTTCGACCCGCTGCTCAAGGGCGAGTTCGATCCGGGAACCTCGCTTGCGAACGACACCTTCCACGCCTTCAAGAAAACCGACGCAGCTTACCATTTGGTGTCGGATGTGCCGGTTACCGTGCACCAGTTCAATCCCTTACTGTTCGAGTTCGACAAAGGCGACTGCGCAGGCTCGTTCGATCGCGTGCGCGGCGACAGGAAATGCAACTCGTTTACGGCTGATGCTTCGTTGCTCTTGCCCGTGCACGCATTGGGCGGTGACTACATCGTAGCCACGCGCGCTTCTCACACGCGTGAGCTGCCTACGCCTTCAGACCCCACCAAGCTCGGTTGGAATGGGTTTCCGGGGATCGTGACCGTGGTCGGAGCTCGCGAGGAGCCCGTGCAAGTGACGGTTCGCTCAAGCGCTTACACCTTACCTTCACTCGACAGCTCGATCCCCGCGCTTGCGCCCGGCGAGGAGTTTACTGTGCTGCTCGCTCAAGGGGAGGTCCTTCAGCTCTACAGCGCCGTGCCCACGCAGTGCGTCGACGAAATCGGCATGTTCCAGCGCGGCGATGAGACTTTGGTGACGTGCAATGCGGGACCCGACTTCGATCTGACGGGCACTGAAATCGACGCAGACGGCCCGGTTCAAGTGATAGGCGGGCATGATTGCAGTCTGGTGCCCTTTGATGTGCCCGCTTGCGACCATCTCGAAGAGGCCTTGTTTCCCCTGGAAACGTGGGGCCAACGGGTGATTGCGACGCGCCCGCGGGCCCTGGACGGAGAGCGGCACGTGTTTCGTGTGATCTCGGGCGACGACGACAACGCCATCGCGTTCGAGCCTGAAGTCCACGCAAAGCTCACGTTGAACCGCGGTGAGTTCGTCGAGATCGATAGCGAAGAGCATGTGGAAGTCACAGGCAAGAAGCGCATTCTGGTCGCTCAGTTTCTAGTGGGGCAGGGCGCCTCCAGACGTGCGGGCGATCCTGCCATGGGCTTGGCCGTGCCCACGGATCAGTACCGCTCGAGCTATGTGTTTCTCTCGCCCAAGACGTACATCGATAAATTCGTCAATGTGATTGTCTATCGGGGTACCCGAGCTGCACTCGATGGCCAGACCATTAGCGGCTTCGAGCCCGTGGGTAAGAGCAACTACGAGGTGGCGACCGTACGCCTCAGCAGCAGGGACGAGCACACCGTGGAAAGTACGGATGGTTCTTCGGTCGGCCTGATCCTCTACGGATACGCGGATTACACGAGCTACATGCTGCCGGCGGGCCTGGATCTACGTGTGATCGGCAATCCGTTCTGAAGCGGGCCATTCGCAGCATCGCACCTGGTACCCAGAACAAGCTTGGCCCAGGCCTTCGCGGTATTTGCCGTGGCGTTGCCCCCGCGTCGAACCTCAGCATCGCCATGACCAAACGGTGACACTCAGCGCACGTCGTTCACGCTAAAAATTAGCCCATGAATGCTGTCGTCACGGACCGCGAAAATTACACCAAGCACTACCTCCACGCGCAAGCCTGGCCGTTCTGGATTGCGCATCTCGGCATCATCGCAGGCTTGTTCCTCGATGGCTTCTCTTGGTCAGGCCTCGGGCTTGCGATAGCTCTGTACTACGTGCGCATGTTCTTCGTGACCGGCGTCTACCACCGATACTTCTCCCATCGCGCGTACAAGACGTCGCGTTGGTTTCAGTTCGTGCTCGCGTTCTTTGGCGCCATGAGCGTGCAGAAGGGAGCGTTGTGGTGGGCCGGCCATCATCGCCATCACCACAAGTTCTCAGACACTGAGAACGACCTGCATTCGCCCGTCCGCCAAAGCTTACTGTGGTCGCACGTGGGCTGGATCGTAAGCCGCGCAAACAACGCCACGCAGCTCGATCAGATCCGCGATTTCGCCAAGTACCCCGAGCTCGTCTGGGTCAACAATCATCACTACGTGCCTGTGCTCTTGTACGCGGGCACGCTCTACGCGACCTTGGGTTTTTGGGGCTTTTTCTGGGGCTTCGTTGTGTCGACGGTATTGCTGTGGCACGGCACCTTTACCATCAACTCGCTCTCGCACGTCTTTGGCAATCGCCGCTTCGAGACCAGCGACGACTCGCGCAACAACTGGTTCCTCGCGCTCATCACCATGGGCGAGGGCTGGCACAACAATCACCACCATTATCAGAGCACTGCCAACCAGGGCTTCTATTGGTGGGAGATCGACATGAGCTACTACATTCTCAAGATGTTGAGCGCCGTCGGTTTGGTGTGGGACCTGCGGACGCCGCCCCAGCGCATCCTCGACGAAGGTCGATCAAAGACCGTTCCCAAATTCGAGATCAGTCCCTCGCCGGCTGAATAGCGCTCACACGGGCAGAGGGTAAGGTCAGCCTGCTCTGCATAAGCGCCTCGTCTGCGTCATATCGCCACGGCCAAGCTTCTACGAATCGAGCCGCGCTACGATCTAAATCGGGGTGCGTGACAGCGGGGGTAGGGTCGGGTCCGCATTCACCTCGGGGCACGAGAACGCGGCGCGAGCGAACGGGCAACCGGGTTCTCGCAGCTTGCTGAGCAAGCGATTCAGCTCGCCGACCTCTTGCTCAGTCATATGGGCAAACCTCAGCTTAAGCGCCGCCAGTAAGGGCGGGCGGACTTCGTTGACTTTATCCCTGCCTACGGGGCTCAAATGCGTGCGCACAACGCGCCGATCGGTGCAGCAGCGCTCGCGCAGAATCAGCCCCGCTTGCTCCAGACGATCGAGTAACCGCGTGATATCCGGCACACGATTGAGCAGGTTCTCGGCGATCTCTTGGCATGCCACGCCCTGACCTTCGTCGCGCAGCGCCAGCACATTGAGCACATTGTATTGCTGGGGCGTGATGCCAAAGCGCTGAATAAATCGTCCCTGTTCAGACCAAAGACAGTCGTAGCTTCGTAGAAGGTTAATGAACACCTCCTGCTCGGGCTCACCAGGCAAGGGTGCCTCACTGGGAGCAGTCTCCGACAACGGATGTTCAGGGGTCACGGTGGAAAATCTGGAAGAGGGCATGGGAAGTGTCAACCCTTTGGTTAAGCCCGCGTGATCAAGACCCGCTTGCTCATGGAAAAGAGCCGCAATATCTTACGCAATCAAGTGCTGTTGTTCCGGCATCACAGTGATGCGATTGTTTGTTCTCCATCACAAGATGTGATGCGATGGTTTGGCGTAAGATGTGATGCGATGGTTTGGCGTGACTTGCGTGATTGGTTTTGTTCCTGCATCACGTGCGTGATTGGTTTTTTTCCCGCATCACATGCGTCATGCGGGTGCATCCCGGCGCGGTCGAGCTCGCTCCACCGCATTGATTCGAGGTTATGATGAGGTTCCGCGTCCTCTTGGTCGATGATGATGAAGCAGCGCTCGCCCTTGCGGCAGCGCTCGATGGTTCGCCCTACGAGGTGCTCACCGCGCGCTCGGCCGAAGAGGCCTTGGGTGTGCTCGATCGTGAAGACATTCAGGTCGTAGTGTCCGACGAATGGATGCCCGGCATGCGCGGCGTCGAGCTGCTCTCGCACGTGGCGCGCGAATATCCGTACATTGCTAGAATTCTGCTGACGGGTGACCCGCAGCTTGATGCGGCGGTGCGGGCCATCAACGAAGGCGAAATTTTCCGCTTTCTCACCAAGCCTTGCTCGCCGGCGACGCTCGACGCGGTGATCCGTGAAGCGCTGATTCGTCAGTCGCGGGGCAAACTGCAAGAAGAGCTCATCCGCGTTGCGGGCCAAGGGCTCGAAGCGCTGCACCGCGTGGAAGGGCTGTCGACTGCGCCGGGCCGCGAGCGGGATGCCAGCGCGGGCCCTGAGATCACGCTCGATCAGCTGTCCAAGCGCGAGCGCGAGATCGTCGAGACATTGCTGGCCGAGGGCAGTGTGACGGGGGTTGCCAACACGCTCCACATCAGCCTCCACACGGTTCGCAATCACTTGAAGTCGATCTTCCGCAAGCTCGGCGTCCACTCCCAAGTGGAGCTTGTCACCAAGCTGCGTCGCTGAGCTCAGCCGGGGCGGCTCGGAATCAGTCGTTCGCGAACCCGACCTTACTTTCGGGTCAGCCCGGCTCCAGACCTTCGGCGCGCAACACGGCCTCAAGCTTGTGACGGCCGCGGTGCAGAAGGACGCGCAAGTGGCCGCGCGTGACACCCATGCGCTCGCTGGCTTCGTCTCGGTCCATGTCTTGGACGTCGCATAGCGTGACCGCCGTGCGCTCCAAGTCACTCAGGTCAGCCATGGCTAGCGTGGTCAGGGCGCGTGCTCGATGCGCATCGATGCGTTGCTCGGGTACGTCGAGTTCGTCCACGCTGATGCGCTCCTCCTCGAACACCTCGGCCGGACGCGCGCGACGGAACCTGTCCGCGATGCGGCGGCGCAAAATGCTGACAAGCCAGGTGCGCAGGCTCGAACGCCCCTCGAAGCTGGGCACCGTGCGCAGGGCGCTGATCCAGGTGTCCTGCACCAAGTCCTCAGCCTCTTCTCGCTGACGCACCGCGCGATAGGCGAACGCAAACAACCCAGGGCTCAGCTCCTGGATGGTGGTTGGGTTGATCAATGTTGCCGACGCCATGGTCTTATTCTCCGTGAAGCCAGTATCTGTTGCAACAGCTATGCGCATCCACATTAGTTGTGTCAACAGGCAACGGCGCATTTTGTTCGCGCCACCATTACGAGAGATTGTACAGCCTTTGTCCGAAATGTCTATACAAAGATTGAGGGCGTGATCTTCCGTACTGGCTGGCGTGGTATATGGCTCGCCTACATCACGCTACGAATCAGCGGAGGCAATCATGGGACTGCACATCGGCAGCATCGCTCCTGACTTCAGTGCCGACTCGACCGAGGGCACCATCAACTTCCATGAATGGGTGGGCAAGAGCTGGGCCATTCTATTTTCGCACCCCAAGGACTACACGCCCGTTTGCACAACGGAGCTCGGCTACGCAGCCAAGAAGCGCGCCGAGTTCGACAAGCGCGGCGTCAAGGTAATCGCGCTGAGTGTCGATCCGGTGGATAGCCACAAGGGCTGGATTGGCGACATCGAGGAGACTCAGGGCTGCAAGATGAGCTACCCCATCATCGCCGACCATGACCGTAAGGTCGCCGGCCTCTACGACATGATTCACCCGGAAGCCAACGACACCTTTACGGTTCGTTCGGTGTTCTTCGTGGACCCGAATAAGAAAATTCGCGCGATGATCACCTATCCGGCCAGCACCGGACGCAACTTTGATGAGATCTTGCGCGTGATCGATTCGCTTCAGCTCACGGATAATTACTCGGTGGCTACACCCGTGAACTGGAAAGACGGAGACGACTGCGTGATCGTACCGTCGCTTCAGGATCCCGAGGTGCTGAAGCAGAAGTTTCCCAAGGGCTACAAGGTGATCAAGCCGTACTTGCGGATGACACCACAGCCCAACAAGTGAGCGAGATCGTCTCAGGCGCGCGACGCTTGTTCCGCTACCGTGCTGTTCCGCACACCTGATGCAAGACAAGGCCAGGCCCTGACTCCTTAGCGAAAATGCGGGGTCGGGGCCTTTTCCATTGCTGAATAGGTCATCAAATTTTGATGAGAGTGATTTTCATCACGCGCGATTGCTCGGCATTTTGAGAGATTGTGCCCCAATGTGGCGCGGCTGTGGTGGATTGCACGAAAGGTGCGACATCCTGCGCGCAGAACGAGCGTTAACACGCCCGTTCCCTGCTTTGGGAGGCTTTGGAAAAATGCTTAGACGAGTTCTTTGGGGTGCAGTGGCCTTGGCGGCCGTTGCGGGTGCGGGTTGCGCGAATATCGATGGGGAGAACAAGGACATCGATCCGCTTACGGGGCAGACCGCGGGTGACAACGACGGGGGCAGCGGCGCAGACGCCGGCGGTACGACCGCGACGCCCATGAAGGATGCAGGAACCCCCGTGACGCGTGACTCGGGCATGACCGGTGGTGATGCGGGCACGCCGCCACCTCCGCCACCTCCGCCGCCACCTCCTCCGCCGCCACCTCCTCCGCCCACGGGGCCGGGCAGCTGCGAAGAGCCGTTTCCGCTCGCGTTTACGGACAAGAAAGCGACGTCTGCCAAGAGCACGAGCGGCGGCAGCGCGACCGATGTGCCGGCAGCTTGCCCCAACGTCGGGGTCTTCACGCCGGTCAAGGGACCCGAGCACATGTACAGCTTCGACATGCCCTTCAAGGGTAAGGTCGTCGTCGACATGAAAAACCCTCAGAATGGTTTCAAGGCAGCCGTGTACCTATACGGCGAATGCGGGAAGGCCAGCAGCCTTAAGCAAAATCCGCCTAAACCGCAAACGGCCACCACGGTCGCTTGCGATTTCCTGGGAGCTCTCAGCTGGGATGTTGCCAAGGACGAGAAGGTGTTTTTGGTGGTGGATTCTGGCGGCGGTATGGTCCCACTCCCACTGCCCCCTCCGTTTGACATGGCCGGTCCGACCGAAGGGCCTTACACGTTGAGCGTCACTCTGCGTGAGGAGATGCCAAAAGATGGCGTTTGCGATCCCGCGGGCGCTGGCGACTATTGCGCGACCAACCTGATCTGCCGCAAGGAAACTGCCGGCAATTTCTGCCGCGAAATCACCTGCGGCGACACCTATGTCGAGGGCAAAGAAGAATGCGACGACAATGCAGTGGACAACGACGGCTGCACGGCGTGTAAGTTCGATAAGCGCAACACCTGCGCCGATGCAGACTCTACTGCCAAGCTCAAGTTCCGCGACGAAGGCGGAACCAAGGTGGCTCGCGCTGTCAGCGAAACGACTACCGCGTCAGGGCAAAACATCGACCTCGTCAAGGGCGACTGCGCAACGGGCGATTCTTACGACCACATCTATTCGTTCGAGCTAACCGAGCCGCGCAAGGTGGCGGTTTCGCTGATCTCTAAGGGCTGGGATGCGACCGTTGGAATCTTGGACGGCGCATGCACCGTGCCGGCGACCCTGAGCTGCATCGACAATGTGACCGGCGCAGGAACCGAGACGTATTCATCCGCGGCCAGCCTCGCCACGGGCACCTACTACGTTGTCGTGGATGGCGCGACTACGCAGGGCCGAGGCGCGTACGAACTGACAGTCACGACAACCGTACCCTGATATCATCCCGCGGGCCCGTGTAGCGCGGGCTCGAAAGGGATGACGTGATGGTGCGATCGGGGCTTTCTTCGCTGTTTTTGGCCGTTCTTCTGACGGCATGTGGTGGCACGCAGACGAAAACGAGTGGCTCTGCGGAGCCCGCGAAGCCGTTGTGGGAGCCGCCGCCTTTGCCGACCGATGGTGCGATCGGGGCGCTCGGCATTACACCACCCGATGACAAGCCTTGGCCCTCGATGAGCTACGAGGAAAAGGAGTGGTACATGATCGGTAAGGTGCATCCGATCATGCGCCAAGTCTTCATGACCTACGACGCCAAGAAGTACGAAGGCTTGGGCATGGAGTGCGCGCAGTGCCATGGCGAGGACGCAAAAGAGAAGAAGTACAAGATGCCGAACATGCA
>JBKJIA010000402.1:0-25796 GCA_046598735.1 Polyangiales bacterium
GCCAACGTGGGGCCGGAGCAGATGCGCTTGTCGCTGAGTGGTAGTTTCTAAGCGCTTAACGTGACGCGCTGCTCACGCGATGTTGCGTGCGACTACATAAGGTCAAATATCGGCACCCAGCACATGTTGCGCGCGGCTACATAAGATTCCCGTGTCGCGCACTTGATCCAGCCACCCGCGCGGGGTCATGCTGAAGCACGCGAAGGGGGAATCATGCTGCTTGATCAAATCGAGACCATTACCTTGTTGGGCGTGCTCGAGTACGACGGTCTGATCTGCATCGAGTGTGGCGTGGCGCGTACAACGCCACGTTTTCACGAATCGATGGCGGCGGCACGTCGTGCCAAACGCGCCAAGATGAGCGCCGATTTGCGGGACTCCATCTCGCAAGCGATGCATCGCTTGTACGGCAAATACCTGACTGAAAATGAAATGCTGTGTTTGGTAGACGCCATGCTGCCGATCGCCGCCGCTGAGCCTGCCAAACCCACGCGCGTGCGCACACGCCAATAAAAGCGGCTCGCTTTGGTTTCGGTCAACGCGCTGACGGAGATCGAGCTCGAGAACTGAACGCCGCGCCAACTCAGGGGCGGCCAACCGTAAGGTCGTCGATACAGACGCTGAGCGCACGTTCGAGGTCTGCTCCAATCGGCGTACATTGACAGCCCGGCACCGAGACTTCGCACGGCCGGACGCAACGCTTCACGCCACTCGTCTGCTCCGCGATGCACAACGTGCCTTGGCCACATTGACGCGTGTCGCTGCAATCACTACCGGGACCGTAAGGTCCGTCGAGATCACAACGCGTGCTGTTGCCCGGCTCGTCTAAGCTGAGCGGACGGCAGCTCATGCCGACAGGACAGGCATCCCGGCCAAGCTCGCAGGTGCAGCCCGCGTTTAGACACGGCTGCCAGCCTCTGCGTAGAGCGAGCGAGTGCTGCATCAAACGCATCTGCTGATCGCTGAAGCCTTGGCGACACGCCGTGTAGTACCCCATGAGATTGCGTGGGTCGGGCTCATCGTCGTGCAAGCAGCGCGTGCCGCACGTGGCGTCGTAAAGACATTCCTGCGGACCGGGATCGAACGGGGTATCGCACAAGCCATCCCCCTCGTCGCGACAGCTCGGCCCACAAGCTTCGCGCGCGGCCCCACGTGCTGTCTGGTCCAGCACCACGCGCGGCGCGGAGCTGCGTACGTCGTGCGTATGACACAGCCCAAAGAAGTGTCCGATCTCGTGGCTTACGGTGGTGAGAGCGCGGCCCTTGGCCACCGCGACAATGCCCACGTCGGGGCCCGACGATTCTTGCAGACCGCCACACGTGCCGTTGGGTAACGTCGATACGCCATTTTTCGGGGTTTCCCCGCCCAGTGAGACCGTATCCGTAAACACGAGCGGCAGATAGAAATGATCCCGGACCGGATGGACGCGCGTGTCGAACACTAGACTCTGAAACTCCTTACCATCTAGGTCGAGCAGCCTGTCGTCCGCGAGAAACAGCAACTCTTCTAGTACGAAGGACAATGGATTGGGCACGCTGCTCTTGGCAAACAGCTGATTGGCCCGTTCGAGCTCAGTCTGCACATCCTCAGGTCCATGGCTCGTCTGGCCGCTACGATCGGTCACTACAAACGCGATCACGGGTACAGCACCACAGTCGAGCTCCTCATCGACCAAACCATCCCCATCTTCATCGTGACCGTCGCACTGGGTCTCGCGTGCGTTTGCATCAGGCTCGCACGCACAGGGCCCGCAACCGCGCGCGAGTGCAGCGGCCTTGGGCAGGTCCGTCACGCAACTTGGGGCGGTAGCATCGGCTAGCTGTTCGCACGTGGCGCGTTGTGCGCGGCAATCGCGGCGCTGCTTGCGACCGAGCACGCACTGCACGAGCACGTCACCCTCGCACACCGGCGCGCCGGCGCAGCGTTCACTCGCGGGGATCTCGGGCACGCACTCTGCGCCTTCATCGCCAGACGCACAGCGCAAGCCTTGTCGCGCGCAATCCACGGTCAGCGCACGGCCCGCGTAGCACAAGCGTACTTTGTCGCGATCACAACGTCCCTCGGGCGGCTCGTGGCAAAGGGTTTCGTCTTCCACCTCGCACACACCCTGGCGACATAGTTGATTCTCGCACTCGTCGAGCTTGTCTTCGAGGTTGCCGCAACCATCCAAGGACCAGACATCGCCTTGCACGCAGCGCTGCACAGCGCCGGGTGTGCAGGCCGGGTCTACCTTACGTTGTGCGCGAGTCCGGGGCCTAGCGCCCCGCTTGGATGGTTGCGACGCGTCAGCGTCCGGCGCACCGCTTTGTTCGGCCTCCGTGGCACGCGGTCGTCGAGAAGGTGGTGGACGAACCGCAAAGTACGCGAGACCGAGCAGGCACACGAGCGCAAGCAGCGCATAGGGCCACAGCGCGACCGACCTTACCTTTGACTGGCGACGCTTGCTCAAGGCCCTTCAAGCTACCATGCGGGCCCGATAACGCCGCTGCCCAGCCACGGGTGCCTATACCTTCCCGAAAGCGGGGAGCTTGCTGCTTTACTGCCCTTTAGTCTTGCAACAGCTCAGGGCCGAACGCGCGCAGCACGGTATTGCGCCACCGCAGACGCAAGTCGGCTTCCACGATCTCGAGCCCGCTGTGATCATCCACATCGATGGTCGCCCCTGCGCGCGCGGGCCGTGGGGGCAAATAGTTATAATCGCCCAAGTAAGGAGCCACGCGTCGACTTGGTTTTGCGGGATAAGGTGCACTCGACGGAATAAGGTTCTTGCCCGCCACCAGCGTGGCGTTGATCGGAATGTCTTCTTGGGTGGATAGCACTGGCTCCGCGAACACCAGGGCTTCGCCAAACACCTCGAGCAAGCCGGCCTCCAGACGCTTGAGCCCTTCGCTTTCCTCGCTTGGAAGCGTGACGCTGTTGACCAGCACGCGGCCACCTGGCGCAAGGCGCGCTTTCATCGCTTGCAGGCCTTCGCGGGTGACGAGGTACCAGGGTGAATTTTCGCCGGCAAACGCGTCGAGGATCACCACATCGTAAAGGGACTTGTCCATCGCCAAGAACGTGCGCGCGTCTTCCAGAACCACGTGCACCTTGCCTGGCAGCCCGAAATACTCGCGCGCAACCTTGTATACCGCAGGCTCGATCTCGGCCACGGTCACGTCGAGCCCCATCCGGTATAAGGTCTTGGCGAGCACCCCGCAGCCGAGGCCGAGCAGCAGCACACGCTTGGCCCGCGGATGATAGCGATGGGTCATCAGCGAGAGATAATCAGAAAATGGATAGTAAGAAGCACCGCTCGAAATCTCGATACCGCCTTGCGTAACCCCATCGAGCAACAAAGCGCGCCACACTCCGGGATGCTCGAGGACCTGCACGAGACCCGTCGCGCTTTGGATGCGGTGCACCACGGCGATAAGCTCACCGGCGCTGAGCGATGACTTGGCTTGCACAACGCGCGGTGGTCGGGGCGCCATGGTCATCAGCGCCGCGCACGCGAACAGCGGCATCCAGACGGGCGCCCCCGGATTGCCCTTACGGGCCCAAAAGCCGCCCATGGCCACAAGCAGCATCCCCACGCCACCCAGCACCAACCGTAAGGAAAAGTTAGGGATAAGCACCAGCGCGGTAAGCCAACCACCGGCCAAGCCGCCCAAGGTATTGGTCAGAAATAGGCGCCCTGCGGCCTGTCCGCCCTCGATACCCTCTTGGCCCATACGTTGAATGAGCAGCGGGCTCACCGCGCCCATGCACGCAAGCGGCGGTCCGAACAGCCACGCCGAAGCGCCAAACGAGCCCACCGATACCCCGAGTGCCAACATCGCATTCAAGACGAGGGTGCGCCAAAACGGGTACAACGCGAGCCAGCCACCTGCGACCACAAACACGGTTGGCAGCGCCATATTTGCACGCTTGCACAACAGGCCCCCCAGGCCGTAGCCGAGTGCCAAAAACAGGAGCGTGGCCGTGATCTGGGCCGTCCACACACGCAAGCTGGTGCCAAAGAAAGGTGCCAAAGCCCGCGCCCCCGCGATCTCGACGATGAGCACGTTCATGCCCTCGAGAAAGGCCGTGATCAGAATGGTCAGCATGCGCCCCTTCCAGATTAACTACCGAACGCTCGCTCCTATGGCCGTACGCGTCAAGTTCGGCTCGCTGTCATCGAAGACAAAGGCTGTCACCCTGGCATGCAACATGCGTCGCTGTTGGCACGGCGAAGGTCTTCTACCGGGGTGCCATACCCTGCGATCGGCGCCGACATCCAGAGAGGGGAACCCCATGTCGAACTCAAGAACGCTGTGCATGTCCATCATCTTGGCGTTGACCTTCGCAGGCTGTGCCAAACATGGCGCGTCCTATGAGGCGAAGAGCGCACGGAACGCCCCGGAGCGGTCAGCCACGGCAAGTCCAATGCAAACGATCCCGCGGGTTGCCCAGCAACCTACGCTTCCCGGCTGGGAAAATACACCGACCCCTGCCTATAACCTTCGCCCTCCGATGGAGCGTGCCGTGGCCCCGCTCGCTCTCACCGATGAACAGATCGTGGGCATCAGCGAGACCGTGGACGAAAACGAGATCGAACAGGCCAAGTTCGCGCAAAAAAAGACCAAGAACCCGCTTCTCAGAAAGTTTGCGAAGGACGTGATTTCTCGCCACACGAAGTCCAGGCAAGAGGGGCAGAACCTGGCCAAGGAGGCGCAGCTCGGTTCGGCGCAGAGTCCCGTGGCAAGTGACCTGCAAGGGAAGAGCAACCAACAACTGGAGCTACTCAAGTCGGCCGATGCCAGCGATTTCGACCGCACCTACGCAGACAGTCAGATCGAGCAGCACCAAGCGGCCCTCGACCTGCTGAACAATCAACTCATTCCCAATGCTAGCAATCCCGAGCTCAAGGCTAAGTTGCAAAATGAGCGGGTCATGCTGGAAAGGCACTTGAATGAGGTGCGGGAAATTCAGAGGACTTTGATGAGGAGCCAAGCCATGCCGAGCAACAGCGCGGAATCGCCCACCCATGACATGCCGTCCCGTAATACCCCTCCTGGCATGTCACCGTAGCGAGGCAGGTCCGCGGACTTTGCCGAGGCAGAGTGCCGCGCCGGGGCGTCTTTGCGGCTACGGATAACCGTACGCAACGGCGGTCAGCGCGCTGGGAACGAGCAGTAGCGCGTCAGGGGCCAAAGACGGTATGGAAAGTGCTCTGGTCGCTACATGGCCTCCACGTCACTTGCTGAGGTAGCGCGACCACCAAACAGCGCCTACCAAGCCGCTCCGTGCATTCTCGGTACGGGGACGGCATTGCCGCCGCACCACTACGATCAGCAAGCCCTGGCTGAAGTAGCGCGTCAGACGCTGCCCGAGCTGGGCATGGACCCTAAGGTCATCCAGCGCTTCTTCAAAAGTGTGGGTGTGAAGGAGCGTTACCTCGCGCTTCCTGCTGGGGACTACGCTCGCTTGGAGGGGTTCGGCGCCCGCAATGAGGCGTGGCTCAAAGCCGCACTCGATTTGGGCGAGCAGGCCGTGCGCGCCGCCCTCGATGATGCGGGCTTGGAACCCAGCGCGATCAGTTTGTTCATGTCCACTACGGTCACGGGCCTCGCGGTCCCTTCACTCGACGCGCGACTCATGAATCGACTTTCGTTTGCGCCCTCGTTGAAGCGCATGCCGCTGTTTGGTCTGGGCTGCCTGGCGGGGGCGGCGGGCGTGGCGCGCGTGGGCGAATACTTGCGCGCGTTTCCTGAACAGGCAGCCTTACTCTTGTCCGTGGAGCTTTGTTCGCTCACCGTACAAAAAGGGGATGGCTCGCTTGCGAATCTGATCTCGAGTGGTCTGTTCGGCGATGGTGCAGCGGCGGTAGTGATGGCCGGCGCAGCCCACGCCAGCTCCAAACGCGAAAGCCCACGCGTGGTCGACAGCCTGTCCGTGTTCTTCCCAGGCACCGAACGCGTGATGGGTTGGGACGTGGTGGATACGGGCTTCAAAATCGTGCTGGGCCGCGACGTGCCGACGATCGCGCGCAACGGCGTGCCCTCTCTAGTCGATCGCTTGCTCCGGCAGCATCGTCTTTCCCGGGCCGACGTAGACGCCTGGGTCGTCCATCCCGGCGGCCCTGCCGTCATGGAGGGATTGCGCCAGGGGCTCGAGCTTACGCCCGAACAGTTGGAACCCACCCGTAGGAGTCTGGCAGACGTTGGCAACCTATCGTCTGCATCGGTACTATTTCTGCTGCACGAATATCGCCGTGTGATTAGACCGAAAGCTGGAAGTTATGGGGTCATGATCGCCATGGGACCTGCGTTCTGCGCCGAAGCGGTGTTGCTCCAATGGTAAGCCAAGGTTGCTTCGTAGCACTGGTGTTCGCAGTCATATTCCAACGACTGTACGAGCTGCGCGTGAGCCAACAACATGAGCAAGCGCTGCGGGCGCGTGGCGCAATCGAGCACGCAGCTCAACAAATGCCTTGGATGGTCTTCGTCCATACTGGGTGGTTGTTCGCGATGCTGATCGAGGTCTTCGTGTTCGAACGCCCCTTCGTCCGCTGGCTCGCGGTGCTGAGTCTCAGTGTGTTCGCTCTAGGTCAGATCTTACGACTTGCGGCCATGCGTACCTTAGGGCCGCGCTGGACCGTGAAAGTCATCACCTTACCTTCCGAGCCGCCCGTCACATCCGGGGTGTATCGCTGGCTACGTCATCCCAACTACCTCGGCGTCATTCTGGAAATCGCGGCGCTACCCCTGTTCCACAGCGCCTGGGTGACCGCGCTGCTGTTCAGTCTTGCCAACGCACTCGTGCTGTTCTTTCGGATTCGTGCCGAAGAGAATGCGCTCAACAAAGACAATGCCTACGCCGCTCACTTTCACGACCGTTCTCGACTCATCCCGGGACGCTAACGTGATCGAGCGTTGCGAAGTGGCCGTCGTTGGGGGTGGTCCCGTGGGGCTTTTGCTGGCCGCTCGCCTTGCGCAATGCGGGGTCGACGTACGCGTGCTCGAACGTAGAACCGAGCGCAGTCAAGAGTCTCGGGCCATCGGCATTCACCCACCGGGTCTAGCGTGTCTTGCGCAGCTCGGCATCGCAGATTCGCTGATCCAACAAGGCATTTGCGTGCGGCGCGGTCAGGTATTCGCGGGCACGCGCGCGCTGGGCTCTATCTCGTTTGCAACGTTACCCCTGCCATTCAACTTCGTGCTCACCGCACCTCAGCATCAGACCGAAGCGCTGCTCGAGCAACGTTTGCGGGCCCTTGCGCCGCACGCGCTCATACGCGGAGCCGAGCTTTCAAGCCTGACGGTCATGCCCCAATCCGTGCGCCTGCGCATGAACCATGAAAGCACAGGCGAGCGCGAGCTAGAGGCCGCGTTCGTCGTGGGCTGCGATGGTAAGGCCAGCGCGGTTCGCAAAGCGATCCAAGCGCGCTACGAGGGGGGCCCTTACCGTGCCCGCTTCATCATGGGCGACTTGCCCGACGACAATCGCTTTGGCACGGACGCCGCCGTGTTCTTGACACGCTCAGGCTTGGTGGAGTCGTTCCCCTTACCCGGCGCGCAAAGGCGCTGGGTGGCCAGCACCGGAAACACGCGAAAAGCCGCAGATGCCGACATCTTGCGCGAAATCATCGCACAACGTACCGACCATACCTTTCAAAGCTCAGATTGCTTTATGGTCAACACCTTTACGGCCGAACATTTCTTGGCGAGCCAATGGGTAAAGGACCGGCTGATCTTGGCAGGCGATGCGGCGCACGTACTCAGCCCGATCGGGGGCCAGGGCATGAACTTAGGCTGGCTCGACGCTTGGTCGATCGCGCGCTGTCTTCATGAAAACCTGCGCGAAGGTAAGGCCTACTCGCGGCCACTCGCACGTTACGAGGCAACGCGCATGGCCGCGGCAAGATCAGCCATTCGACGCGCCGAGTTGTTCATGCTGATAGGTCGTGGCTTTGGCTGGCCCGCCCTGCGCGATGCGAGCGTGCGCGCGCTCTTGTCCCAACGGATAGCGCCCCACGCAGCACGCTTGTTCACGATGCGCGGGCTCGCGACTTACTGACCGAAAGCTAGGCTTCCTTGGCATTCTGGGTGAAGATGCCGACCGCAATCTAGGTTGCGGTTGTTCTTTTCTCGCCAACGCTGGGATAAGGAACTTCACCAATGCGGAGCCTCATCACGAGGAGGAATCTAATGCGACGAATCGGTACGAGCTTCTCAGTATTCAGCGCAGTGCTTTTGGCGATGGCTGGTTACGCGATGGCGCAGGCGCCCGCGGGCGCACCGCCCGTGAAAAGCACCACTTCAGCGCCTGCCGGCGAGGCCCACAGCCACGCACACACGCATGCGAACAAGCCGAGCGAGGCCAAGGCGACTGAGGCTCCCGCCGATCCAAGCGCGCTCGCCCAACGCGCAGTGGCCGCCAATGCGCGTGCGCAGGCCGCACTCAAGACCGCCAGCGAAAAGCGCGCCGTGGCCGAGGCAGGGGCCGCAGGTCTCAAGACGCAGACGGCCACCATCAGCACGTTGCGCACGGAAGTCCGTAAGGCCATCGCCGGCAGCAGCTCTGCTCACAAGGGCTACGACGCGGCCAACAAGTCGCTCAAGGACGACGCCGCACCCAAGAAGCCCGAGCAACTCGAAATGGCTGAGACCCACTGCAGCACCGTGGTCAGCAAGGCCCCCGAGCTCGTGAAAACGCTCGAAAGCTCGCTTGCCACGGAAGGCACGGTGGGCGCCGCCGCAGACGCCGCGGGCGAAGCCGCCAACACTGCGAAGGAAGCTGCTAAGGAAGCCAAGGAAGCGGCCAAGCAGCTCGCTAAGCTCGAGCGAGACGTCTCGAAGAGCAAGAGCAAAGGCGAACGCGACCTAAAAACCGCGGAAGCGGGACTGGCCAAGGCGAAAGCCGCGCTCGAAAAGGCAGAAACGCGCCTCAAGACCGCGAACGAACGCGTCGCAGCCGATGCGGCGAAGAAGGCCGAGCAAGACGCGAAGAAGCCCGCCGCAGCCACAACGAAGCCCAACGAAGCGGGGCCGCCACACGTCGTGGTGCATGCCCAGGACGCACTCGACAAGGCCAAGGCGGCGCTCGCTGCGGCTCAAGAGGCGCAGACCAAAGCGATCGCGGCCTCGGACAGCGCAACCAAGGCGCATGCCCCGCTAGGCCAAGCGTTCACCACGGCGAACACGGCGGCCGGCGACTCGCAAACGGCGGCCCGCGAAGCTCAAAAAGAAGCAGCGAAAGCGCGCGCAGCGGCGGGACCCGCGGCAAGTTTTGCGTCGCGGCGTGCACGCACCGAAAAGGATCTCGCGCAGCTCAAGACGGACGCGGACAACGCCGGTAAGGAGCTTGAAGAGGTACGGACCAAGCTCAAGGATGCACGCGCGCGCAAGGCCAAGGCCGAGCAAGGTCAGGTAGCACCGGCCGGCGCAGGCATGCCCGGCAAAGACAAGCCCGGCACAACACCCGCCGCGGGTAAGCCCGGCGCAACGCCAGCCGCAGGCAAGTCCGGTAACCCAGCCGCAGGCAACTCCGGTAACCCAGCCGCAGGCAAGTCCGGTAACCCCGCCGCAGCAGCGGCTAAAGCTGCCGGCGCAGAGCACAAGCACTGAACGCGCTTACTTCACGCCCTCTAGCGCCACGCCCGCCGCAGAACCCTTGCGGTAGAACACGCCGGGTTGACCGAGCGGCGCATCGACTTCGACTTCCTGTGCTTGGCTGTATGTAACACCGCTCCAAAGGTGGACCCAGTCACCGCTTGGAATGTATGCCTTGACGCTCTTGGCAGCGGGCTGCGTGACGGGTGCCACGAGCACGTCCGGCCCCAGCATGAAGGTAAGGTTTTCGCTCCACGCCCGCGGATCGTCTGGATACTCGAGCAACAGGTGGCGCACGAGCGGCATGCCGGTCTTGGTTGCCTCTTCCATCAACGCGTTGCGGTAACTCGACAGCGCCGCGAACACGTCTGCAAAGCGTGCAAAGTGCGAAAGCGTGTCGTCATCGTCGTAGATTTGGGCGCTGGTCTCGGGGCGACTGCCCTCGTGCGTGCGGTAGACGGCCGTGAAAGCGCTCATCTCTATCCAGCGCAAGAGCAGCTCCTTAGGCCGCGCACCGAACAGCGCTGTATAGCCGCCGATGTCACTGTGATTGAGGCTAATGCCACTCAGTCCGCCGCTCACCATGCCTTTGATGGCGCTCTGCAGTCCATCGTCGCCATCCCAGTTTACCATTTGGTCGCCGGCCCAAAACAAAGTCGAGAACTTGGCTGCCTTGGTGTAACCGCTGCGCGTGAAGAACACGGCTTCGCCCATCAGCCCTTCCTCCTCGAACAGCTCGCGGTTCAACTGCGCCCAGAGCTCCGGGTAGACGTTATGAACGCTGGCGCCGGGCTCCTTGGAGGCGAGCACCGATTCAAAGGCGATAGCCTCGCCAAAATCCGCCATGTAGCCGGAAGCGCCTACGCCTAAGACTTCCGTGCGCAGCACCTCCTTGTACCAAGTGACCGCTTTCGGATTGGTAAGGTCGACGATGCCGGCCGCGAAAGTGCCGCTGACATGCACGTAGGGCATACCCATGGCGTCTTTGACGAGGTAACCAGCCGCCCGTGCTTCGCCATACAGGTTACGGGAAAAGTTGGGATCGCTGCCCACATCCACTAGGTATGGATTCACGTAGGTCATGACGCGGATGTCTTTGGATTTCAGGTCCGCGACCAACTCCTCCCACGCTGGGTACTGAGCCGCGTTGAGCTGCCAATTCCACCACAATCTGGAGCCTATCGCGGTCTCTCGCTTACCCACCCAATCCTGCAACCAAAAAGCTGCGATCTTAGTGCCCTTGGCTTCGAGCTGTGCCAGTACCTCGCGCACGCGCGCGGTTCCGCCCTGCATGCCTACGACAGCGCCTTCATTGATCCAAGCGGGCAGCTTGGGCATGCGTCCGGTGAAGCCCGTAAGTACCTTGATCACCTCGCGTGGGGATTCGCCGAATAACAAATGACCGCGCATTTCCGTGGCACGCACGCGCGTGCTGACGCGATCGTCCGCGGTCAGGTCAAACCAGCTGAGCTCGGCATTGTCTAGCAAGAGCGCGCGCCCGCGATCGCTGAACATGAACGGCATAGGCGCGTACGTGGTGTAGAAGTTACCGGTGGTGGCGCCCAAGCTCATGACTTTGGGATTGCGACCGATGCCGCCCTCCTCGACGAGAACAGGGAACTTTTGCCCGCGCATGTCGATGAATGTGAACTGCTCGCCAAAACCCACGAAGCGCTCTTGGGCTGTGGCCGCTTGCACGAGACCCACTTGATTGAAGGGCAACTTTTCTCCCTCGAGGGCGAGGGTGAAGTCCAATGCCCCGTCCATGCCGGCGCGCAACGAAAGTGAAACCGCCGCGTTCTTGGCAGCACAGCGTAAGGTTCCGTGTACCTTCACTCCTTGGTCGATGGCTGCGATCGACACGTCGGCGAGCTTGTCGCATGTCGTCCTGATGTTTTCGCTGACGGAGAACGAGCCGCTCTGTTCCGTGATGGAGTCGCTCACATCGAAGGCCGCGATTGCGCCTGCACCCTTGACCGTTTCAAACACGGGCCTGTCGGGCGCGCCCGCGTGCGTGACCGTGAATGCGCCGTCCTCTTCGATGTCGATGCTGAAACGTCCGGCCGTGTAGCGCCCTGGTCCGCTTTGTCCTTGGCCCTCGCCGCCGTCGCTGAGCACGCTTGGTTTGCCCTTGCCATCCGAACAGGCTCCACTGAAAAACAAGACACCCAGGCACAGCTGTATCGATGGACGCCAGTTACTACTCTTCATGCACGGATTCCTTGGTCGATGGAGAAGCGGCCTTGATCAAAGCCGTCAGATCGTAAGCCCTAAACGACCGGTGGGCAGCGCGATATTGCGCCTCGTACGCGACAGCTTCTTTGCACTCTACGGCGCTGTCCTGCCGAGCCGGACACGCACCTCCTAGAGCCCCGCTTTCGGTAGAGGTAGGCGGCCTGTTCACGAGGCTACTGAGCAGAAGATCCAGGGAGGCCTGGGAGCGACCTCACTCAGATCACAAGAACTGATCGCTTCCGTACAGGATTTGCTACCCTCGGGGTTGGGGCGTCGCGGTGGTCATATGCCGTTCGCAACCAAGTCGCTTTTGAGGAGGGAACACATTCATGCGTCAAAGACGCTGGGCAGTCACACTTCTGACCGTCATATGCTTGCTGGGAGGTTCGGTAGCTCAAGCACAGAGCGCAGCCGCGCCGACCGACGAAGCGCGCAAAGAAGCCAGCGCACACTTTTTACGAGGTGTTGAGCTGTTCCAAGAAGGCGCCTTCCGAGCGGCGCTCGTGGAGTTCGAGCGCGCTTACGGGATCGCACCTGACTATCGACTCCTCTACAACATCGGCCAAGTGAAGCTTCAGCTGCAGGACTACCTTGGCGCCACGCAAAGCTACGAGGGTTACCTCGCTCAAGGCGGCTCAGAAATACCGCAGGCGCGCCGCGATGACGTGGAGACGGCCTTCGAAACGCTGCGTCAGCGGGTCGGTCGCATCGCCATCACGGCGAACAAAGAGGGCGCGGAACTGTTCGTGGATGATTTACGCGTAGGCGTGACGCCCATGGCAGCCACCGTGGCAGTCAACGTCGGCCGACACCGCGTCTACGGACGTGCGGAAGACGGGGCCAACGCCACGCAGGTGATCGATATCGCGGGTGGCGATTTGATCGACGTCGCGCTGGAGTTGAAAGCGCCGGAAGCCAAGCCGCTGGTTGTGGTCGAGGAACGCAAGCCGTTTCCGCCCATGAAACAGGCTGCCATCGGCAGCTGGGCCGTAGGCGGCGCGGCCCTCGTGGGCGCTGCCGTCACCGCTTTCATGGCCAGTGGTAAGGTCGACGACCGCAACAAAGAGCTCAAGAAGCCACTCCCGGACGCTGGCGATGTCAAAAACCTCGGCAACTCCGCAGATACGCTCGCGATCACGACCGACGTCCTGGCGGGCGTGGCCATCGTGGGAATCGGCGCCGGTGTTGTGCTCTGGTTCCTCGATGACGGAAGCGAAACTAAAGAAAGCGATGCCAAACCCGCCGCAACCGCCAAGGTGCAATGGGGCATTGGCCTAGGAACAGTGACCGCGAGGGGGCACTTCTGATGATGGGAAACGCGCAAAAAACTTGGTGTCTGCTGCTGGCAGCAACCTCGTTACTGGCTGGCTGCAGCGTCTTGATCGAATCCGACAAGAAGCAATGCACCAAGGACTCGCAGTGCGATTTACCGTATGTGTGCGGCGACAATGGCCTGTGCGAGGTCAAGACCGGCTGCACCGTAGAGAACGTCAAGGACTACTGCAGGGAAGACTCCGTCTGCATTGATGGCGAGTGCACGGTAGCCGCCTGCACGACTTCTGACGGTTGCGATGACGACAAGCTTTGCGACATCACGCTCGGCACCTGCGTTCGCACGAGCGCGGCGTCGTGCAGCGAAACCAAGGACTGCGCGCGCTACGAGGGCGCGGAGGCTTGCATCAAGACCGAAAAGAGTTGCACCGGGCCCCAGTGCAAAAAGCTCTGCGGTGACGCACAGTGCAAAACTGCGGCCCAATGCACGGATGAAAGCCCGACGGCCGTCTGCAACGCGGGCGCCTGTGAGGATCCAACCTGGGGTTGTCTCGGCGTGAAAGACCCGCGCAAGACCGCGACATCGTCGAAGGAGGCCAGCTTCAAGGTCAAGGTCCTTTACGGATTTGCTCAAGCCGGAGAGACGGAAACGGGCGTGAAAGACCTGAAGGTACGCGTGTGCCAGTTCGGCGATGCCCTCTGCGCGAACCCCGTGACGACCGACGACGACATTACCTACGGCGACGACCACTACCTGGTCATCAAGGGGCTCGAGTCGGGCCTGTATTACAAGGTGCAGCTGCTCGCCATGCACCCGGTCATTGATGGCTTGGCTCTCTACCCCACTGAGTATTTGATGTACCGCACCGTGGTCGAGGAGACGGTCGACCCCAAGCCCATCCTCATGTACCAAGAAGATGTCTTCGACTCGACTTCGAGAGCGGCAGGCGTCAAGCGCGACCGGGACCTCGGCCTGCTCCTGATGCGCATCTTCGACTGCACGGACATCGAAGTCGCAGGCGTACAAGTCTCGTCCGGCAGCACGACCACCGGCTGCGGCGTCGAAGCCTGCCCGACGACCGTGTTCTATCAAAACACCGGCAATATCCCCGATCCAGGGGCCACCCAGACAAACGCAGCCGGACGCGCCGGCATCATCAACCTCAGGCCCGAAGTTTTCAATCGCATCACGCTAACGCGCGCGGCCGATGGTAAGAGGATCACCTCGTTCAGCATCACCCCGCGCGCAAATTGGCTGACCTACGTGTTCTTCTGGCCTTGGGACTACGGGACCGCCGCCGACTGAGCGAATACAAGCCTGAGTGTTCAACGAATTTGCGAACACTCAGGAAGACGCGCGCGCGCCCACGCTGCCGCAGGTGCTCACCACTTTGGCCTGGGCCGATTGCACTTGCTGCTTGAGGCTGCGCACCTCGCGCGCGATCTCCGGCCAATCATCTGCGTCCGCAGCTTTTTCAATCGCAGTCGCTTCGGCGATGATGCCGCTCATTTGCGTGCTCACAGCGTTCAGTAGCGACAGCAAGCGATCGGGGCTCGCTCCCGCGTCTTTTTCGGCCACGATCGCGGCCACTGGCCCGCTCACATCGCGGGCTTGCTCGCCGAGCGCGTTTACACGCGTCAGAAGCTCGGTGAACATGTCCGCGCGCTTCTGCAGGTCCTGGGCAGCGGCAAGCGCCCACTCCATGCTGGCCTGTTGCTTGTCGCGCGCGCCGTTCATCGCGTCGAGCAATAGACGAAGCTTGGCGCCCAGCTCCTCTTCGCACTCGACCGATTCGCCGAGTAAACGTTGAGTGCGCGTGAGTGTCTTTTGCGAGCTGACCTTACCGCGATGCAATTCGCTGCAGATCTTTTCGTAGCGCGCGAGCTCCTGCTCGAAGGCAAGGGCCGCTGCGGTCAATGGGCTTTGGGGCTGAGTGTTCGACATGCTCAGCCAGTGCTACCACTTACCGAGATGCAAGATAGGCCGATTGTGAAAACTCCGAGCTGGGCTGAGCGACTCGTGCGCTTCATGGACGATGGTTGGAGCGTACCGGGCACGTCGTTTCGCTTTGGTGCCGACGCGCTGTTGGGCTTGTTCCCGGTGGCGGGGGACATGGTAAGCGCCGCCTCCACGCTCTCATTATTCTGGTTGGCACTCGAACGAGGCGCGTCCACCGTCATCCTCGCCCGCATGCTGCTCAACGTGGCCGTCGATGTGTTGATGGGAAGCATACCCGTGCTCGGCGACTTGTTCGACGTCGTGTGGAAGTCGAACCGTAAGAATCTTACGTTACTCGAGCGCAGCACGGGCACGAGCACGAGCACGACAGCCGCGCGCCCCTTGGCACGCGATTACCTGCTCGTGGCACTGGCAGCGCTTTTTTTGATCATGAGCCTGACGGCACCGATCTTACTGTTGATCGCACTCATCTCGTGGCTGCGCACCTGACAATCCGGCATCGCCCGCTTTGCCAGCGGGGTCGAGCGCCCCCTCGGCGGGGGCTTTCACCCTCGCGGTTTCCCTGCCGAAGCGTGCTCACAAGTCTTACACCGCGCGACAGCAGAGCCCGGTAAAACCCCGCAATTTCCCGCATGTGCTGGCACCTTACGCCCACGGCGCGCGTCTTGCTGTTCATCCCCTCGCACCCCTTCCAGAGTGAGGCCTGATGACCCCGAACGACGATCCACGAAGCCCGTTCCGTCAAGCCGCATCGCGCATCGTGCTGCTCGCGCTCCCGTTTCTCGGAGCCTGCGCTGGCGCGGAGCTGGCGCAGCCTGCGGGACCCGACGTCGATCCCGACGAAGCCGCGCAGTGCTTGAGCAACCGCGACTACTTCGCCCAAAAGGCCTGGCCAGTCGTGTTTGGCAAGATCTGCATCAGCTGCCATGCGCCAGGCGGACAAGCGGTCGAAGACGATGCGGCTTTCCATCTATTGCCAGCGAACTACCCGGGTTTCATTGAAGCCAATCTAGCGGCCGTCACCGAAATGGCCAAGAACGAGTACGACGGCACCCCGTTGATTCTCGCCAAACCCTCAGGTCTGACCGACCACGGTGGCGGCACGGTGATCAAAGAAGGCGACGCGGCCTACAAGACACTGGCCACGTTGATCGAGCGACTGCGCAAAGGCGAGCCCTGCAACGAAGGGAAAGATCCCGCGGCGGCCGAGCCCGACGACACGGGCCTCGTGATCCTCGGACCAAGCGAGACATTCCGCAAAGCAAGCCTGAATCTTGCCGGCCGCTTGCCGAGCGATGCTGAGCTCGAAAAGCTCGATAAAGACGGCGAAAAGGCGCTGCGCGGGCTTCTCGACAAGCTGCTGAAAGAGCCCGCGTTCTACGTTCGCTTGAAGGAGATGTACAACGACATTTTCCTGAGTGATCGCTACTACCGCAACGAAGATGCGGTCAACCTGCTCAACCAGGACGCGTACCCCCGTGCACGCGATTGGTTCGACGAACAGCCCGAGGAAACACGTCGCGCCATCAATCGCGGCCTGGCACGTGAGCCACTCGAGCTACTCAGCTACATCGTACGCAATGGTAAGCCATTCACCGAGATTTTGACCGCCAACTATACGGTTGTGAATCCGTATACTGCGCAGCTCTACGATCTGAGTGTTGCGTTCGATGACCCCACGAACGAAGGCGAGTGGAAGGAAGCTAAGGTTCGCATCTTTCATAAGGGGGGGCTCGTATCCGTACCCCACGCCGGCATTCTTACCAACCCGATTTGGTTGAACCGTTTCCCGACGTCCGAGACCAATCGCAATCGGCATCGCGCGCGCATGGTGATGCAACAGTTCTTGGCCACGGACATCCTGAAGGTGGCAGAGCGGCCCATCGATGCGCTCAACGCCACGAAGTACAACAATCCCACGCGGGATGATCCGGGTTGCGCAAGCTGTCACCGTCAGCTCGACCCGATCGCCGGCAGCTTCATGAAGTGGGACGACGACGATCAGGAAGAGCTGATTCCGGAGCGCGAGTGGTATCGCGAGATGTTCGCGCCCGGCTTCGGTGATGAGCTTATCCCCGTCAGCGAGTTCGACGCGGCGCCGCGTTGGCTTGGCAAACGTCTGGTCGCCGACCCGCGCTTTGCGCTCTCGGCCGTGCGCCAGATGTACTCAGCCATCACGGGACACACGCCGCTCGAGTATCCAGGCCAGGACACGGCCGAATACACCGCCTTACTATCCGCCTGGGAAGCCCAAGACCGCGTATTTAGGGAGCTGAGCGAGGCATTCGTTGCCTCCAAGTATGACCTGAAGGTGGTGATTCGTGGCGTAGTCCTGACCGACTACTTCCGCGCGTCGAATCTCGGACATGAGCCGACTACGCAAGAGATCTTGAGCCTGACGGACGTGGGCACCGGCAGGCTCAGCATCCCGGAGCTCTTGGACCGTAAGATCGCCGCCACCGTCGGCTTTGGCTGGCAGCGCGAGTACGATGGTGACCGTTACCTGCGCGGTGACTACGCTCTTCTCTACGGCGGCATCGACAGCGACACCGCCACCAATCGCCTGACCGACTTGAACAGCGTGATGAGCGGCATCCAGTGGCGCATGTCGAACGAGGTCTCATGCGTAGCTGCACCGTTCGAGTTCAGCCAAGCCAAGAGTCAGCGCGTCCTATTCAAGTACGTAGACATCGAAACCACGCCGATTTCCGACGACGGAACGGACAACCTGGATGCGATCAAGAACATCAAAAAGAACATCCAGTACCTCCATCAGCGCATGTGGGGGAGCCGCCCTGCTCTCGACGATGCCGAGGTCGAGACCACCTACAACCTGTTCTTAGAAACGTGGCGTGAGGGTCTGCAGGGCGTGGCATCCAAGGCCGTCTCCGATCGCTTGCCTTACGCTTGCGGCGCGCGTCGCAATCCGATTACCCGTGAAGAGCTCCCCGAAGGCCAACGCTTCGATCAGGACTCTCGCTACACCGTGCGCGCGTGGATGGCCGTGCTCACCTACCTCATGTCCGATTACCAATTCCTCTACGAGTGAACCCCATGCAAAACATGCAAAACATCAAGCGCCGCACGTTTCTCGCTGGAGCATCCGCCTCGTTGCTAGGACTTGGCCTCGGGCTCGGCCTGACCGAACCTACCCTAGTTGCAGCGCAGGACGCCTCGTATGCCGGCCCGTTCTGGATCTTCCTCCATGCCTCAGGTGGCTGGGATCCCCAGTTCATCTTCAATCCTACCGATCGCACGGAGCACAATCGGCTCTATACGGCGCCAGGGCAGATCGGAAACATTCCCTACGCAAGTTGGGAAGTAGACCCCGCGCGTTGGAACCTAGCCGAAGCAGTCGACTACACGGGCATCTTATATTCGCCGCGCGCATTTCTCGAGAAGGCGGGCGCAAAAATGACCGTGATCAACGGCATCGACACGACGACGAACAACCATGACAGCGGCTCGCGCGTGATGGCCTCCGGGAAGCTGACGGAAGGTTACCCTGCGCTCGGCGCCATGGTGGCTACGGCAGGTGGCGCCAAGATGCCACTCGCATTCCTCGCCGGTGGTGGTTACGACGCCACGATGGGGATCGTACCCGCAGTCCGCTTGAACAACGTGGGCGTGATCCAGCGTGTAGGCGAGCCGAACCTGATCGACCCCAGCAGACAGGACACTCAGAGTTACCATTCACCTGCCACCTGGGAACGCATTCGCAAGGCGCAAAAGGGCCGTCTGTCGCGACTCAGCAAGGCCCAGAACCTGCCTGCCATGCAGCGCACGATGGCGGGGCTTGCGAGCGCGCGCCTCACGGACACGGAGCTGCGCAAACTGGTACTACCCAAGCCCATCGATATCCCGAACGGACTCGGCGGCCTTGAAAATACCATGCGCCAGGCACAGCTCGCGTGCGCAGCCTTCAAGAACGGACTCGCGGTCAGCGCGGGTCTGAGTATTGGTGGCTTCGATACGCACGGCGATCACGACGTCAATCAACCCCGACAGATTGCGCAGCTTTTGGGCAGCGTTGGCTTCGTGCTCGATGAGCTGGAGCGCAACGGGCTCGACAAGAAGACCTACGTGGTCGTTACGAGTGATTTCGGTCGCGGCCCTAGCTACAACGGCACCGACCAGGGCTCTGGTAAGGATCACTGGCCCATCACCAGCGTGCTCGCCTTCGGACCCGCGATCAAAGGCGACCGCGCCATCGGCACCACGGACGATGAACAGCGTTCGGTCGCGGTGGACCCCAAGTCGCTGAAGCCAACCAAGGGCGGTGTCGTGATAAGTCCACAGCACGTGCACTTGGCGCTGCGCAAGATCGCGGGTTTTGACGATGGCGAGTTGGCCCGAAATTTCCCGATCACCGGCCAAGCCTTACCATTGTTCGGCTAGGCTCGGCTAAGCGCGGCTACGCTGCGACCTTACCATCAGCGCTTGCGGCGCGCGCCGAGCTTGACCAGCAGCTTCTCATAGGCTTGCTGTAACTCGCGAAAACTCTCGGCATCGCCGCCTTGGTCGGGATGGGTCGCAAGCGCGCGCTTGCGAAAGGCGCGCTTGACGTCGGCCAACGCTGCGCCCGGTGCGAGCCCTAATACGGACCAGGCCGAAGGGCGGGCGGCCTCCGACACAGGTCGCGACCTTGCGCGCGCGGCACGTGCTTGGGGCGGAGGCGGAGGCGCTTCGCCGCGTAAGACACGGTTCCAGGAGCGCGCCCAATACGGTTCGATGAGCGTCAGATGTCGACCTGCCACGCGTTGCGCGTCGGCGAGCGCTTCTTCGATCGATTGTGCGCCACCATTCGAAGCGTCAGGTTTGCGAAAGGGCGCGTGAGTGGGCGCATGCGTCCACCATGCCGCCCAGAAGAAGCGGCGACGCTGCGTCGGTGTAATCGAGCAGACGGCGGTGGACAGATCGGACATGCCGGGTAGATAGGCTGGGAATGGATAAGCGCCAGATCAACAACCCGCTGCACGGCATCACCCTGGAAGCCATCGTCACGCGCTTGGCCGAACATTACGGCTGGGACGAGCTGGGCGCGCTTATCCCGATCAATTGCTTTCGCATCAATCCCAGCGTGCGCTCGAGTTTGACTTACTTGCGCCGCACGCTTTGGGTACGCAAACAAGTGGAAGAGCTGTACGTAGAGACATTCTGCAAGCCGGAAGCGCCCGCCACCTGACGCATTCGTCAAGCACATTGACGGTTGGTCATACTGCGTCTAGCAGAAGCCCTAACTGCGCTTGTCTTTTCCGTGACCCCGCGCGCCTTCGAGCCCTGGTTTCGCTGGCGACGTCATGCCGACGGACGCCTGCACTTGCGGATCACTCAGATCGAGCGTGGCTGCATGGCCTGGACCCGCATCGACAGCAGACCTTACTGGCGCTGCTGCTGCAGGCTTGGAGGCCACCACAGGTACTGGAGGCGGGGTGGAAGGCACGGGCCGAGGCGCCGCGGCCGCGGGCACTACCGCCGCTGGTACCTCGAACGGCGGCTGGGAGCCCGGCGCTTGTGGCACGTCGCTCGCTGCGGGCGCCGCCGGGTCTTGGAATGCAGTCGGCTCGCTCGTGTGCGGTACCAGACGGCGTTGCCCCGGTTGCAAGCGCGATTGGACCCACGCCGAGCCCGCACGTGCTTGCGCTTGAAGCCATACCCATAGTTGCAGGGCAAGCGCACTGACCTTCATCCAAGCACGCTCGACGGCGGGACCTGCCCGTTCTTTGAAAGTGGCAAACGCGATGCGACCAAAGCGCTGCACGGCTGTCGCAAGTCGCTTGAGCTCCAGATCGATGCTCTGCGCGGGCCCACCGTGGACCATCGTGCCTGCTTGGAGCGGCTGCCCCTGACTCGACACGGTAAGGTCGTCGATCGCTTGCAAGAACTCGCCTGCATTGGCAAAGCGCTTTTCGCGCGGCTTGGCCAGCGCGCGGTCGATCAACGCTTGAAGGTCCTGGCGATCCGCAAGCTCGGGCCTGCGATCGGAAAGCTTAGGTACCGGAGTCGAAAGATGGTGGCGGATCAGGTCCGGCAGCTCCCCTTCGAAGGGCTTGCTGCCCGTGAGCATCTCGAACAGCAAAATACCCGTCGAATAGAGGTCGCTGCGACCGTCGACTTCGCCCCCTGTCGCGTGCTCGGGCGACATATAGGCGGGTGTTCCGAAGGTAAAGCCCACGCGCGACAACTGCACGCCGCGATCGAGGTAACTGCCTGGCAAGAGCTTGACGAAACCAAAGTCAAGAATCTTGACGTGTTCGTAAGCGGGCAAAGCTTGCACCAGCAAGTTTGCGGGCTTGAGATCGCGATGCACGATGCCGAGTGAGTTGGCGTACGCTAGCGCGTGAAGCATCTGACGCGTGAGCGCGAGCGCGCGCGGCACACTCAGTGCGCCTTCGCTATCGACGAGCTCACGCAAGGTACGGCCTGCGAGCAGCTCCATTACCAAGAACGGCCGCCCGCGTGTATGACCGTAGTCTTGTAGACTGACGATGTTGGGATGTGACAGCGCCGCAAGCGTGACGGCTTCGCGCTCGAAACGCGGCCGTTGCTGCTCGTCACTCTCCTGGTGCAACAGCTTGACTGCCACGCGTCGATGCAACTTGAGTTGCAGCGCGCGATACACGACGCCTACGCCGCCTTCGCCGACCTGGTCTTCGATTTGATAGCGGCCGTCGAGCAGGTCGCCCGGGCGTAAGGTGGCTTCGTCATCGCCCTCTGCCGCGGGATCGCGCGGCGCTGGCGGTGGTGGCACTCGAAAGCCGAGGCGCGGTGGCGTGGGCCGGCTGCTCATGATGCTCGCAGCGTACCAGAAGTAAGGCTGGCTTAGAGACCGCCGAAAAAGCGGGTACCCCAAGTTTCGTCGTCCGAGACCAAGCCGTTGGTTCCAGAGTAAGGCAAGGCAAGCAAAGACTCGGGGATCACAATGTAGCCCTGCTCGTCTGCCACTTGATCGATGAGCAGGCGTACGCGCGTGCTCAGTACGTCACCGTTCACGACGGCGATCATGCGACCGAAGTTGCTGAAGCGAATCACGGCCCCAGCGAAAAAGACCTCGCCGTGAAAGGCTCCCTCATCGAGGCCTGAGCCGATCTCGTGATCTAGCTTGCGACCCAAACGCCCTTCCAGGCTGGTCACGAAACGCTGAAAGCGACGCAGCTCCGCGCAGCGATCGAACATACGTGGTGCCACCCAGCGCATGGGATCGTCTTGGTCGCGCAGGTAAGCCAGGTAAGTATCCGGAGCACTCGAGGGGCTTCTGTGTGGCTCCATGGAAACAGGACTCGGCGAGCTCATGGGATTCACCTTCGGGCTGTGGGACAAGCGCTATCAAAGCAAGCGGCGCGCCACGTCAGAGCGTGTGCGTTGGCAGATTCGCGCGCCGAAGATCACTGGCTTTTTCGCAGCGGGTGGCGGGCGCACTGCGCAGCGCACGACGCGGATCGTCTGAATCCAGGACCGAGATGCCCGGTTTTCGGAGAGCACTGGCTACAGCACTAGGCAAACAACGCCGCGACTCGCTCGAGACACCACATCCATGAAAGGGAGCCAATCAGGTAGGCGGCGCTCAGTCGCACGCTTCGTTCGCGATCGCGCAGCAACTTACGCAGCAACCACAACACCGGCAGCGTTGCGCACACCACGAGAATTTGGCCGAGCTCCACACCGAGATTGAATGAAAAAAGAGACAGTGGGATTTCGTCTTCGGGTAGGCCAATTTCAGCCAATGCACCGGCAAAACCGAGGCCATGCAACAGACCGAACGCGATCGCGATACGAACGGGCCTGAGCGTCGCGTGGGCGTGGTTCAAAGGCGCTAGCGTGCGCACGATTTCGAGCGCCACCACCAGCAAGCTGAGCGCTATCCCCACTTCGACCGGCGCTTGCGGCAGGGCCACGATCGACAGCGACGACAAGCATAAGGTGACGCTGTGACCCACCGTAAAGGCCGTGAGCGTCCAGAGGATGCTTCGCAAGCCTTGCACCAAACATAGTAAGCCCACCACGAACAATACGTGATCGAGGCCGGTCAACAGATGCTCGACGCCAAGCCTCAGGTAGCCAAAGAACACTTCGGCAAGCCAGCTATTGCTTGGTAGCGAAAGGCTCGTGCGCTGCGCAGACAACAGCTCGCGTACGCTGCGCCCGTCTAGAAATTGGGCGTGCAGCACGGCACCGATCGAGAGTTGCGCAAGGCCGAGCATGCGCACTGTCTGCCCCTGCAGCTGCGAAGGACAGCTCAGCTCGAAACGGTCGATCAGCTGGTCGCCTTCCACCCTGCTCTCTCGCGCGCCCTGCTGACAGCTGCGCGGAAACTGCAGACTGAGGGCGGCAGCAAGCTGAGCTCCGCGTCGAAAGGTCACGTGGTAATGCCGAGGCGAGCTCTCTTCGATCAATACCGCCGCCGGCGCAAAAGCGTGGGCGCTCACCTGTGCGCAACTGAACAAGACCGTAAGGTATACGCAAAGCCTCAGCATGGAAGTCATGTCCCGTCCCGCTGCACCACGACACGATATCCCTGACGAAGCTCGAACAAAGCGGCGTTGAGCGCTGTGCCAAGAGCATCGTGGATAAAGTCTGCGTGTACGCGCTTGCGTTGCTCGTCGAGTCTGGGCAAACGACCTGAAACTCGGGACGTTACGAAAAAAAAGTGCATGCCGTAGCTCGATGCCACGGGCCCCTGCCAGCGCCCCTGTGGCGACGCACTCACGCTCTCCCCTACTCCCGGACCGAAACGGGCATCGATCTCGCGCACGGAAAGCTGGTGGAGCTCGAATGGTAAGAGGGTGGGATCGGTTAGCTCGACCGCGCGACTCGGTTCAAGCTCCGTGCTCTCAAGACGTGCTGCCAGCGCGCGGATATCGGCATCGAACGAGCTTGGGTGACGACTACGACTGACGAAGATCTGGTTGAACGAAACACGCGCGGGCTCTCGGTAGCGCGCCGCACGCGCAGCCAGATAGCGCTGTAGCTCGACCTCTGTAGGCTCGGGCACGTGCAAGCTTGCGCGCAGCACTTGTTGCGCTTGAAAGATCAGACGCTGCCGTACAAGCGGATCGACCCGATGCACGCCGAGGGCGAGCGCGCGCTTGAGCAATGCCTGATCCTGTTCGTGCTCCTGCTGATGCCCTTGCAAGCGCATCGCGCGCAACAGCTGCTCGCGCACCACCGGATCGGTCAACGCAGACTGCGAGCGCAGCGCAAGCTCGAGCAAGACGGCCTGATCGATGGCGCGCTCCACCTCCCGCGGGCTTGCACTCGCGGCTACCGGAACGAGCAGCGACGGACGCTCGGGCATGTGCTCTTGAAGCGTGCGCTTACCCATGAAAAGCAGCGCGCCGAGCACCAAGAAACCACACAGATGTCGCAGCACGTCAGGGCGCTCGATAGAAGATCGGGCTTGACCACGCGCGCTCTTGCTGCACGCGCGCTTCTTTGCCGCAACAATCCGCAAAACCTTCGCCGATGGTTTCTGGTTTGGTGCAATCCACGCCGGCCGCTACGCAGCTCAACGTGTGCCAACGGCAGCTCGGATTCTCGAGCACGCGCGCGTAATAGAACGCCGACTGCGAAGCATCGAAGTCAGGATCGCGCCACACGTTGCACAGCTCTTCTGCGCCAGCGCCGGTCGGTGCACAGGTCGCAGGCTCGACGCTCGCGCCGTTCTCGGCATCGCCGGCCACGTCGTAGATGCGATAGGAAACCTCACCGTCCTGCAACCAACCTTTGATGATCTGCACGCGTTGCAAGAGCCCACCAGGCTGACTTACGGTGCCCGGATCGCGCATGGCCCACACCGCAAAGCGAGGTGCACCCCCCGCTGAGGCGGCCGGCAACTGCGCACCCATGGGTACTCCACCCTTATACCCCTGCGCAGCAAAGTCGCGGGCATCACATAAGGTGTCACTTAGATCGAAGCCACCAAAGAAGCGCAGCACGATGCGCGGACCACTCGTGGCATAAGCTTCGCGACGACGCATCGCGCCGAACAACGACTCCCGCGAGTTCTCTTCGGCCCACAACACTGCCAACCCACCGGGATTGAGCCAGCTGTTATCGGCAAGGCCAACCGGTGCAACCGTGCGGGCATTGGAGCCTGCGCCGCCGTGACCTTTAAAGCGCGATTCATCGACCGCTCCCGGTGTCCCAAGGTGGCTGTCCGTGCTCGCTACGAAACCGTAAGCGAATGGATTCTCACCGAGCTGTGCTTGCAAACGCAGGCCTTGGCCGAGCGCGTCTCGCACGTAGTCCGAGGGCACCAGCGTGTTGCTACCTAGTCCCAGCGTGACCGATCCGAGATTGTTGTAGGGCAAGAGCTCGAACTTACACAGCTCGTCCGGTCCCTGTTCTGGCATGCACTCGGAGCTGCCCTTGTGTTGAAAAATTTCGACCAGCGGCTCGAAGCTTGCGCGCCGCTTTGCATACTCGGCGTCAAAAGGCTTACCGTTTTGGCTGACTGGCTCGAACATTAGTCCAGCCGACAGATTCGAGTTGTGGGGAATCGTCAGTACGTCACAGCCATCTTCTTGGTTCGTGCAGTTGCGTTCGAGCGCGCTCCATAGCGCTTCTTCTTCGGAGCCATCGAAGTACGAAAAAGGCAACTCGGGCACCTTACTGCCGCGAAAGATCACGTTGCGATGCAGGTTGTTCAAGTTCGGCGAGGCGGACCATTCATAAGCGATGAACGCGCTGAATCGACATGCGCCGCTCACATCTTGCGCAGCCTCGGCCGTATCGATCACTTCCCGCCATGCGCT
>JBKJIA010000106.1:0-8811 GCA_046598735.1 Polyangiales bacterium
TCAGACGCGTCAGGGCGCCTTCCGGCTTGCGCACGAACACATCGCCCGCGAGGGGTAAGACGAGCAGGTTGGCTTCCTTCGCCCACTTATACTCAGCCACGCCCTCCAAGCGATTGCGCGAACGTTCTCGACGTAGCTCTTCCTCGCGCGAGCGCGGCACGTCGAGCCCTACCAGATCACTCGAACGTACGAGCACGCGATGGGCGGCCGCTGCGATGTCATAGGCGAACAAGGCCATGGTCTCATTGCCCGCCTCGCTCTTTAGATACGTGACGAGCTTACCATCGGGCGAAAAGGCGATTTCGCGTGGCACGTGCCAGCCCGGTTGCGGAAACGCGGCCGCGCGCTGCGGCGTGACCTTACTTGCAGAAGCCGGCCCGATCTCGACCCGCGCTGGCTTGCCAGCCTTCGTGCCGGGCGCATCTTGCTTCGGTGTGGTGCATGCGCTCAGCACGCAGAATATGAGCGCGCAGCAAACCGCTGGAACTCGCATACGTTGGGTAAAGCCGCTCATCCTGCTCATAGCAGCGCTCGTAGCCCGCAGCGCGGCAGGCAGCGAGGAGCAGCCTCACGGATTTTGCCAACCGAGCAGAGGTAAGCCTGTCGCACGCGAGCGCTTGAGGCGCCGCTACTTAGCCAGGCCTTCCTTGGCAGGAACCTCAGACACGCCCAGGATATGCGCAGAGTTGACGATCGCGAGCGGATGGTTCTCGTTCGTGCGTTGCCCTTGCGGGTCCGGCAGACGCACGTGAGCATTCGTCAGCTGCACGAAGCCATCGCGATTCATGAAATAGTCAGATACGCGTACGCGCGCAGGAATGTCGAGCGTTCCGCGCACCGCGCCTTGATCGAACAGACACAACACACGCACGGACTTCACTTGCCCTTCCGGTGCGCGCAGCTTCCACTCGACACCTTCAGGCGCAAGGAACAGCCCTATCGCATCGCGCTGAAACGACAGGTAGTCCACTTCTTGCTCGTAGGCGGCAAGCTGCACTTTGGTAAAGGTGATGAAGCGGTTGGAGTGATCGAGAAAATCCATCACGGTTTGATTCGGCACGAGGCGCATGGTGCCGTGCATCCAGCCGCGCCGCGTATACATGCGCGCCACTGTGGGAACTTGTTTGCCTTGATGTAGTGCCATGATCTCGCCACTACATCTTGAGCGAGTTGAGCATGGCCTGAAACCCAGGTCGCGCGCGCTCCACGGCCTGCTGCGGACCTACCAGCTTGAAGAACACGGAGCCCTGGGGGCCGGCCGCGATCGCACCGAGCAGCATCGCATCGGACATCGGTGCAGGGGCGGGCGCACCGGGCATGCCCATGCCGCCCGAGAAGGTTCCCTTGGCCTCTACGAAGCTGACGCTGATACCCGCGACCTTACTCTCGCTGCGCTTGGCTTTGGCTGCGGTGTCACTGCCATCGGATTGTTTGAGCTGGCCCAACCAACGCGTGACATTGGGCTCCACGACGGATCCTTGATCGGGACCGAAGTAGAAGACACTCAGCTCGGCGCGCTCCTCGCCCTCAACGCCGTACTCGGCGGCGCGCATCGCGTTTTTTGGGGCGCGACGCACGAAGGGCTTGGCATCGGTCCAGCTCAGTCCGCCCGCACTCGCGGTGCCAGTGGGCACGGCGGCAGCTTGCGACGGAGTCGCCGGCTGCGAGGTAGCTACAGCCGGGTTTTGCGCGGCGGCGCTGGGCGTAGCTGTTTGCGCTACGGGCTCGGCAGGCTTTTCACAGGCTGCAATCAGGATCAGGGACACAATCCATGTTTTGGGCATGGCGACGTTGTAGCAGGCCAGCGTACCAAGCTACGCCGCAGGCCACCTGTGCGACGCAAAATTATATGAAATGCGGCGTCCTCCATTTTCTTTCAACCGCCCGTCAGGCTCCGCACACAGCACTCCCATGCAACAACGAAATCAACAACTATGGAATGCTGGCCTGCTCCTTGGCGCCGGCACAATCGGCATCGTTGGCTGCGGTGATGAAGCCGCTACAACCGCAAACAAAGCGCAAGCCCTGGCCGCCGAGTGCGTAGCCGCGGATGCCGCACTACCCGCGGGCGCATGGGAATGTTCTGAACCGCTCAGCGTAGAATGCGTGGACGGCAGCGGTACCGCAGACGTGGGCACGCTCTACGTGAGAGACAGCGCCACCGATGGCTGCGGCAACGAAGACATCGACGTGTCCAATGCCGGACCTTTTACGGTCGGCAGCCACGAGATCGTGGTCACGGGCGAGAGCGATGCCGAGTTCTGTAGAACGCAGCTCACTGTGACAGACACTCAGGCTCCCAAGCTTGAGCCGCACACGCTCAACCTTTGGCCACCGAATCACAAATTCCACACGATAAGCGTCAACGATTGCGTATCGGTGACCGACGCATGCCAGAGCGATCTCAAAGCGGAGTTCATTTGGGCGAGCAGTGACGAGCCTGTCGATGATCTCGGCGATGGACATCACTCACCAGACATCCTGGTCGATGACTGCAATCGGGTGCAGCTGCGCGCGGAACGTCAGGGGCCCAAGGATGGCCGCGTGTACAAGCTCGGGGTTCGCGTCGTAGATGGCGCGGGCAATGCGACCGAAAGCGAATGCGCCATCGTGGTCGATCACGATCAGCGCGGCGTGCTCGGCGCTGACAGCGGCGAGTCCTATCGCGTCGCGCTCAACGGACAGAATGGCGCACTCGCGTGTGATGGTGTGAACGAGCCCCCGCCCCCACCTCCGCCGGGTGACAACGGTGGCGGCGGCAACGGTGGTGATACGGGCACAGATGGCACAGGTGGTGGCGAAGAGCCTCCCCCGCCCCCGCCGCCCGAGTTGATCTAACTATCTAAAACGGGGCTACAAGTCCCAAACACTCAGCACGATGCTGGGCTCGGCAAGGCGGATCGGGGGCCAGGCGGCAAGCGATCGGAGGAAAGCTAGAAGTCTGTTCCGAGCGGGCGGGAACGCATGCTAAGAGCCTGCTCCCTGTGCGCAACCTCCTTATCCCCATCTTCTTCCTGCTGTCGAGCTGTGCGGTCGGACCCAAGCTACCCAGCGACGTAGCCAGCGCGGTGGCACGCGATGACATGCGCGTGCTGCGGACCGAGCACATCGACCTGTACTACCCAGACAACGAACCGCGCGACAGGGCCCATGCCTTTGCCTCGCGTCTCGAAGGTTGTTTGACCGAGCTGCGCAAGCGCGCGAACGCGACGGGCGCAACTGGGGGCATCTCCGGGCAACGGCTGCAAGTCATCCATCCCAATCTGCCGTTCAACAATGCGTTCGTGAGCGCACCAGCCGGCGGCGACTTCTTCTCGGTCATACCCACGCACACCACGTTCGATTGGAGCACGGAGCTCGGCATCCCGCTTGGCCAAGACTACGTCGCCTGTCACGAGCTCGTTCACTACGTGCAATTCCAACAGAGCTTTCGCTTTTGGGGCGGCATCAATCGCATCTTTGGCAAGACGCTCTCGCAACAAATCGGGCTAGATGGTTGGTTCGTCGAAGGGCTTGCCACCTATTACGAACAGCTCTTGCAACCTGGTACGGGTCGCCCCACCTGGCCTGCCTGGACGGGCGCCTTCCATGCGGGCGTAGCGCAGGATGGCATCTCCGGCGGCGACTTGAGCGACCTCAATCGCCAATATCACTGGGGTAACCATTACCTGGTGGGCAGCCATTTCGTGGCGTACTTGGTCTACCGCTATGGGGAACCGAAGCTGTGGGAATTGGTCGAGCTCCAGGGTAAGTCGTTCTTCTTTCCTTTCATCGTCACACGCCGTTTCAAGCGCGTGTACGGGCGCACGCTCTCGGAGTTGATCGACGACTTTGCCGCCGACGCAAAGCAACGTTTTCCCGCGCGTCCCAAGCCTGCTGCGCAACGTACGGTCCGCCCTATCGGCGCCAATGGACGCTACGCCCGCGCGCTCGATGGCACCGAAGCCGTGATCACGTCGGCCATGGATGCACCTACCACCCTAAGCTTATATTCCAAGAACGGCACGCTTCTGCACAGCACCAGGCTCACCGACGTGACGCCGCCGCGCAGCCTGGCCGTGGCCGATCCCCGCGAGATTTCGGGCCTGAGCTTCACCGAAGATGGGCGCCATCTCTATTGGGTTTCGATCGATCAAGGTCCCGTCTATCAAGCCGCACGACTGATGCACATGGAGGTGGCAAGCGGACGCATTCGCCGCGTGCACGATGACCTATCGGGCTTGGGCGGCAGCGTGAGTCCGCACGGCGCGGTCTACTATTTCGTGCGCAGCGATGCCCGGGGGCAATCCGTGCGCGCGCTCGACCTGCAAACAGACGAACAACGCACCCTGTACGTAGCTCCCCCGAACACTCAGATTTCCGGCCCCGCGGTCTCGCCTGACGGCCAACGCATCGTCGTCAGTATCTTCGAAGGTAGCTACGGCCTGGCCGTGATCGATGTGCACACCGGCAAGCGTACCCATACCTTATCGATCGCAGGCACGGCGCTGACTTCTCCTTCGTTTGCAGACGATGGCCGTATAGTGTTCATGGCGGCCAAAGATCGCGTGTTCCAGGCGTTCGTGCATGAGCTCGACACGGGACTGACCACGCAGGTTACACAGGCACCTTACCTTGCGATGCACGCACGTGCAGGATTGGGCGTCGTCCGATTCTTCAACCGTGAGGGCTGGGAGTATACTCTCGATGAAGTGCCGCTTCCGGCACGCTCTGTAGGCTCGGTAGGCTCCGCAGGCATGGCCTCACCGCTCCCGGTGGCTGGGTTGCCCGCCGATTCCGCGGCCCTGCCCGGCAGCGCTGCCGCAGGTACCACCAGCCAAGCGGGGGCGAGCGCCACAAGCGTGCCCAACCCAGGCAGCACAGCCGAGCTCAGCAATGGTCCGATCTTACCTTTGCCGGCGCCTCCCAGTGTGACGCTATCGAACGCCACAGACAGCCCATATCGCGCTTTTCCCGACGTCTTGATTCCTACCATGCGCGGGCCTTCGCTTTCGCTGTTTGCGGCCTCGTCAAGCGGCGGTGGGGTGGTGCGTAACTATCCCGTCGTGGGCATCGCTCTGCTCGGCAGCGATCCCCTTGGTTACCATCGTTGGGGACTGGCCGGTGCACTACAGATAGGTTCGCTGCGTGCGAGTGGCGCCGCGGCGTACCTCAACGCGCAGCTGGCTCCCGTGTTCGTGATGATCTCCGCTTCACAGCTCTCGTACGAGCAGACGCTAAAGCGCGAAGTGGACACGGACGACGACGGTGAGCCGGACGACGAACAACGCTATCGCGTGGTCACCGAGCAACGCGAAGCCACGCTCTCGGTCGGCGTATCTTTGCGCACGAGCTACCTTGCGAGCGCATTCAACGTGCTCGATGACTATCAGTCTGGCAACGACCCACCCACTCCGGATCGCAGGCGACTCGCCGGCCCAAGCCTGCTGTTTGCCCATGACAGCCTCGAATACACGCCGATGAGTGGCCCGCGCCGGGGCTTCTTCACCAGCTTGAGCGGCAGCCTGTTTCCAAAAAAACTGAGCACCTTACCGTTTGACTTGACCGACATTGCCGGCGACCTGAGCGTGTACTCGCCGTTGCCTTTTTCGCGTCGCCATACGTTGTCGCTCTCTTTACGAGCACGCGCCCTGCTTCACGACGCGGGGAACGTACGCCTCTTGCGCGTGGGCGGCGTCTCAGCCTACGGCGACTCGCTCTACAGCGGCCCCGAAGGCAACGATGCGGACTGGTTCGCGGGCGTGCCGGAAGCGCGACGTTTCTCTGAGCCATTGCGCGGTTACGAAACGTTCAGCTTCTTGACCAATCAAATTGGCACGGCGCAGCTGCGCTACCGCTACCCCTTCATCATTGATGCTGGCGTAGCGAGCAGCCTGGGCTTTTTGCCCTCGTTTTTCGTACGAGAGATCGATCTCGAGCTCTTTGGCGTGGCGGCCACGACGAGCACCAAGCGCCCCGAGGATTTTGCGCGCTTGGTGGCGGGCGCTGCGTTGACGCTGAGCACGCGCTTTTACTACGTGCCCCTGAGTGTTCGGTATCAACTATCCCAACGCTTTACCGACGATAACATGCTGCAGCACGTGCTTGCGCTAGGTGTTGGGCTCTGAGTGTTTCAGGTCGCGGACTTGTGCGCAGCTACGCATCCCAGCGCACTTCACAGCGAAACTGGACGGTGGGCAAACCGTGCACTTCCCTGTCGGGAATGCTGATGTCGGAACGAATCAACACGTTCTGTGCGCCTGCCGTGACGAGCACGGCTTCGGCGTAAGTATCGTTGACGACCGAGAACCAGCGGCCGAACACCTGCGGCAACTGGGCGCGCGAGAGAATCGCGTGTCCGGGCCCGATCATCTGGGCTTCGCCGCGGCCGTGAAAATCGATGTACTGCGTCTGCAGCGCGGGCAAGCGCGTGATCACCATGGCGGGCGATGCGAGCTTGAGCAGAAAGCGATGGATGCCTGAGATGTCGAGGTCCGCTTGAAATTTCGAGCGCGCCCGCAAAAACGTAGAGAACGTGGTGCTGCATTGACGCGCACAAACGTGACCGGAGACCACGAGCGGAATGATGTCGTACCAAGATGCCGGCAAAAACCGTTGCTCGAAAAACTCAGCCAGACGCGGATCACGAAAGCCCGTCAACATGGCCGGGACACCGCCGGGGGCTTTTTGCGCCACGTAGACAAGGTGCCCCAGATACGCCACGCCCTTGATGCGAAACGGACCCTTACCGGGCTCGAAAGGTAAGGGTTGCGTCTCATCGAGTAAGGTGGTCACCCTTAAGAGTACCCCCCCTTTTCGGTCTCAATGGGTCATTTTGCCGGAACTGCCAAGCACTCGTTACTATTCGGACCCATCCGTGGGCTTGCACACCTGGATTGGACGGGGGTCAGAGGCGGCGAATCACCACACTGACCGCCCATACCTTACTCTGCTTACTGGGGCTCGACCCAATCGAGCATGTCCATGCGCTGCACGCTGCCGTCGAAGGCCACCGTATGAGGGTCGGCGGCGAGCACGGGTCGACCTATGCGCACGCCGGCTTGCGAGGCTTTGATATTGCCCGTTTGGCCGGGTAGCGCGCGGCCAGCACACTGAAGATTGATGAACAAGAACACGCGGCCGTCGGGTGCATAGAGGCCCGTGAGTAAGTATGCGTGATCGGTATCGAGCGCATCGAAGAAGGCCGCGTTGCTGAGGCCGTCGCAGGTTGCGTTCGCATCCCCCGCAACGGGGCGCGTTTGAAAGCGCAGCGCGCCGTCGACATTCACGCCGAAGCGCAGCTCCGTCTGACCCGTGTCGCTGCGCGTTAGCTCGAAACGAAACGCGCCATCGTCGAGCTGAGCCAGGATCGGCATGGTCTGATTGGGCGCAAGCTCGAGCGTATTGAAACGCACCAGCGCGCTGACCATGAAGCCAGGCGCGGAGCTTGCCCCGGGCGCAGGCAACGTGAGCGCTTTGTCTTCGGCGAAACGCAGGGCGCCCCCGAACATCACGTCGCCCATGGCGCCACGCTCAAGAACCGGCGCGGATGCATCGAGCAGGACCGCGTCTCGAGAGGCGATCAGAGGCGTCGATCGGTACACCGTAAGGTTTTGAACAGCATCGAGATCGCTGGCATCGAGGTGCGTGCGCACGTCTTGTTGCACCAGCAGCGCGCGCGCCTGATCAAGCGGCAAGTCAGTGGTGATGATGTCGCTTTGCTCGCGCAGGGCCAAGATAGCGAGCTGGCCGAGCTTGGGGCCCGGCACGGTCCAGACGCCCACGCCCAAACCGAGGGAGCGCGCATAGCCGCTCACGGCCGCGAGGTGCTTGGCACGAAAGAAGACATCGATGCCATCCAGACCATTGGCCACGATCTGAGTATCGATCTCTTGTTGCCACGCGGCGATCGAGTTCAAGCCCGAGTGCAGCACGTAATAGCGAAGGTACGGAGCAAGCCTAGGTAAGGCCGTGGCCGCCTCTTTGATGGCAAGCAAGTAGTTGAGCTTGGGGCTAAACGCCTTGAAGAAAAGCGGGCGCCCTTCGCTTGCCAGGGCCGTCTCATTGAGGGCCGCCAACAGATTGCGCGAGAACGTTAGCGCGTCGCTTTGGCTCTCTTTGATTTCGATCACGACCAGTGCGTCGGAGTTGCGAAGCGCAGGTGCCGCGAACAGATCGGAGAGCAATGGTAAGATGCCGGGCTCGGCCAGGTCGGAATGGCCCGCGTACAAGCGCCCGCGTATTTCCACGACATCGATTTCGATGAAGTCTGCACCCTCCGCTATCGCCTTGGCGATGCGCGCGTTGGCTGCCTCCAGGGGTAACGGCTCGTTGCCTGGGCCCACGTAGCAGTTGTGACAAGAGACAGCCGTTTGATGCCCGAGCGCCGTACTCGAAAGCTCGCGCGAAACGCCGCGAAACACGCCTACGCCAACCTCCGTGCTGGGCACCGAGGGTACGGGCTCCACACTTGGGGTGGTCGGAGCCTGAATCACGGGCGGCCGCTCTTGCTCGACGCTAACAGGTCGCTCGACGCGCGCTGGCACGCTCGGCGCTATCTGCGCTGGAGAGTCCGTCGGCGCGGTGGCGTCATGGGCTACGGAATCGGCACAGCCGAGCGCGAGCAACAACGCAACGTAGCAAGTCAGGCGCAACACGGGGTCACCAGCAACTTATGGCTAAGGGTTGGCTAAGGGCGCGTCTGAACGGGGGCCGAGGAGGGAGCAAGCAGTAAGGCACTAGCGTAAGGCAAAGCGCCGCTGCAGCAACGCCAAGTTAGGGTGAAAATCATGGGTCTACGCACTTGCAGGCGGCTTTGAACGGTAGGTTACT
>JBKJIA010000423.1:0-7431 GCA_046598735.1 Polyangiales bacterium
CTAGGGCTCACGGTCGATGAAGCGATCTGTGTGGGTCAGCGCGTCGTGATCGAAATCGAGCTCTCGGATGGGCAGTGGACTGAGCGCAATGGACGCGTGGCCTGGACGTCGCAGGACGCGACCGGCGCGTGTTTCATCGGCATTCAGTTTGACGCCATCGTCACGGGCTTTGCTACGCAGGCGACGAACCGGAACGACTGAGCCCGCCATGTCGCACGAGGGAGCAGAACGTGTGCGGACTCTTGCTGTAGCCTCGGGCATCACTGAGCACGCGTAGTGGGAGGTGAGCGCGATGCTCAGCCACGAAAGTCGGTGTTGCCCAGCACAGGCTCGGACGCGAAGCGTTGCCGCGAGGTGCGTTCGACGGCGATGCTTGAAACAGGGCTCCGTCGTTGGGGGCGCCAACGAAGGTGAGATATGCGACAAGGACACGTTGTTATCGTCGGTGCGCTAATCCTCGCAAGCATGTGCGCTGCTGCGCACGCTTCGGAAGACGGCTGGCGCGTGGTCGCTTCGGAACGCGGCATCACAGTCAGCGTGCGCCACGAGCCGGGCCGCGGTCTGCCGGCGTTTCGAGGTCAGGGCACCATCGAAGGCGATGTCTCGTACGTACTGTCCGTGGTGCTCGATACGGAAGGTGCGCTGGCCTGGGCCGAAGGGACCGACCACATGGCCACGTTGCGCGAGCTCGACCCCCGTCAACATCTGATCTACTCGCACACTAGTACACCCTGGCCCGTCAGGGATCGGGACATGATCATGAGGCGTAAGGTCGAGGTGGTGAAGCCCGGCGAAGCCTTTCGCTTGCGCCTCGACTGCGTCAAAGAGGGTAAGGCACCCATCGTGGGCTGCATCCGCATCCAGGTGTGCAGCTCGGAGTTCATGCTGCGCAAGGTCGACGCCGAGCATACCTTGATCGACTACCAGGTCCGCATCGACCCCAGAGGCATTTTGCCCAAGTGGTTCGTAGCCTGGTCCGCGCGCAGAGTTCCCTTCGACACGCTCGTGAATCTGGAAGCCTACGTGAAGAAGACGCGCACCAAGTACGCCCCCATCGCCGCAGCTTGGGCCAAAGCACCAGTGGGTGGATGACCATCCGGAGCGCACCGACTGACAGGTAGGTTAGCAGCGCATGTCGTCGCGGATAACTAACCTTTCCAGTAGCGAGAGGTTACCTTTTGCTCCGCAACCCGCGTTGACACGTAGCCGGCGATCCGCGTACAGTAAGGTCCGATGTTGAAGGCTGTACTCTCCCCCAATCCCCGCAAATTACCACTCCACTTCTGGGCATGTGTAGGCCTGAGCCTGAGCCTCGCTGCCTGCAGCGGCGCTGCTAGCGGCGGCGGCGACGATGCTGGCGAAAACTCGGGAGGTGGCGGTAACGGCCGCCCCTCCCAAGGCTCGAACGCCGCCAATGGCAATGGCAATGGCAATGGGGCCGACCCTGACGGCGGCCTAAGCCAGGGCGGCGACGATGGCGGAGGCACCGGGAGCGTTCAGTGCAAACTCGCTTGTGCGGACGACGATTGCGGCGAGTTCGTCAGCGACGACTGCGGCGGACACCTGGTGTGCACCAGCACATGTGGCGATGGTAAGATTTGCGGCGTCATGCGTCGCGACAAGTGCGACTTCCCGGCCCCTGTAAGCTGCGTACCAAAGACCGCCGCCGAGGTGTGCCCGGGCAAGTGCGGTTCGGTCGAAGACGGTTGCAGCGACGTGGTGGTTTGCAGCAGCCAAAACGGTGGACTTACCTGCGGCGACAATCAGTACTGCCAAGGTGCGGGCTGCGTCGACTCCGGGTCGTGCACGCCCAAGAGCGCCGCGACGGTTTGTGCCAACAAATGCGGCGTGGTGAGCAACGGCTGCAGCGACGTGTACTTCTGTAGCGACCAGAATGGTGGTCTTAGTTGCGGTGTGGGTAAGAAGTGCGACGAGAGCGGTGGGCAGACCGACAATACCTGCGTCGCCTTGCCGCCGAGCAGCTGTGTGCCTCAAGAACCGGCATCCGCTTGCAACGGAAAGTGCGGCATCGTCAGTGACGGCTGCGGAGATCAGATCGACTGCGATATGTCCGGTTTTGGCTGCCCAGTGGGCAAGACCTGTGGCGGTGGCAATGTTCCCGGCCAGTGCGGCAGCGGCACCGTGTGCATGCCAGCTTCCGCAGCGAGCGTGTGCGCGGGCAAGTGTGGATTCGTGCAGGATGGCTGCGGCGGAGGTTATGTCTGCACCGGCAGCAACGGCGGCCTGACCTGTGATGCCAATGCCGGCCTGACCTGCGGCGGCGGCGGCGTCCTCAATCAGTGCGGAAAGCCCGCATGCATACCCAAGACCACCCTCCAGGCCTGTCCTGGCAGTGGAAGCTACAAGAGCTGCGGTAAGGTATCCAACGGCTGCGGCGAGCTAATCGATTGTCAGGGGTGCCTGCAGGGCCAGAGCTGCGGTTTAACGACCCCAAACCTGTGCGGTGACATCCCGAGCTGTCAGCCGATCGCCGTGACGACGGCCTGCGCCAGTAAGTGCGGGACCGTGGCTGACGGTTGCGGCGGCACGTACAGCTGTGGCTCTGGCAACGGTGGCGTCGTCTGCAGCGGCGGTGAGTATTGCGGCGCAAACCAAGCCAATAAGTGCGGCTCGCCTGTAGTCACTTGCACGCCGAAGACGTGCGCTCAGCTCGGTCACAGCTGCGGGCTTGCCTCGGACGGCTGCGGTCACGTGATCAACTGCTGGCCGGGCTGTGCCGCGAGCAGTACCACCTGTTCAGGCAGCTGTAGCTCAGGCTCAGCCTGTCTCTCGAGCGCGAGCGGGGCGCAGTCCTGCGTGGTCGGTACGCCGGCCTGCGTAGGCTCGCTGTGCAGCTCTGTACCTACCACGTGCGCGGCCAACTCGCCCACACGCCTGACGGGCACGGTGCGCACGCCAGGCATGCTGAGCGGCACCTCCTACATCAACCAGCTGCCGATTCCGAATGCGCTTATCTACATTCCAGCGCAGCTGACGAGTAATTTGCCCGATATCTTCGAGGGCGTAAGCGCGAGCAACTCGTTGTCGTGCGGACGCTGCGCGGATGAAAAGCTCGTCGCCGATGGTGAGTCCGTACTCGCCGCGGCCGTTAGCGACTACAAGGGCCAGTTCACACTGGAAGGTCGGATTCCCGTGGGGACCGCGTTCCGCATTGTCGTCAAGATCGGCAAATGGCGACGCGTGATCCAGGTACCAGCCGGCATCGCCCAAGCCTGCGCCAGCAAAGCACTGATCAGCGACTACACGAGAGTGCCCGCAAGCGCGAGCGACGGCCTGGCTGGCACCCACTTACCTAAGATCGCGATTTCGACCGGTCAGGTCGATGAGATGGAATGTGTGTTCCGCGGGATCGGGATCAAGGACTCGGAGTTCACCGTTCCTAGCGGTTCTGGACGCGTGCACATGTATCGTTCGAACGGTGCCAAGATGGGCAAGCCCATCTGCAACGGGAAGTACAAGTCAGGCGGTATTACTTATAACTGCTCGCAGCTCAACAACACCGGATGCAACAACAGGTACACGGGTTGCTCGTGGGGCACTCAAGACGTATCCGTCGCAGATACGACGCTGTTTGCGACCCAGAGTAAGATCAACGAATACGACCTCGTCGTGTACGACTGCGAGGGCGCCGAGCAGCGCCATGCCGCGGCCGACGGCGGGCGCGTCGAATCTTACGTCAACGCAGGCGGACGCATGTTCGCGAGCCACTACAGCTACGTGTGGATCGAACAAAACGGCACACTCGATCAGTCCGCCACCTGGGGAGCGGCCGGTAGCGCGAGCTCGGGTACGGGCTATATCTCGCTACCTTCCGGTCCCACGGCCCGTACGGGCGCCAACCGGGTCAAGAGCTTACTGTTCCGTGATTGGCTCGATTGGCAGGGCGCACTGACGGGTACCACCCCCAATGTGCTCAATAATCCGACCACCCCGCAATTCGCGATCAGCGAGCCACGCGATCGTGCGGGCGCCAACGTGGGAACCTCCACGGACGAATGGGTATACCGCAATAACAGCGGCGCCAAAGTGCAGCAGCTGTCGTTCAACACGCCCTACGGGCAAGGCGCGGATAAGATTTGCGGACGCGTGGCCTATAGCGGCTTCCACGTGGCCAACGCTTCTGACAACAGCACGCTTTATTTCCCGGACATCTGCACCGGAGGCGTGCTGAGCGCGCAGGAAAAGATCCTCGCCTTCATGTTGTTCGACCTTGCGACCTGTGTGTCGGCCGGTGACCCGCCGCAGCCGCCCGCTTGTACTCCGAAGACGGCCGCTCAGATCTGTCCCGGCGTGAATGACGCGTGCGGTTATGTGGCTGACGGTTGCGGCGGCGTAGTCAACTGCGCGGGCTGTGGCAGCGGCTTCTACTGCGACGGCAACGCCTGTCGTCCCCAAGAGTGCACGCCTTCGACCTGCACCTCGCTCGGCTTCAACTGCGGAGAGCACGCGGATGGTTGCGGCGGCATCGCGCGCAACTCCCAGGGTGTAGAGGGCTGCGGCACGTGCGGCAGTGGCCAGATCTGCGGCTTGGGCGGTCCGGGCTTGTGCGGCTCTCCGAGTTGCACGCCCATCCCGGTGGGCACTGCCTGTCCGGCCAACTCCTGCGGTCTTGTCAGCAATGGCTGCGGCGGTACGTACAGCTGCGGCATCTGCCCCGATGGGAAAGTATGCGGCGGCGGCGGCGCGAACCTGTGCGGCCCCGGAAGCTGCGCGACAATCAGTAAGGTGACTGCCTGCGCCGGCAAGAACTGCGGCCTCGTCAGCGATGGCTGCGGCGGCAGCTACGAGTGCGGATCGTGCGCACCGCCAGACAGCTGTGGCGGCGGCGGACAGGCGAACGTGTGCGGTCATCCGACCTGCACGCCGCTGACCCAGGCAATCGCTTGCAACGCCTTGCAATGCGGTTGGGTCAGTAACGGCTGTGGTGGTGCCATCCAATGCGGCACCTGCCCGAATGGTGGAGTGTGCGGCGGCGCAGGTCCGAACCTGTGCGGCAACTCCTGCACTCCCACCTCGTGCACAACCGAGCAAGCGCAGTGCGGCGCGATCTCGGATCAATGCGGCGGTGTGCTGAGCTGCGGCACCTGTACAACTGGCCAAAGCTGCGGCGCAACGGCCGCGAACAAGTGCGGCACGGGCACCACGTGCACAGCGCGCACCTGCCTGCAAGCGGGTGCGCAATGCGGTCTCGTGGGAGATGGCTGCGGCGCCGTGCTCGATTGCGGCGAATGCACCGTCGCGGGACAAACCTGTGGCGGCGCGGGCCAGGCCAACCAATGTGGCGTCGGCACCGGCGGTTGTAACAAGCTCACGTGCCAAGCGCAGAACGTGCAATGCGGCGCGACGAGCGACGGCTGCGGCGGTCTACTCGACTGCGGTGGTTGCGCGCAGGGGTATACCTGCGAACGCAGTAAGTGCGAGCAGCTGCCCCCGATCCTGCTGTAGGACTTCTAGCGACCGCGCGCTTGGCCGTCCAGCAGGCACAACAGGCGGCGCAGGCCACGGCGGTGGCCAGCACTGTCATCGCGCCCCTTGTCGGCGCCGGAAACGGCGTGTTGCTTGGGACCACGATCGATCAGGCGATCGCGAGCTTGCACGATCACTTCGGCAAGTGCGTGACGACGGCTCGCAATGTCACTCTCAACAAAGGGCAAATCACTGCCACGTACACAGATTGCACCGGGCCCTTCGAGGCGCTGACGTTCAGCGGCTCCAGCACCGCAACGTTTGCGGGCGATAGCGCCACTCAAAAAACCCACCTCCAGATCTCCGATATGACGTTCTGCGCGGATGGGTCCGCGTGCGTGCAGGGCGTCGAGCTTCAGGGGCCTGACCGTAAGGTCTCGCTGGACCTCTCCCCCGGTGGAGGGGGCACCTTCTCCTTCAGCGGCCCGATTCTGGGGCAACACCAGGGCTCGCTCCCCGCGGGCACAGAGTTGTGCTTAAGGCCGTAAGACCTCCGCCGTTCGCCGCGCCTCGTGGAAGTAACTTGCCGGTTCATCGAACCGCGAGAAAAGTGGACGGGACCCTGCGGTGATGGCCTATCACCCCTTCGCGCGCAATCTCGTGCCGACGGGCACAGAGGCTTCGTGATAAGACCGTCAGAATGTTCGACGAGTCGTTCAACGCTCCCTCGCAGCCTTACACGATAACATGCGGTGCGTGCCAGCACGCAAACACCTCGGACCTGCGCTTCTGCGAGAGCTGTGGTCTCCCGCTCAAGGACGATGTCTTCGACCTGCTGCATGCGCCGGCTCTGCGCGAAGGCCGCAAGTGGATGAAGATCGTTGCGATCTTGTACCTGGTGGGCGGCTTCTTCATGGCGGCGATCACCTGGTCGAGCAATTCCGAAACCGCGGTTGCGCTCATCATCGTGAATGTCGCGCTCTCCCTGACACAAGGAGGTCTTTGGTGGTGGGCCCGACGATCGATCTTTCCGGCCTCAATCGTTTCTCTTACACTCTATCTCACCGTGATCCTGATCGATGCGATCGTGGATCCCATGAGCCTGGCGAGCGGATGGCTGATCAAGATCTTCTTCATCTCGGCGCTAGCGAAAGCGATTCGGGCGGGACTCTCGGTCAGGAAGATGCAAGCCGAGATGGCGAGCCCCCAAGCCGAATAGACGGGCCCCAGGGGCCATCGTGCTCACGCTGCGGTCGAACGCTGAGTGCGCGTGCGTCCTTTTGCGGTGCATGCGGACAAGCGCGCGACCAAGCTACACATTCAGATAACCTCACCCCATCAGACGCCCTAACGATCGCCGCCGTCACCTATGGCCTGGTGATGGCGACAAACCTCGTCAACTTCGGCGCCATTTTCCACGGCGGTTCCAGCATCGACTGGGCCGACGCAGCTATGCTGGTCGTGACCGTCGCGGGAACCGTTGTGCTCGGCAAGTCTTCGGTCGCTTGGCTCAGGCTGCCACGCCTTACTATCGCGGGATGTGCAGCCGCCGTCGCGGGACTGCTCACAGCCTACATCTCCGGGAGGGCATTGGGACTCGCAGTGCCCCTTTCGGATGCGAGTATGCTCGCCGAGTATCGGCATGAACCACACGGCTTGCTCATCGCGATTTTAGTCATTGCCGGCTTCGTCCCGCTGGTTGAGGAGTGGCTGTTTCGCGGCGTGCTCCTTGAGTGTTTACTCGCTCTCTTTCCAACCCGTGCAGCCGTGATCGCCACGGCGTTGTTGTTTGCGATTCTTCACCTCACGCCCGCCACGGTGATCCACCACAGCTTACTGGGCTACGTATGCGGTCGCGTCCGAATCGGCAGCGGCAGCCTGTGGCCAGCGATCATCTGCCACAGCTTATACAACGCAGTAGTCGTCGTGGTCGCGTGGTGACCTGCCCCGAGCCACCGTAAGTAAGGGTGGTGCCGGCGCGCGCCGCGGTGTACGAGTCGGTCG
>JBKJIA010000424.1:0-10752 GCA_046598735.1 Polyangiales bacterium
TCGAGCGCGAAGATCACACGGTCACGCAGGCCTTCGGGCACGTCCCCACGGACGATGCGCTGCGCCAGTCCCTCGACGACTGCGGTCTTGCCGACGCCCGGCTCACCGATCAGGACCGGATTGTTCTTGGTGCGGCGCGACAGGACTTGCATCACGCGCCGAATCTCTTCGTCGCGGCCGATCACAGGATCGATCTTGCCCGCTTTGGCGGCCTTGGTGATGTCGCGCGTGTACTTCTCGAGCGCTTGGTATTTACCCTCGGGCTCTTGATCGGTAATGCGCTGGGAGCCGCGCACTTCTTGAATGGCACTCAGTAAGGTCTGCTGCGTGACGCCGTGCTCTTTGAGCACACGCGCAAGCTCGTCGTCCGAGGCGATGATCGCGAGCAACACATGCTCCGCCGACGTGTACTCGTCCTTGAGCTTCTCGGTCTGCGCCCAGGCCTCCGTCATGATGCGCGACAGCCTGCGCGACAGCGCCGGCTCCGCGCCGCCTTGCACCTTAGGTAGTTTGCCGATGGCGCGCTTCATCACCGCCAAGACGGCGCGCGGGTCTGCGCCGGCCTTCTGCAGAATCGGCGCGGCCACTCCCTTATCTAGGGCCAGCAAGGCGGACAGCATGTGTTCAGGCGCAAGCTCCGGATGGCCTCCCTGCGTGGCCTCTTGTTGGGCTGCCATCAGTGCTTCGCGCGTGCTGTTCGTCAGTCGATCCAAACGCATGTGGCGTCCTCCCCGTGTGCGGGCTCGCGCCGGCACTGGCTGCAACGTAAACACGGGACTTGCCGCGTCAACGCTTGCGCGGCCGATGCGGGTCAGCAATTTGTGCTGAGCTGTACTAGGATCGCGCGGTGCTGAGCAGCCCAGGCAGCGATCGTGAGCCCGCGAGGGCCGTGGCCCCTTGGCCGCTGACTTGGATCGCCGGTCTTGTGCCGCTCGCCTACTATTTGGCCACAGCGAGCGCTCACGGACACTGGCTTGACGCGGGCGAGTTCGTGGCGGCGGCGCGCTGGCTCGGCATCGCACACCCACCGGGCCAGCCGCTCAACGCGATTGTCAGCGCTTTCTTTGCGCGTTTGCCCGTGGGGCCGCTTGCATTTCGCGTGGCGGTGCAGAGCAGTGTGCTGGCGGCACTCGCGATCGCGTTTTTATTTCGGGCCGTCTTTCACACGCTGGTCGGCATAGGCGAGCGCGAGCCGCGCCGTGCGGGGGCGCTGGCATTGGCCGCGGCCTGGCTCGTGGCGGGCGGAAGTGGCTTTTGGCTGCAAGCGGTCCGGCCTGAGGTGTACGCGCTCGAGGCCGCACTGAGCGCGATCGTGCTCGATGCGTTATTGCGCTTCGAGCTCAACGAGCCCAGCGAAGATCTGCGGCCGCTGTACGTGGCTGCATTCGTGGAGGGCCTGGGCCTAGCGAACCATCACTTTCTTGCGATCTTACTATTGCCCGTGGCCGCTCCCACCTTGGGCCGCGTGTTTGCGCGTCGTGGCTTCATCGGTTTGTTCGGCATGTTGGTCGCACCGGTGATGGGCCTTGCTACCTACGTCTACCTTCCCATTCGTGCGGGTCAAGAACCGCCGTTGAACCTCGGTGATCCAAGCACGATTCCGCGCATGTTCTGGGTGGTCAGCGCCGAAACCTTTCAAAAGAACACGGGCGTGTCCGTGCCGTTGAGCTTTGGCGAGCGGGCGCTCGATGTCGTGGCCGGTTTGGTAGATACCGTAGGTCCGTGGGCGCTATTCGTCGGCCTGTTCGGTCTGTACCTTACTTTGCGTTTTCAGCGCACCCGGCGCTTCGGCACGTTGTGGATGATAGCGCTCGTGGGCTGCGTGCTCGCGCGCGCCTGGCTCGGTTTCGTGCGCAACAATCCGGATGCGCTCGGTTACCTCCCGCTCGCATTCATGGCGATTTCAGCGCTGAGCGCCTGTGCCTTGACCATTCTGTTCGACGTGATCACAAATACCCGTCCGCGCTTGCGCAAACCCACGCGTGTCTTCGCTTACCTGGTGGCGGGCCTGATGTGCTTGCGCTTGATGTCAGGCGCGCAGGCCCAGAGCCTTGCGCGCTTTAAAGCGCCTGACGCCTTCGATGAAATCACGCATCGCAACTTACCCCCGCGCGCGATCGTACTTGCCCACAATCCCAGCACGATTTTCCGTCATTTCGGCGTCGAAGCAGAGGAGCACGTGCGCCCCGACGTGACCTTAGTGCCCGTGCCGCTGCTCGATTATCCCGGCATGGTGGACGCGCTACTCGCGCATAATCGCGAGCTCAAACCGCTGTTGCGGGGCTATCTGCTCGATGGCTCATTCGCGCGCGCGCAGCTGCAGTCACTCGCCGCCGAGCGGCCGCTTTTCATCGAGCTCGATCTGCGTGTCGCGTCTGCGTTGTTTGATACGATCGTGCCTGAAGCTGGTTTCTATCGCGTGCTACCTGACGGTTTGACCTTGGGGGACGAACGCAGCGCCGCCCAAGCCCAACGCGAAACCTACCAGCGCCTGTACGCACAGCTCGGGGAAGATCAACGCGAGCCGCAGACCCAGAACATGCTGCTCTATCGGCACTTCAACGATGCGCTCTACTACGCACATCTGGGCGATCGCGATGCTGCACGCGGCGCGCTGGAAAGGGGCCTCGCGGTGCAACCGGAGGCCAAGGAGCTCAAGGCCATGCGTAAGGCGCTCGCCGACAAAACGACCAAGGGCCCGCTCGATATTCGCCCGTTTTTGCCGGAGTAAACGCGATGGACGACGCAGCATGGCTTGCCATCTTCGTGGGCGGCGCATCTTCGCGCATGGGCGGGCGACCGAAGGGGCTACTGCCCGTGGCGGTGGCCAGTACCGAGACCATCGTGGCGCGGCTCTTGCGCTGCGCGGACGAGCTCGCGCTTCAGCCCGTGTTCGTGGGCGCGGCCCTACCTTACGCTTTGCGCTGTCCCCACGTGCGCGTGGTTGCGGACGCTCCTGCCGGTGTGGGCCCGCTCGGCGGCCTGTCGGGCGTGCTCGCCGCGGCGGGCGCAGCGCGGGTCATCGCGGTGGCCTGCGACATGCCGTACGTCACGTCGGGCTTACTGCAGCGTTTGCAGACTAGCGAACCTGCCGCAGCTGTGCTCGCGTCCAAGAATGCGGACGGACGTTGGGATCCGCTGTGCGCGCGTTACGATCCACCGCTGGTCACACCGCTGCTTACGCAGGCGTTACAGGCTGGCGTGCGCTCTTTTCAAGGCTTGTTCGCGACGCTTGCTCCCACGGAGCTTACGCTCAGTGCGGAGGAGCGTGCGCAGCTCGTCGACTGGGATACGCCTCAAGACATGTCGCGATAACACTCAGATCACGCGGCTTGCGTGAGCATAAAGCGAGAAGCGTCCGCTGCGCACAAAGGCTGCGAGCGTCACGCCCGTGGCGTCTGCCGTTTCAATCGCAAGCGAGCTCGGCGCCGAGACGCTGGCCACGCATGCAAAACCTGCCATGGCCGCCTTCTGCACGATTTCAAAGCTCGCGCGTCCGCTGACTGCCAGCACGATCGGGCGCGCTTGACCGGTTTTTTGGCCGGGCAAGGCGTGCGCATACAGCAGCTTGCCCACCACTTTGTCGACCGCGTTATGGCGACCCACATCTTCTGCGCAGGCCAAGACCTTACCGTCTGGATCGATCGCGCATGCAGCGTGCAAGCCGCCCGTACGTTCAAACTGCGGCTGGCCGAGGGCGAGCAAGCTCGGTGCACGCGACAAGAGTGCGCTCGAGATCGGACCTACGTCGCCGAGCTTACTGCAGCGGGTGAGCAGATCATCGATGCTATCGCGGCCGCACACGCCGCAAGCGCTGCTCGTGACGAAGCTGCGGCGCGTGCGCATCAAGCGTTCGTTCGACACGCGCGTGCCGGGCCCGGGCGTGACTTCGATGCTGTGCCCGTAGCGCGGATCGTCGCTGCGCCCGCATACGTAGACGCTGCCCACATCGTCCAGACTGCTGATGATGCCTTCCGCAAACAGGAAACCTACGGCTAAAAACCGATCATCACCGGGCGTGCGCATGGTGAGCGCGAGCGCATCGCCCGCTACGCGAATTTCGAGTGGCTCTTCGACCACCACCTCTTCTACGCGTTCTATGCGTTCTACGCGCGCGTTCGACATGCTCGTGTCGAGCGAGACCGCATCAAACGGGCGCGTGCCCGCGTGGGAGCTCATCGCCTGGCCTCGATGCGCACGTTGACGTTGTAGTCCGGCGTCTGACTATAAGGGTCGAGCTTACCCGCTGCGAGCAACGGGTTTGATTCCGGCCAGTGCATCTGAGCATTGCCGCGCGCGATCGGTGCCGCAAAAGCGCGCCCTTCGAACAGACCGTAAGGGCTGATGACCCGAATCGCTTGATCGTGGACCAAGCCGCGTTCCTTGAGATCGTCAGGATGCATCAGCAAATGATCGCGCGAGGCTCCCGTCAGCTTGTCGACCTCGGCTTGCACGATGCTGTTGAACTGCTTGCCGCGACGCGTGGAAAGACGCAGCTCGCCCGGCTCAAGCGGCTGCTCGGGAATGGCAGCGTGGACCAAGCGTGCACGTCCGTCGGGCAACGGAAACACACCACCCTCGCACAGACGGGGACCTCCCCATTGGAACTGGTCGCCCTGCTTTTTGAGCTGCTCGATGCCGCGATAGCGGGGCACCACGCGACTGATTTCGTCGCGGATCGCCTGAGCATCCGTCAGACCCAAGCTTGCGGCACGTTCAGGAAAGGCAGCGCGCGCGATCTCGCAGGGGATCCACCATTCCTCGCGCGCTTCTGCGATGTCGTGACCGCCGATGTATGGACTGAATACCACGCGTCGCTCGGTGGTGGTTTCGGTCACGCCGCCGCGATGCTCATAACGCGTGCGTGCAGGCAGCACGTAAACGACTTCGCTGGGCTCGACCAACATTGCATGCGACAGGACGATGTCTTGATGAATGCGTACTGGGATGCGCCCCAGCGCGCGCTCGACGCGGCGCGGATCGGGTAAGGTCTCGCGCAGGTTGCCGCCCACGTTATAGAAGAGATCGAGCGCGCCCTCGTGGGCCGCCTCCAACATTTCGCTGCTGCTCAGACCGTTGCGCGCGGGCGGCGTAAACCCCCAAGCTTGCGCCAAGCTCGCGGCACTTTCATTCGTGATAGGTTGCGTGTCTGGAAAGGCATTGGCGTAAGCACCCATTTCGGCACCGCCTTGCACACCTGAGTGTCCGCGAATCGGCATCAAACCCGTGTGCTCGCGGCCGATGAAGCCCTTGAGCAGCCCGAGCGTGCACAAGGCCGCTACGGTATCGGTGCCATGGCTATGCTGGGTCAAGCCCATACTCCAGATGAAGATCCCGGTCTTACTGTTGGCGAGCAAGTCCGCAAACGCGCGCACCTGAGTATCTGTCGATCCAGACGCTGCGATCAGCGCATCGAGGTCGAGCCCCTCGAGCCCCGCCTTGAGCGCTTCAAAGCCCTGCGTGTGCGCCGCGATAAATGCATGGTCGATGGCGCCGCGTGCGATCAACAGTTTTTGCACAGCCTGTAGAAACGCGAGATCGCCACCCGTGGTTACTTCAAAGAACGCGTCCGCGATCTGCGTACCAAACAGCGCGCTTGCCGGCGTGGAAGGTACCCAATAGCGCTCCATGCCAGGCTCGCGGTAGGTGTTGACGACCACGACGCGTGTGCCGAGCTTCTTAGCTTCGTGCAGATACTTCATCGCCACCGGCTGGTCGTTGGCCGGGTTCGAACCAAAGAAGACGATAAGCTCCGTGCCGTACCAATCCTTGTAGGAGCAGGTCGAAGCGCTCACGCCGAGGGTGCGCTTCATCGCAATGGTGGACGGGCTGTGGCAAAGGCGCGCTGCGTTATCGATGTGCGGGCTGCCGAGAAAGCGCATGGCTTTTTGCGCCGCGTAATAGACCTCGTTCGTGATGCCGCGCGCGGTCATGAACATGGCCATGCGATTGGGATCGGTGGCGCGCACGCGGGCGCCAAGCTCGCTTAGCGCCTCGTCCCAGGTGATGCGGGTAAAGCCGGGCTCGCCCTTGCGTCTGCGCAACGGATACGGGATGCGACCGAGCCCGCGCAGCGCCTTACCATTCAACGCTTCGAGCGCGCTCGCATCGCGCAGCTTTTCGCCAGCCAGCGGACCTATCGTGTTCAAGCGAAGTAAGTTCAGTCGCACGGCGCACAAGTGAGTGCCTTTGATCGTCCAGTCCGACAGGCCACTCGTACCGAGCGCGCAGCCATCGCACACACCGCGCGTGAGCACGCGATAGGCGTGGCCCAAGGCATCGCGATTTTCCCAGGTGACGCGCGCCATCTCCATAAAATGCCGTGGTTTTTGCGAACCAAGCCCGAATGGGATGAGGCTTGCCGCGCGCGAACGCCGTAGGGGCACCAGTGCATCGGACATGCGCATCGATATAGCGCCTTCTGACGAACTTCGGTGCGCCTGTCTTGACGTGGTGTGAGCGCACTGCGAACCTCGGGCGCGATGCACACGGCGATGGACACTTGCGGCACGCACTTGCTCGTCGAGATTCGCGGCGCTGCCCGCCCATTGCTTGACGACGCCGAGGTGATCGAGAGATTGCTACGCGAGGCGGCCACGCGCGCGGGCGCCCGTGTCGTCCAAGCCTCGTTCCACCGCTTCCAACCTGAGGGTGTGACGGGCTTCTTGCTGCTGGAGGAAAGCCACATCTCCATTCACAGCTGGCCCGCGCAAGGCTACGCAGCGGTCGACTTCTACACGTGCGGGGACGCGGACCCGCAACGTGCCATGACATTCCTTGCTCAAAGCCTGCGCGCTAGCCACGTGGAGTGGTTGAGCGTACGGCGCGGCGAAAGAATCTTGAGCCAGGCCGGTCACGGATCTCCTACCATGGTGGTGTCAGGAGACGCATGGCTGCCGGAGAACCGCGTGTAAGAGCTTGGTGGGGGAAGTCGACGCTCGCGCGCGTACGGGCCCATGAGCACGGCTCGATATTGATCGGCGCGGTCGGCCATGAGCTCGTGGATTTGATCGAGCACAGCACGCGTCTCACCTGGATTCCGATGAGCACGCATGCTGCCATGTGTGAGCGGCTGATAGCGCAGGTCGGACCGCGTAAGTTCGTGGCGATCATGAGCGCACCCGATCCCGATCCGGCCGTGACCGCCAACATGCAGGCGCGGCTCGACTCGCTCGGCCAAGAGCCGCTCGTGTTGCTCAAGCATACGGCCAGCATGTGGGCGGACGTGGCGATCGACGCGGGCACGTTGACCGTGACTTCGGACAGCGATCGCAGCGCGACGCTGAGCTTCGAGAATTTGCCGCCGACCGCCATGGGCGGTTGGTTGAAGCTGACCCTCGAAGCGTTGGTCGAACGAGCCCTGCGCGCGACGCTCATGGAGGGGAAGATCACGGTGGCGGGGTCCACCGCTTCGCGCATGCTGTCCCTGCACGTGACTTGGTGAGCGCAGCAGCTTGTCTGCTATCGTCTGCCCGCCGTGCGCGCTTTGGCCATCCGCATCTTCCGCATTCTAGCGATCGCATTTGCGGCGTACGTGGCGATTGCGTGGGCGTACCAGAGCGGCCGTTTGTGGCTCGGCTATACGATCGTGGTTGCGATCTTGAGCGCATGGCTCGGCTTCAGTCTGCTGCGCTTCAACACGAGTGCGCGCGGACGCCGCGAAGCGCGCTGGGAAGCGGCCATTTTCGAACCGCTGCAGCGCGCCCGAGCGATAGGTGAAGTACAGCGCGCGATCAAAAAGCTGACGCCTGTGCGTCAACGTTCGCGCAGCGAGCACGCCAAGCTGAGTGTGTTGTTGTCCGAGCTGCTCGATGCCCAAGGTGATTACCCGCAAGCCATGGCCGCCGTCGATAGTTTGGCGCTCGATGCCTTACCGTCTGTGGAAGCGGGCCTGGTGCGCCACACGCGTGCCGTCACGCACTTGCGCGGCGGCGATGCTCCGGGCGCTTTGCACGCGCTGCAAGGTCGTGAACCGTGCGGTGACCGCGAGCTCGATCAACGTCTGCATTTGCTCGAAGCCTACGCACGCATCGAAATCGGCGAAATTCAGCAAGGTCTCAGCACCGCCGACGACATCGCACGTCAACAAGGCATCGACGCCAGCGTGATCACGGAAGCACGCGTCGTGCGCGCCGCAGCGCTCGATGCGCAAGGCCTTCGCGAAGAAGCCCTCGTGATGTTGGCGGCCTTGGGGCGCGAGGCGCTGGCCCCGCTAAGCGAGCTTGGCCATCCAAGAGTAAGGTCGCTGGCAAAGACCGTGCTGGATGGCTTTGCGGCCTAAGCGGATCAAACCGTAAGGTGGCCCCTGAGCTTTCGCGGTCACTCGCAGCTCCAAGCCTGTCAGCGCGCGTTTTTTGGAAGCCGGAAATCTCGGTAAATCAACACGATCCGCATGATGATGCCCGCGTAGAGTGTGGCGAGAAGCACCATCAGCGTGCTGCCATCGAGCGCGGAGCCGGCAAGATTGGCGCGGATCACGAGCTCATACACGGCCGTCATGAACGCCAAGGTAAGCACGCCGATCACACCGAGATGGTGCGACAGCTTTTCCAAGGCATCGGCTCGGCGTTCCTCCGTCAACCAATAAGCACGGTTGGGAATGTTGATCATGTTTGCGGGCATGCGCCGTAACAGCCAAGGCAGGCCGAGGAACAGCGTAAGCATCAATGCCAGCATGCCCAGGGACAGCGCGAGAAAGCTGTCTCGACTCTGAAAGCCATTGGCGCGCCCGTCCGCGCCAAAGTGCGAGGCCACGTTGCTCGGCAGCGTCTTCCAGCTGAATACGATGCGCGCCGCGCAGCCCGCGGCGATGCCGATACACACGCTCCGTGGCCAATTGCGCACCATTTAGGCCTGGTCAATGTGCTTGACGATCCAGTCGCCGACCGCGCGCGTACCAAGCGTGCCGCCCACGTCCGGCGTGCAGACGTGCTCGTCGATCGCGCGCTGCACGAGCTGCATTAACAGCGCTTCGTCTGCAGGATGGCCCAGGTGCGCGAGCAACATGCCGACAGTTAACACAGTTGCCAGCGGATTGGCGAGATCCTTGCCAGCGAGCGGCGGTGCGCTGCCGTGCACCGGCTCGAACAACGCCGGCACGGGCGCCTCGCCGGCCAGCGTTGGACGCACGTTGGCACTGGCCGCCATACCTAGTCCGCCCTGCAAGGCCGCGCCCAGGTCCGTCACGATGTCGCCAAACAAGTTGTTGGTCACGATCACTTCGAACTGCGCGGGGTCTTGGATCAAATACAAACACAAAGCATCGACGTACACGTGCTTGGCTTCGATCGCAGGATACTCGCGCGAAATCTCGCGAAATGCCCGTAGCCACAGCTCGTGCGCATGCTGCATGGCATTCGATTTATCGGCCATGTGCACGCGATGCTTACCATGTTGCTTTGCGTATTCGAAGGCTGCGCGAATGATGCGCTCTACGCCTTTGCGCGTGTTGATGTCCTCGTTGATCGCGATTTCATCGGGTGTGCCGCGCTTGAACTGGCCGCCCACGTTCGCGTAAATACCCTCGGTATTCTCGCGAAACACCACGATGTTGCAGTCACGCGCAACTTTACCTTTGAGCGGCATCAAGCGATCGTGAATGCACACGATGGGCCGGATGTTGCAGTACAGGTCGAGCCCAAAGCGCAGGCCAAACAAGATGTCGCGTGCGTGCTTGAGGTCGGCCACGCGCGGATCGCCGAGCGCGCCCAACAACACCGCATCGCAGGTGGTGCGAATCTCTTGGGCGATGTCTGCCGGGAACGTTGTGCCATCCGCAAGGTAGCGATCGGCGCCCAAGTCCAGTTGCCACAGGTCGAGCGCGTAGCCGCGCTTTTTGGCGAGCGCTTGCAGCACCCGTACGCCGATGGCGGTGACTTCGGGGCCGATGCCGTCGCCGCCGATCACTGCGATGCGATGTTTGGTGCGATGTTCGCTCATGTTCGCGACGCTAGCAGGGGGCAGCCACCATGTGACTGTGTTTGCGTGCGTGGTCCCACGCGTTCAGCCCGCCGAAAATCTACGGATGCAATTCGTTCTGCTGGCGATAAACGGCCGCGTTGCTCTTAATCTGATCGAGCTCCGCCGTGGCCCTATCGCGCTCGCGACTTAGCGCCTCGGTGTTCCATACCAGGCCGTACCAAGTGTCCGTGCCGCGGTAGAGGCGAAGCTCGCTGCCGCGCGCTGTTTTGACGACCAGCTCGGCCCCCTCCTTGCGCGTCTCGAGCGGGGCGCCGACTTGCTGCGATAGCCCATCCAGGCAGGCGGCATCGCAGCGCATGCCGAACAGATCGGCCGCATCCTTCGCATTGGCAGCGTCTCCAAGCTCGGCCAAGGCGGGTGCCTGCGCTGCGGCGGGATAGCTTTGTTTGATCAGCAAGGCGGCGGCGCGGCGGGATTCCGTGATGGCGGAGAGGGCGTGCCGCGCACGCTGGTCGATCACTCGAAACAGCCCACGGGCGTCGCGCTGCGCCAAGGCGTCGGCCGCTCGCGACAGCGCACCATCGACGTCACGGGGGTCTGCGGCACCACCACATGACACTGTACAGGCGACCAGCAGCGCGAGCCCCAGCAGCCGATCAACGGCCCGGCCTCGCCACCGGAAAGGGTGGAGAAGCTTGACAGTTTTGTCGAACCCGTGAACCTTGTTAGGAAGTTCGGGGCCGGATCGGGAGTCCATGCACATCGTAGCGGCAGGCCTATCAGATGTTGGGCTCCAACGTGAGCACAACGAAGACAGTTACTGCATCCTGC
>JBKJIA010000502.1:0-6870 GCA_046598735.1 Polyangiales bacterium
GCGGCGCACCAAGAACAACCCGGTGCTGATCGGCGAGCCCGGCGTGGGCAAGACGGCGATCGTGGAAGGTCTCGGTCATCGCATCGCCTCGGGCGACGTACCTGAGGGTTTGAAGAACAAGCGTCTGTTGTCGCTCGACCTGGGCGCGATGCTGGCAGGTGCCAAATATCGCGGTGAATTTGAAGAGCGACTCAAGGCCGTGATCAAAGAGATCGAAGATGCGCAAGGCGGTGTGATTCTCTTCATCGACGAGCTGCACACCTTGGTAGGCGCGGGCGCGAGCGAAGGCGCCATGGACGCAAGCAACATGCTCAAACCTGCGCTGGCACGCGGCGAGCTGCGCTGCATCGGCGCCACGACCTTGGCCGAGTATCGCAAACACATCGAAAAAGACGCCGCTTTGGCGCGACGTTTTCAACCGGTGTTCGCGGGCGAGCCCAGCGTAGAGGATACGATCGGAATCCTGCGCGGCTTGAAAGAGCGCTACGAAGTCCACCACGGCATTCGCATTCAGGATGCGGCGATCGTGGCCGCCGCAACGCTCTCGCATCGCTACATCACCGATCGTTTTTTGCCGGACAAAGCCATCGACCTTGTCGACGAAGCAGCGTCGCGCATGAAGATGGAGATCGACTCCACGCCGCAAGAGATCGACAAAGTCGAGCGGCGCGTGATGCAGCTCGAGATCGAGCGTCAGGCGCTCAAGAAAGAGAAAGACAGCGCCAGTCAAAAGCGTCTGACTGAGCTCGAAGTCGAGCTCTCGGAGCTGAACGAAAAAAAGAGCGGCATGCGTGCGCAGTGGCTGAAGGAGAAAGACGTCATCACGCAGCTGCGCACGGTGCGGGAACATGTGGAAGAGTTGCGCCTCGATCTAGAGCGCGCACAACGCGTCAGCGATCTCGAAGTGGCTGCGCGCCTGCGTTACGGAGAAATCCCGGCATCAGAAAAACAGATCGAAGCCCTGCAGCAGCAGCTTGCAGATGTGCAGGCAACGCAAAGCTTCTTGAAAGAGGAGGTCACCGACGAGGACATCGCCCGCGTGGTCTCCAAATGGACGGGCGTGCCGATCAGTAAGATGCTGGAGGGGGAACGCGACAAGCTCTTGCAGATGGAAACGCGCCTGGGTGCACGCGTGATAGGTCAACGTGAAGCCGTGACTGCAGTATCGAACGCTGTGCGGCGCTCACGCGCAGGACTAGGCGAAGAGAGTCGTCCGATCGGCTCCTTCTTGTTCCTAGGTCCGACCGGCGTAGGCAAGACGGAGCTAGCGAAGGCCCTCGCCGAATTCTTGTTCGACGAGGAAAAAGCCATGATTCGCATCGATATGAGCGAGTACATGGAGAAGCATGCAGTTGCCCGCTTGATCGGCGCACCGCCCGGCTACGTAGGCTACGAAGAAGGCGGTCAGCTGACAGAGCCCGTACGCCGCCGACCGTACAGCGTGGTCTTGTTCGACGAAATCGAAAAGGCCCATCCCGATGTCTGGAACGTACTCCTGCAAGTACTCGATGACGGAAGATTGACGGATGGTCAGGGCCGCACGGTCGACTTCAAGAACACCGTGATCATCTTGACGTCGAACATAGGCTCCCAACATCTGCTCAGCGCAGGCGACGATCGCGAAATCCGCGAAGCCGTGATGAACGAGCTGCGCAAGGCGTTCCGCCCCGAGTTCCTCAACCGCCTCGATGAAACCGTAATCTTCCATCGCCTCGATCGCAGTGAAGTGCGCTCGATCGTCGACATCCAACTGCAGCGCTTCGCAGCACGCCTAGCCAAGCGTGAAATCGGCCTTACCATCTCCGAAGGCGCCAAGGATTTCCTAGGCAACATAGGCTTCGATCCAACGTTTGGCGCACGCCCACTCAAGCGTTCAATCCAGCAATACCTAGAGAACCCCTTGGCCCAAGAGATCCTCTCCGGACACTTCGCAGCAGGCGACATGATTCAAGTGTCCGAGCTGGACGGTAAGATGACGTTCGATAAACGGTAGGGGCGCCCTCATCCCCGGCCCTTCTCCCACGCCTGTGGGAGAAGGGAGGAGAGCTGCGACGAGCGAAGCGAAGTCGACCGAACGATATCCGCGACGAGCAAAGCGAAGTCGACCGACCAACCACGGCCATCCGACCTACGGTCGATTCCGTAAAAAATACCCACGGAGACCCGCAAGTGAAGCGTGCTCGGGCGCAGGCGCTGCCCGCACGACGGTATACATCCTTGAGCATCCGCCCCCGCCGCCACCCGAGCATCCCCACCGGCTAGCGCGATATCACGGGCCACCCCCACAACATCCCTCGCGTTCGCCCCCTCGCGCGGCACGTCACTGGGCCGCGCCTGCGCCCGAGCTCGCTTCACTTGCGGGTTGACAACCTGTGAGCCCGAGGGAAGCCTTGCGGCCATGAGCGCGCCCTCGCCCAAGCATGACTCCGAACCACAAACGACCTTACTCGGCACCGTCGGCTGGGTGGCGGTTACGGGTGTGCTCGCGATCCTTGCGCTGATCGTGCTCAACTAGTTGGGCCCGCTCGGAGGACGTTGATGGCCGAGGGCGGCCGCCGCCCTGAGCTTTCGCGATTCAGCGCGGCACTGCTCGTGCTGAGCGTGTCGATGCTGCACGTAATTGCCGTTTGCCCCGCCGCCGCACAAGACCCGGCGCCTCCGGCTGCGGCCGCACCAGCACGTGCAGATGCGCAAGCCCCCGAGCCCGCAGTAGAGATCGAACCCGAACCTGAAATCGCGCGCCCGGCCCCGGAGCTGTCCGTTTCGCCCGATGCGGTCGGCTTAGAGAGCGCGACACCCGGCGAGATCAAATACCTGCTCGAAGGCGTTCAGGTGCGCGGTCAACAGAAGACCAGTACGCACTCGATCAAAAGCTTCGTTCCGCTCGAAACGGGGGTCGCCTTCGACGTGAATGATCCCGAGATAGAAGCCTTACGCTATCGGTTGCTCGGTACGGGCTGGTTTGACCGCGTAGATCTCTCGCTTTCGCGCGGCAAAAAGCCCGGCTGGGTTGTGCTCGTGATCGACGTCGAAGAGCGCCGCACGTTAGTGTTCCAACAGCTCGCCGCTGGCGTCGGCTGGTCGGTTGCAAGCGTCGACGCCAAAGAAGGTAAGGATGCGCCGCCCGGTCGTAAGCCCGAACCTTACTTAGGCCTCGGAGTGGCCGAAACCAATTTTCTTGGCACGGGCAAGACCCTAGGAGGTCTTGTGCTGGTGTCACCGGACCAACAAGGCATCGCGCTCAACTACTTTGATCCGGTGGTGCGAGCTTCGCGCTGGTCGCTCTCGGCGCGCACGCTGTTCACGAATGGTCAGGAATACTTCGGCGGCGACAACGAGAAGAACCAGGAAGTGCTCGTGTCGGTGGAGTGTCCGGCGGGCGACAAAGAAAACGTAAAGGAGTGCGAAATCTCGCCGCAGGTCGCCGTCGTCGATTATTGGCGCGCGGGGCTCGGCTTGGGCACCGCACGCGACGTGGGCTCGTTCACGCGCCTTTCGCTCGAGTGGCACGGCGACTTCGTCTTCGTACCCAGGCGCGGTTTGCCCGTTGCTGCCAGCGAAGTGCGCGGCCGGGGCGACAGCACGCGCCGCGTACGTCCCATCGATTTCGCGATTGAGCCCAAGGACAGCCTCGTGTCCATGGTCACTCTGGGCCTCAACTACGACAAGCGCGACAGCGCGGTGTTTCCCTCACGGGGCACGTTCGCATCATTCACGGGCGATCTCGCAAGCGGTCTCATCGCCAGCGACTACGACTTCGTGCGCCTGCAAACGAACCTGCAACAATGGCATACCTTACCGTGGGGCCACGTGGTCCGTACCGGTCTCTATGGCGGCGCTGTCTTTGGAAATGCGCCCTTTTTCTACAATTTCTTCGCGTCTGATCTGACGGATCTCCAGCCGGCGCGCATCCTCGGCCTGAACCTCGACCATCGACCCGCACCCAACTTGTTCGGCGTGATGCAATGCGGCCGCGCTTTTGACGATTCGTGCGGCACGGCCGTCGCGCAAGTGCGCCAAGAAGAGCTGGCTGCGCGCGTCGACTTCGAATACTCATGGCCGTTTGCCCGCGGTCGACGCGGTTTCTTGAAGGGCGGCGATGTCTTCGGTCTGATCGGACTTTACGGTCTTGCAGACCCCGCAGATCTTCGCTTTGCGATCCCGGGCTATGAAGGCATCGCACGCTTGCCCATCGATCTGACAGTGGACGTCGGCGTGCGTCTCGATACGCACGCGGGCGTATTTCAACTGGGCTTTGCCAAGCTCGCTTGGTTGCCAGTGCAATGAAGCGAGAGGTGCTGATCGAGCGCAAGCGCGCGTCCTTATTGCGTTGGCTCGTGCTGGCAAGCGCGTTCGTGAGCGCCGTGGCGTTGGCACACGCCGCGGTTCAGACACGCAACATGGGCGTGGTCTTCCGCTTTGGCGTGCCCCATCTCTATTACTCGGCGCGCGATCTGGTCAATCGCGAGGTCGAACGCAAGCTCGACAGCGGCCTACCGCAACGCATTGTCGTGCAGCACTTTGCTTACTTAGCGCGGCGCGCCGAGCCCGTGGCGGTGTCGGCGGTACATTGCAAAATCGTGTTCGACCTGTGGCAAGCGGCCTATCGCGTAGAGCACGAAGCCGTGGGCGGCCTGGTGCGTAACCATACGCTTGCGACGCGCGCCGAAGTGCTCGAGCTGTGTTTGGTTTTGCGCAATCAACCGCTCGGCGAAGCGCGGGACTTCGAAGGAAAACAAACCTTACGGATCGCGAGTTTGGTCGAGCTCAACCCGCTGTCGAGCTCCACGATTGCGCGGATTCGCCGTTGGTTGTCGCGCCCACGCGGTGAGTACAACTTGGAGAGTCGCTCGTTTTTCGGCTCATTCGTCAGCCTGTTCGTGAACGATCGCATCGGTACGGCCGAGCGCACGCTGCGTCTGCGCTCCCAGAACATCGAGATTCCCTGACATGGCCGCGGGACGCTTCGAGCGTAAGATCGTCGCTGCGATCGCCGCCGTGGCGATCATGCCGCTCGTGGGCGCACTCGTGCTGGGGCGCACCGCCCTACGCGAAGCTTACGCTGTTGGCGTGAGACCGCAGGTACGCGAGCAACTCGAAGCCGGCCTCGTGTTGTACCAAGACCACTTCGTGGCCATGCGCAAGGATGCGCAACGTACGGCGCGCGCCGCAGCCCACGATGTCGCACTCAATCTCGCAGTCGTGCCCGAGCCCGCAGGCGAAGGGAGCCCCAACGAACGCGCCCTGGACGAACGCGCGCTCACTGAACGGGTAGCAGCCACTCTGTCCGCATTGATCGAGCGCTATGACAATGTGGAACGTCTCGATTTGCTGCGCGGCGCACAGGTCATCGCCAGCCGCAGCCGAGAGGGAAAACCCGCGGAGCCGTTGCGCATGCTGGCGCTTGAGGAACCGCTTTCGCGCGCGCCCAGCCTGCGCTTGCGGGTGAACATCGGCGCGCCCGCCCGCGAGTTTGGCGACTACCAGAAAGCCGGCGAGCTCATCGAAGTGTACCGAGCGCTCGAACGCGGTGCAGACAAGTTCTTGAGCTTTTATCTGGCCTCGTACATCGCGCTGCTGGTGAGTGTGATCGTGGTCGCCATGGGCATCGGGATCTCGCTGGCACGACGCGTGACCAAGCGCGTCTCGCAGCTCGCCGACGCCACGGCCAAAGTTGGCGCAGGCGACCTTACGGTCCATGTGCCAGACGATGATCGCGACGAAGTAGGTGACCTCACGCGCGCGTTCAACACCATGGTCAAGGACATGCGCGATTCGCGCGAACGCATCGAATACCTGTCGCGCATCAGCGCCTGGCAGGAGTTCGCACGCAGGCTCGCGCACGAGATCAAAAATCCGCTCACGCCCATCCAGCTGGCGGTGCAAGAGATCCATCGCTCCTATCCCGGCGACGATCCGCGCTTTCGCCGCGCCCTTGAAGACACGCGCGCCATCGTCGAAGAAGAGATCGCGACATTGCGGCGTTTAGTCGGGGAATTCAGCGAATTTGCCCGCTTACCGGAAGCCCATCTAGCCTCCGCCGACCTGGGCGTATTCGTGCGCGAAGCCATGGATACGTCATTCCGCGCCGACGACGGCGACGATGCCATCGAGGTCGAGCTACGCACCATGATCGCAGGCGGCGCCTTACCCGTCATGATCGACGCCATGTTGCTAAAGCGCTGCCTCGACAACCTGGTGCGCAACGCGATGCAAGCCATTCGTGGCAGTGAAAGCAGCTCGGGCCTCGTCACCGTGCAAGCGCGCTCGGTGGGCACATGCGCCTGGCTCGAAGTACGCGACAACGGCCCCGGCGTCCCTGACGACATGCACGATCGCGTGTTCGACCCTTACTATACGACCAAGGCCGAAGGAACGGGCCTCGGCCTGGCGATCGTCAAGAAGATTGTCCTTGAGCACGGCGGCGAAATCAGCTGCCTGCGTGCGCCGGAAGGCGGGGCCTGCTTTCGCATCACCTTACCATTGGGCGCGCAACGCAGCGCGAGCGGACGATCATGACGCGGCGCCGGCTCATCCTTTCAGTCGTCGCGGGCGCCGTGCTCTTGGCGTGGGCACTCGCCTTGTTTCGTCCCTTGCTCGGTGGCTCGCCCTTGATTGGCGAGCCCGCGCCCGATTTCACCCTAGCCATCGCCATGGGCGAAGGTGCCAAGAGCGGCGACCGCGTGCGCCTTACGGACTTGCGCAACGAGGTCGTGCTGCTCGACTTCTGGGCCAGCTGGTGCGGCCCCTGTCGCCGGGATAATCCGCGGGTAGTGGAAACTTATAAGAAATACCGGGAAAAGGGGTTCGAGGTGTTCAGCGTCTCGCTCGACCGCCCCGAGGGGAAACAGGCCTGGGTGGACGCCATCG
>JBKJIA010000069.1:0-20693 GCA_046598735.1 Polyangiales bacterium
CGGGCGAGTAACGGGGCTGGTAGTTGTCCCAGAGATGGATGTCGTACTCTTTCCAATTCATGTTGTTGCCGAGCACGACGCCCAGAAACAGGTTGCCGTTGGAGGAGCCGCCATGAAGCACGATCATCAGCGGATAGGACTTCTCGGGCGTGTAATCGGGCGGCACGTAAACCGTATAGCCCTGTACCCGGCGTGAAATCGGCGAGCTGTAGCCGCGGCTTACTATCTTGCCCCGCTCGAGCGGGTAGGGGTCTTTGCCTTGCTCGGCGAGATCGAGATAGCGCGACACGCGGCCGGTCCACTCCACTGATTGCGATGGAAAGTCGTCGTCTATGCGTTCGGCCACGTCGAGCACGTGGGTGATACTGGTCAACGTTCCGGAGGGCACGGTCGCCGGTCGATGCGCCATCAGCGCGGACAGGCGCGAACGCAGTTTTTCATGGGCGCCTTCGGGCTTGGCCGCTTGAGCGCCCGCCGTAGCCGTCACGAAAGAGATCATCCACAACACAACCCAGGGCAGCAGAGCGCGCAGCATCGCGAACAGATACACCATCCAGGGAACGGGCGCGAAAACCCATCGTTTGTGCTACGCATCGGCCGCTACGCCCGTACTGCCCGCATCTAACAGGAGAGCTTTGCCATGGCCGCACGAATCGAAACGGACTCGATGGGCAAGATCGAGGTGTCCGCCGAGAAATACTGGGGCGCGCAGACCCAGCGTTCGCTGCAGAACTTCAAGATCGGCGAAGAAAAGATGCCGCGCGAAGTGATCCGCGCCTTCGGCATCCTGAAAAAAGCCGCAGCGCAAGCCAACAACGAGCTCGGTTTGCTCGACGGCAAGGTCAACGAGCTGATTGCAAAAGCTGCGGACGAAGTGATCAGCGGCAAACTCGGCGAGCACTTCCCGTTGGTCGTGTGGCAGACCGGCTCGGGCACGCAGAGCAACATGAACGTGAACGAAGTGATCTCGAACCGTGCCATCGAAATGGCCGGCGGCGAAATGGGCTCGAAGAAGCCCGTGCACCCGAACGATCACGTCAACATGTCGCAGTCGTCGAACGACACGTACCCCACGGCCATGCACATCGCCGTGGTCGAGCAAATCGAAGATTACCTCGTGCCGCGCGTGAAGAAGCTACGCGACACTTTGGATGGTAAGGCCAAGGGCTACGCAGACATCATCAAGATCGGTCGCACGCACTTACAAGACGCAACGCCTGTCACGCTCGGGCAGGAGATGAGCGGTTGGGTCGCGCAGATCGACAACGCGCTCAAATCCATCGAGCTTACGTTGCCTCAGCTCAAGGAGCTGGCCGTGGGCGGTACCGCCGTTGGCACCGGCCTCAACTCCCATCCCAAATACGCGGATTTGGCGGCCGAAAAGATCAGCCAGATCAGCAAGCGTAAGTTCATCTCGGCGCCCAACAAGTTTGCGGCGCTCGGCGGACACGACAGCTTTGTGGCGACGAGTGGTGCGCTGAGTCAGCTGGCAGCGGCGCTGATGAAAATGGCGAACGACGTGCGTTGGCTCGCGTCCGGTCCGCGCTGCGGCATCGGCGAGCTTACCATTCCTGAGAACGAGCCTGGCAGCTCCATCATGCCTGGTAAGGTCAACCCCACGCAGAGCGAAGCATTGACCATGGTGGCCGTGCAGGTGTTCGGCAACAATGCGACCATTACGTTTGCCGCAAGCCAGGGCAACTTCGAGCTGAACGTGTTCAAGCCCGTGCTCGCCTACAACATGCTGCAGTCGATTCGCTTGCTGGCCGACGGCAGCGAGAGCTTCAACGATAACTGCGCCTACGGCATCGAGCCCAATCGCGAAGTGATCGACCGTAACCTCAAGGGCTCGCTCATGCTCGTGACCGCGCTCAACCGTAAGATCGGCTACGACAACGCCGCCAAGCTTGCCAAGCACGCACACAAGACTGGCAGCACGCTGCGCGAAGCGGCCATCGAGCTCAAGTTGCTGACGGGCGAAGAGTTCGACGCCGAAGTGCGCCCCGAGCGCATGGTTGGCCCCAGCGCCGACGTTTGACCCCGGCTTCCTTTCTAATGGGGAGCCACCCCTGATCTGTGCCGTATGCGTTCGAGAAGTGGAGCGAGATAGAACATGTCCATACAGATTCGCGAACATCGGCCTGGCCACGACCTCGACGCCTTCATGCGGGTGCCCGAGGTCTTATATGAGGGCGACCCGGGCTTTGTGATGCCGCTCTTCATGGAGCAGCGCGACAAACTTACGCCCAGCAAGAATCCGTTCTTTCAACACGCCGAAGCGACGCTGTTCACCGCCTACAAAGACGGTAAGATCGCAGGTCGCATCTCGGCCCAGATCGATCGCGAGCATTTGGCGCGCCACGGCGACTATTGCGGGTTATTCGGCTATTTCGACACGATTAACGATCCGCGCGTGGGCAAGGCGCTGGTCGATGCAGCTGCTTCTTGGCTTAAAGCGCGCGGCATGAAGATCATGCGCGGCCCATTTTCGCTGTCGATCAACGAAGAATGCGGCACTTTGATCGAAGGCCAGGCAGAGGCGCCCATGTTCATGATGCCTTACCATCGGGCCTATCAGGATGCGGTGGCGCAAGCTGCTGGCCTTGCCAAGTGTAAGGACCTCTTCGGCTGGAAGTACGTGGTCGGCGACATCCCAAAGCGCGCGATCGCAGCGCACGCCGAGCTCAAGAACATGCCCGAGGTTCACATTCGCGCTTTCAGACGTTCAAAGGCGCAAGAAGACGTGCGCATCTTGATGGACGTATTCAACGATGCTTGGCACGACAACTTCCACTTCGTGCCGATGACCGACGCCGAAGTGCACAAGATGGGCGATGATCTTAGGCTCATTCTTGATGAAAACATCGCCATGATTGCCGAGATCGATGGTCGTCCGGCAGCGATCGCGCTCGCATTGCCAAACCTGAGCGAAGCCAGCCACGACTTGCGCGGCCGACTCTTACCCTTTGGCATACCCAAGCTCATCTACCGCTTGAAAGTAAAGCGACCCAAGAGCGCGCGCCTGATACTGCTCGGCATCAAAAAGGAGTTTCGCAACAAGAAGCGCTACGGCGGTTTGTCGGCTGCGCTTTACGTCGAGATGGCCCAACGCGGCAGTCGCGTGGGCTACGAATGGGGCGAGCTCGGCTGGACGTTGGAAGACAACCGTCCGGTCAATCTCGGCATCAAGATGATGGGTGGCCAGGTCTACAAGCGCTACCGCATCTACGAAAAGTCATTGGCCTAAGGGGTTTCCAATATGTTGATTGCCCGCATTCTGCACGTGATTGGCAACATCTTCTGGCTCGGTGGCGGCGTGGCATGCGCATTCACCATGTTGTTGATGGCCAGCGAGTCCAAAGCGTCGCGCGCCGCCGCGGCCAAGGCACTACGCACGATTACCGTCTATATCGTGACGCCCGGCATGCTTGCGGGTCTGGTCGGTGGTCTTTGGCTGCTCGTGCCGCACTGGTCGGACCTGTACGCCAAGCAACCGTGGATGCACATGAAGCTTACGGTTGGGCTGGTAGCGATCGCGTTTTCGGGCGTCCTAACAGGTCGTTTACGTCGTGCGGCCAATGGCGATGATGCGCCGCTCGGCGCGCTCAAGCTAGCTGGTGCGGTGCTGCTGCTCAGCGCACTCGCAGGCGCCACCCTGGTGTTCGTGCGCCCGCTCGCGCGTTGAGAAATGCGCTCGACTCAACGCCGCAGGGCCACGCTTTCGTCGTAGGCATCGACAGTAAGGTGCTGGCCGTCGCTCAAGACGCGCACGCCGCCCACTTGATCCAACCGTAAGGTATGGGCGATGGTGGCGCTCAGGCGCGTGCCTACGTCCGCATGCGGATGCCCGAAGCGATTGCCCCGTCCGCAGCTGATCACGGCGAGCCACGGGTTTACGGCTTTGAGAAACGGCGCGGTCGTCGAGCTCTTCGACCCGTGATGCCCCACCTTCAAGATGTCGGCGCGAAGCCAGTGCGGATCACGCACGAGCTGCGCTTCCGCTTCGTGCTCGGCATCGCCGGTCATCAGCACGCTGCGCTTGCCGTGCTCGATGCGCATGACGAACGAGTTGTCATTGGCGCCAAATCCTTCGTCGAACACAGGGCAGGGTGCGAACACACGCAGCCTGAGTGGCCCCAGCGGTCGAGGTTTCCCGCATAGCTCGCGTGGGCCGATGACCCGGGAGCCACGTTTGCGCGCGCGCTCGAGCAGCTTGCAAGCCTCGCCCGATGGATCCTCCGCACAAGCTTGGCCCGTATCCCAAAGCTCACGCACGTGGACCTGCGTCAGCACCGCTTCGAGCCCACCGTAATGATCCGGGTGCGGGTGACTCAGCATCACCACGTCTAACGTATCGATGCGCAGCGACTTGAGCAGCGGCAACACCGCGCGCGCTCCTGGGTCGGGTCCACCAAGAATGGCACCGCCTGCGTCGATCAGTGCGTGCTGCCCGCTTGCTGTCTCGATCAGCGTCGCATCGCCTTGGCCAACATCGACAAAAGTGAACCGTGCTTGACCATCTTGCAGGGGATGACGCAAACGCCACTCGTCGCCCGTGCCCAGCGCCAATAGTAAGATGCTTGCGACCACGCGCGTGCGCAGGCTGATGCGCGTAAGCCAAGCGCCCGCCATCAACGCCAAACACACGGCTTGCAACGGCGTAGGACCTGGCAGCACCCAGTGGGGATCGAGATCGCTCGCAAGCTTGGCGGCTACCACGAAGGCGCCGCTGGCCATCTCAAAGAACGTTGCGCCCACTCGATGGAGCATCGGGAACCAAAGCGCGATGAAGCAGTGCACGACCACAAGCGGAATCAACGCCGCGCCCACCGGTGCGAGCAACACATTGGCGCCTACGCTGACGACCTGGATCGTGCCGAAGGTGATGGTTAGAAACGGCGCCGTCGCAAGCCAAGTGCGTGCGCTTTCCTTGAGCGTGCCGACCCAGCCTTGGCCTGCATTCGTAAGTGTCAGCAAGGAAGACGTGGCGAGCACGGACAATACGAAGCCTGGGTGCAACGCATCGTGCGGCTCGATCCACATGCCGATCAGCGTGGAGGCCGCGCACACGGCCAGCATTTGCGGCCGCCGGCCCAGCGCGACGACGCCGAAGCTCAACGTGCTCATGAACGCGGCCCGCCACGCACTCGGCGCGCCGCCCGCAAAAGCTGCCACCAGTGGAGCGAGCACCACGCCCAATGCAGAAGCGGCACGTCGCGCTTCAAACCACAAGGCGAGCGGCGAACGTAGCCAAAGCACGCGCACCAGCCACACGAGCGCGCCGGCCAACACCGTCACATGCATGCCCGACACCGCGAGGATGTGCGATACGCCCGAGGCGCGAATCGCATCGTTCAAGTCCGCATCGACTGCGTTGCCTTCGCCCAATAGTAAGGCTCGCGCAATGCCGTTGTGCGGCGGCGCCAACGTGTCGTTGAATGCAGCGCGCACTTTCATGCGGCCGTAAGCCAGCGTTTCGCCGAGCCATGCGGCGCGTTCTACGCGCGGTGCCACACCCTCCGCCACGACGGCGGTTGCACCTACGCCGCGCCAAGGCCACGCCCATGCGGGCATCGGATTTCGAAACGGTAAGACGGCGCGAACGCGCGCCAGCAACAACAACCGCGCGCCCACCGGCAGCTCCTCGCGCGACGAAACAGCGATGCGCGTGCCCGGTGCGACGCACGAATCCGGGTCCACATCGGCGCAGCTGCGTAGCGTCGCTTCCGCCCAACAGCTTCGAATGCCACAAGCCGTGCGCACGACCTCGACCGCAATGCGCGCAGTGCCGCCACGCGGCGTGTGCCCCAGCTCCAAGCTCGGGAGCCCTCCGGCCGAGAGAACCGCGCCACTGATCGCGAGCGCCACCCACTGCAGCGCCCTGATACGCACCCGTAGGGAAAGGGCTGCCACGAGCCCGGCGCTCAACAGCCACGCAGGCCCCGCTGGGTGACTAGGACTCCAAATCAAGCCCGTGAGCCAACCCACGCCCAACGCACATAGGCATTCCATGTCGGCGCCAAAGCACTGAACGAGCCAGATAAACATCCAATAAAATCGATGTCTTGAAGCTGCCCATTCGGCGGGCGCCACGCAATCCGTCGGCGCCCGCCATTGACAGGGCGCGGAATCGAGATAAAAGACCTACCGCTGACTAACTCTTACGCATGCGTTAGGGTTAGGGTACGAGAACGCCATGGCCATCCACTTGCCACTCCACAAAGAGTCTCACCCCTCGTCTGACCGGCACGCGGATCGCAGCCGCGAGCGCGAGCCACAGACAGGAACTGGACCATCGGCCCATGCAGTCGACACCACGGACCGTGCGTCGCCTGCGCTCGAAACCAATATGCGGGTCGGTGATCTCGCCAAGCGCACAGGTAAGACCGTGCGCGCTCTCCATTTGTACGAAGAGCACAAGCTGCTGTCGCCTGCTCAGCGCTCCACGGGCGGCTATCGCTTGTACAACCGCGAATCTGAGCTGCGCGTGCGCTGGATCGACAAGCTGCAGCAGATGGGCTTTTCGCTCGCTGATATCAAGCAAATCGTCAATGACGTTGACCATAGCCGTTCGGCGCCCGATGCGATGACACGCGTCAAAGGCCTGTTTCGCGAAAAGCTCGAAGAAACGCGCGAGCAGCTGCGCCGACTGACCGCCCTAGAGGGCGAGCTCGATGCCAGCCTGAGTTACCTCGAAACCTGCAACACCTGCGAGACCGAAGAGCTTCTGAGCGCGTGCAACGTGTGTGCGCGTCACCAATGCGATCACCGCACGCCCGACCTCGTCGCGGGCTTTCGCGTGCACTGAACGATTTCGAAAGGCACAGCAGTCATGGCCGTCAAGCTTCCGATCTACATGGACAACCACGCAACGACTCCGGTCGATCCGCGCGTAGTCGAAGCCATGATTCCGTTCTTCACGCACGACTTCGGCAACGCCGCGAGCCGCAACCATTCGTTCGGTTGGAAGGCCGAAGAAGCGGTTGAGTACGCACGCGAGCAAATCGCCTCGCTGATCGGCGCCAAGAGCGAAAAAGAAATCGTGATTACCTCGGGTGCGACCGAGAGCAATAACCTCGCGATCAAGGGCGTGGCCGAGTTTTACGCCGATAAGGGCAATCACATCATCACGGCGCGCACGGAACACAAAGCCGTGCTCGACACGTGCAAGCGCCTAGAGAAGCAGGGCTTTCAGGTCACGTATCTCGATGTCGCTACGGATGGTTTGATTCGTCCTGAGCAAGTTGCTGCGGCCATCACGGACAAGACGATTCTCGTTTCGCTGATGCTTGCGAACAACGAAGTTGGCTCGGTGCAGCCGATGGCTGAAATCGGCAAAATCACCCGCGAAAATGGCGTGCTTTTGCACTGCGATGCCGTGCAAGGCGTGGGCAAATGCGCCTTTGATGTCGAAGCGATGAACATCGATCTCGCCAGCATTTCCGCGCATAAGATGTACGGGCCCAAGGGTGTCGGCGCGCTCTACGTAAGGCGCCAGAAGCCACGCGTGCGTCTCGTCGCTCAAATGGATGGCGGCGGTCACGAACGCGGCATGCGCTCAGGCACGCTCAACGTACCGGGCATCGTTGGCTTTGGAAAAGCTGCGGAGATTTCGATTCGCGAATGGCAGACCGATGCCACGCGCATCTTTGGATTGCGTCAGCGCTTGCGTCAGAAGCTGTGGGCGGCGCTCGACGAAGTACACCTCAACGGCGCAGACGATCCTTACCGTCTGGCCGGCAACCTCAACGTGTCGTTCTCGTTCGTAGAGGGCGAGGCCATGATGATGGCGATTCGTGATGTGGCGGTGTCATCCGGCAGCGCATGCACCAGCGCAAGCCTCGAGCCGAGCTACGTATTGCGCGCCATGGGCGTGGAAGAGGAGCTTGCGCATTCGTCGATTCGTTTCGGCATCGGCAAGTTCAACACCGAAGAAGAAATTGATTACGTTGCCACTCTGGTTATCGATTCCGTGAAGCGACTGCGTGACATGTCGCCGCTCTACGAAATGCACAAAGAAGGCATCGACCTCAAGTCGATCCAATGGGAAGCACATTAGGCGTTTGTCGCTCTCTCGTGCGAGAGCGAGTGTGAGGATGTCATGGCATATTCAGACAAGGTCATTGACCATTACGAAAAGCCCCGCAATGTGGGCACCCTGGACAAGGACGACTCCAACGTCGGCACCGGTCTTGTGGGTGCACCGGCCTGCGGCGACGTGATGCGCCTTCAGCTTCGCATCAACCCCGAGACGGAGGTCGTCGAGGACGCGAAGTTCAAGACCTTCGGTTGCGGCAGCGCCATCGCCTCTTCGTCCCTCGTCACCGAGTGGGTGAAGGGTAAGACCCTCGACGAAGCCATGCAGCTCAAGAACACGCAAATCGTGGAAGAGCTGAACCTGCCGCCGGTGAAGATTCACTGCTCGGTCTTGGCAGAAGACGCGATCAAAAGCGCCATCACTGACTTCCGCAAGAAGCAGGCACAAAGCCGCAGCGCAGCCGCGGACAAATCCGCATCGGCACACGCAGACACGCAAGCTGAGTAGTGAAGAGGAATCATGCAGACAGCCGCAGCCCAGTCGAATGATCCGACCGCGAACATCGATGCTCGTGCGCCCGCTGGCGTGAGCGAAGGCGCTGAGATTCGCCTGACGCCCAAGGCTATCGAGATGGCCCGCAAGTCGATCGAGCGTCGGGGTCTTCCGACCGAAGGCCTGCGCCTAGGCGTCAAAGGCGGCGGCTGTTCTGGCGTATCGTACGTGATCGAGTTTGCGGACAAAATTCGCGGTCGCGATCACGTGTTCGACTTCGATGGCGTGAAGATCATCGTCGATCCAAAGAGCCTCATTTATTTGCGTGGCTCGGTCCTCGACTACGAGGTCAAGCTGATGCAGCACGGCTTCAAGTTCCGCAATCCCAACGAGAAGGCCGGCTGCGGTTGCGGCGAATCGTTCACCGTCTGAGCTTGTGAAGTGGGGCCATGGATCCGTTCGACACACTGGGTCTGCCGCCGCGCTTCGATCTCGACCTTACTGAGATCGAGCAGCGCTATCGCGACCTGCAAAAGACGCTGCACCCCGACAAGTATGCGCAGGCCTCGGCCAGTGAACGTCGGGCGAGCTTGTCTCATGCGGTGACTGTCAATGAGGCTTACCGTGCGCTCAAAGACGATCTCAAGCGTGCCGAAGCGCTCGTGGCACGCTTTGGTGGCGTGCCTGAAGACAAGCGCGGCGCACAAAATCCTGAGCTGTTGATGGAAGTGATGGAGTTGCGTGAGTCACTCGGTGATGCGCGCGCCGATCGCGATATCGCACGCGCACGCACGCTCTCCGCAGAAGTACGCACGCGCGAGCAGACTGCACTCGCCGCGCTCAAGTCGGCGCTCGAGAGCCTGGCGGATAGCAATACTCCGGCCGTGTTAGAAAAGGCCGAAGCAGACCTATCGCGCCTGCGCTACTACCGGCGCTTTCAAGACGAAGTCGACGCGCTCGAAGAAGAGACGCTGGAGTAAGTATGGCGCTCTTGCAGATTCACGACCCTCAGACCGTAGCAACGCCCATCGGCATCGATCTCGGCACGACCAACAGCCTGATCGCCCGCGTGACGGCCGATGGAACGCCTGTGGCCTTGCGTGATTGCGACGAGGATGCGCTGGTACCTTCGGTCGTTCACTACTGCGCCGACGGTCGCGTGCTCGTGGGCAAAGAAGCTATGGCACTGGCGGAAGAGCATCCGCAAGACACGGTCGTGAGCGTCAAGCGCTTCATGGGCCGTGGTGCCGATGACGCCGAGACTCGTCGCCTCGGACCTTACCGTTTTGCAACGGACGTGGGGCCGGTGGTCAAGTTCGATGTCCGCCCCAAGCGCGTGGTGACACCCGTCGAAGTGAGTGCTGAAATCCTGGCATTTTTGCGCGAGCAAGCCGAAGACGAGCTGGGCGCAGTAGGTGGGGTGGTGATCACCGTGCCCGCCTATTTTGATGACGCGCAACGTCAAGCTACCAAAGATGCGGGCAAGCTTGCCGGGCTGGAAGTCTTACGGTTGCTCAACGAGCCCACGGCGGCCGCGCTGGCTTACGGTCTGCAAGAGAAACAGAACGGCACGTTTGCGGTCTACGATCTCGGTGGTGGCACGTTCGATATTACGATTCTGTCGCTCGAAGATGGCGTCTTCCAAGTTCGCTCGACCGGCGGCGACAGTCAGCTCGGCGGCGATGACATGGACCGCGCGCTGGCCCACGTGTTCTTGCGCGAGCTTGGCTACGGCGAAGGCGAGGGGGCTGGGCCCGCTTTGGTGCGTCACGTGATTTCGGCGGCCAAGACCGTCAAGCATGCGCTCACTGACAACGACACGATCGACGCCGAGATCGAACGACCTGACGGTTCGGTTGTAGTGCGTCGCGTTACGCGCGAGGAGCTCAACGCGCTCGTAGATCCGCTTCTGGCGCGCACCGGGGCAGCCTGTAGACGTGCCTTGCGCGATGCAAAGCTCACTGCCGAGCAGCTTGATGGCGTCATCCTTGTGGGTGGCTCCACGCGTGTGCCGCGCGTTCGTTCTTACGTCAGCGAACTATTTGGTAAGACGCCGCTCGACAGCATCGACCCCGATCAGGTGGTGGCATTGGGCGCGGCAATTCAGGCCGATCAGCTCGCAGGTCACGGACCTAAAGCGGATGTTCTATTGCTCGATGTGATTCCGCTATCGCTCGGCATCGAAACCATGGGCGGCGTAGTGGAGAAGATTTTGCCCCGCAATACCGCCATCCCGTGCGCACACGGCCAAGAGTTCACCACGTACGCAGACAATCAGACCGGCTTCGAAATTCACGTGCTGCAAGGCGAACGCGAGCTCGTGGAAGACTGTCGATCGCTGGCGCGCTTTACGCTCAAGGGCATTCCCGCGATGCCGGCCGGTTTGCCGCGTTTGCGCGTCACATTTCGCGTCGATGCAGATGGTTTGCTCAAGGTCGAAGCCGAAGAAAAGACCACGGGTCTGCATCAAGTAGTCGACGTGAAGCCAAGCTACGGGCTTACGGACGAAGAAGTCGAACGCATGTTGATCGATGCCTACGAGCATGGCGAAGACGACATCAAGCTTCGTTCGTTGCGCGAGCAAGAGATCGAAGCGAGCCGTATTCTCTCCGCGCTCACGCAAGCCATGGAAGCTGACAAGGCGCTGCTTACGGACGACGAAGAGCGCGCCGACATCGCAGGCGCCATCACACGCCTCAAGCGCGCCGTCGAAGCGAAGGATGCCGATGAGATTCGTCGTCGTATCGAAGATCTCGATCATGCTTCGAAGGAATTCGCGGGGCGTCGCATGGATCGCAGCATCAAGACGGCGCTTGCCGGCCGCGCCCTGTCCGGCCTCGAAAGCGAAACAGCCCACGCGCGCGGGATCGAGCCCCACCTCGGATCGGAAGGACGCTGATGCCTAAGGTACGTTTCGTTCGCGAGAACATGGAAATCGAGGTCCCCAAGGGCCTGACGATCCTGGCCGCGGCCAAGCTTGCTGGTGCCCCCCAAGGCGACCGTTGCGGTGGCGTGTGTGCCTGCTCGACTTGTCATGTGTATGTGGTCAAGGGAATTGACAACACCTCCGAAATCGAAGACGAGGAGAACGACATTCTCGACAAAGCCTTCGACGTTCGCAGCACGTCGCGCTTGGGTTGCCAGGCCAAGGTCACAGGCGACATCGAGGTCGAGATCAGCGACGAAAGCTTTCAAGCTTTTCTCGACGAGCATCCGACACACAAGGATAGGGCGCTGGCGTTACGTCAGGCCGCAAAGCCCAGCCAGCCGGCCTAGTGCGTGGTGCGGCAGTCGCTCACAAACTAGCGAATTCGCCTGCGAAACGCACGACTTGCAAAACCGAGAACCTGCACTAAATTCCGCGCCCTCTGTCCACCGGCATCAGGCGGGCACAGATGGGCGGTTAGCTCAGTTGGATAGAGCGTCGGCCTCCGGAGCCGAAGGTCACAGGTTCGAATCTTGTACCGCCTGCCAGGTTCAATAGCTCCCACAGACAATAGGAAGTCCCATGTACCTTCACATGCCCCGCAATCGTAAGCGCAACCGCAACAAGACCTCGCGCCTGCGCGCCAAGTACAAGGCCAAGGAGCGTCGCCGCTACAACGGAATGGTGGGTCGTCGCCTTTCCAACTGCAAGAAGCGCGACTAATCGCTTCACAAGGCCAAGCGCAAAGCCCCGTGAAAGATCGACCCATCTTCGTCGTGAGCGACTCGACCGGTGAAACGGCCGAGCGAGTGGTGCGTGCAGCCTTGGTTCAGTTTCCGACTCACAAGGTGCAGCTGCGCCTGTTTACGCGCGTGCGTGATCGCGAAGCTGTATCCGAGATCGTGATGAAGGCGGCCGAAGCAGGCGCGATGATCGTGTTCACCTTGGTGGGCAACGACCTGCGCCAGTATTGCTACGACAAAGCGCAGCAGCACGACGTGGAGGTCGTGGATGTGATCGGCGCGTTGATCGGTAAGGTCGGCACGTTCCTTTCGGACGCACCGCTCGGCGCACACAGTGCCAGCCAGCCGCTGTCCGAAGAGTACTTCCGTCGTGTCGAAGCCATCGAGTTCGCTGTGAAGAGCGACGATGGCAAAGAGCCTCGCAACCTACGCAAGGCCGACATCGTGCTCGTGGGCGTCAGTCGAACGAGTAAGACTCCGCTCTCTACGTATCTGGCGGGACGCGGCTACAAGGTGGCCAACGTTCCGCTGGTGCTCGGTGTGCCGCCTCCAGATGAGCTTGCAGAGGTACCGCCCGATCGCGTAGTGGGCCTGTCGCTCGATATCGATCAGCTGCTTGAGATTCGCATGGCGCGCCTTCGCCAACTGGGCATGCCCGATGGCACGAATTACGGCACACGCGAGCACGTCCGCGAGGAGCTCGACTACGCCCACCGTCTCTATCGAGAGCACGGCTGGTTTGCGGTGGATGTTAGCGGCCGTGCCATCGAAGAGACCGCCACTATCATCCTTGAGCACTTCAAGGGCGCTACCTGACGCGCGCTTAGCGGCCGCCGACGCCCTTGCCGTATTGGTTGTGCACCGCGACGTAGAACTGAGCCAGGATGCCGTCGGCGACTCGCAAGCGCCGGCTGAGCTCACGTCCGATGTTCATCAGCAAGAGCGCGTAGCTCTTCATGTCGCGGCGGTAGAGGAGGCGGTCGACCTGGTCCGGCCCGAGTGAGAGCAGGAGGCTCGGGGCCACCGAACGGACGCTTGCGGAACGCGGTTGTACGTCGAGGACTGCCATCTCCCCAAACCAATCGCCAGGTCCGAGCATCGCGACGCGCACGTTGCTGCCGTCGAGCGCACGCTTCACTACCTCTAGCTCGCCCGCGATGACGACGAACATCACGGTGCTCGTATCGCCTTCGCTCACGACGGTCTTGCCGGGCTCGGCGCGAACCTGGGGCAACTCTTGGGCGAGGGAGGTGAGACACTCTTCCGAGATGCCTCCAAACAGCCCGATCTCTCGCAAGGTGGCAGCTGTAATCTGAGGGCGGACGCTATCGGCCATGCTGGAGCTCCGGAATGCAGGCTCAAGCTGAGACCTGCTTTACCAGAATGCCACGGACCCTATAGGATTTAGAAGGAATGCGCTGCGGCGAGCCATGAACCAACCTCGCCCTTTCGGCCCCTATTCGCTGTTGCGACGCCTCGCGGTAGGCGGCATGGCGGAAATCTACGTCGCGAAAACGCGCGGGCTGGGCGGATTCGAGAAGCTGGTCGCGATCAAGCTGGTGCATCCGCATCTCTCGGCGGACACGCATTTCGTGCAGATGTTGATCGACGAGGCGAAGATCCTCGTGCTGCTCACGCACGCCAACATCGCGCAGGTGTTCGACCTCGGATGCATCGACGGTACGTATTACATCGCGATGGAATTCGTGGAGGGCATGGACGTCCACGGCCTTCAGAAGTCGGCCGCCAAGGTTGGCGAGCAACTACCGGTGGCCGTGTGCTGTTACATCGTGAGCGAGGTGTTGAACGGCCTCGATTACGCGCATCGCAAGCGCGATCAAACGGGCAAGGCACTCAATCTCGTGCATCGCGATGTATCGCCGCAGAACGTCCTGATAAGCCAGGCGGGAGAAGTCAAGTTGGTTGACTTTGGCATCGCCAAGACGAGCTTGCGTGGCGAAGGCACCGAGGTCGGCATCATCAAGGGTAAGTATTACTATATGTCGCCGGAGCAGGCGTGGGCGGATCCCATGGACCGACGTAGCGACATCTTCTCGACGGGCATCGTGCTGTACGAAATGTTGACCGGACGCATGCTCTACAACGCGCAGTCCATTCCGGAGCTGATCAGTAAGGTGCGTGAAGCCGAGATCGTGCCGCCCGATACGCTGCGCCCGGAAGTGCCAGCAGCACTCTCCAAGATCGTAATGAAAGCCCTCGAACGCGAGCCAAAAGCGCGCTTTCAATCGGCGCTCGATATGGGCGAAGCATTGCGGGATTTCTTGTACGAGTTTGCGCCCGCGTTCAACGCTGCGCGGCTTGCGCAACATCTCGTGGATTTGGTGGACGCGGAAGCTCGCCTCGCAAAAAAGGCCGCTAATGCGCACACCACGGGCGGACTACCGCGGCTAACGCGCGACGAGTTCGTGTCGAACGAAAACAGTGTGATCTTTCGCCTGCCGGACCTTGCCGAAAAAGTCATGGCGACGCGAAACGAAGCGCTTCCGAATAAGCTGCGACGTGCGCCTGCATCGATTGCGCCTACGCCTGTACGTGGCTCCATCATGCCTCGTGTGTCCTTGCCTACGGCCCCTCGCTTTCCTGCGCCGCCTCGGCCGTCGCGTGCGTCGCGGCCTAGCTTGAATCAGGTTGATGACGGCGCGGCGCCCACTGAGATCATGCAACTGCCAGATCCGCGGCGTGTGAGTGGCTGGCCCTTTGGGGAAGTGTCACCCGCGCACGAGCATGGCGCCGATGAGCCAACCAAGTTGTGGACAGGCAGCGAGTTGCAAGTCCATCTGGCGAGCGACGAGACCCTGATCGACAGTGGTTTGTCGCTCGAGTATGCGCGGCAGCATGCCCGAGCCGCATTTGACGCGCCGCTCGCACAGGTGGGCGATGGCGATACCACCGATCGCTACCAGTCGGCGCACGCGATCAGTCTCGCGCAGCACTTGCCACCGGCTTCAGAGTGGCCAACAGCCACGCATGGCGTAGCGGCGTCGCTGCATATGTCACCGCTGAATCAGGGCGGAACGCCCGCGCTGGTGCCGCCGCCCGGATCGATGAGTCCGCTCGGTACGATACCGCCTTCGCCGTTGGTGCCAGATTTCGGCACGCGCGATCGCTTGTTTCGTACGCAGCGGGCGAGCTTTCCATGGTTTCAGCTGGGCATTGGGGCGATCTTTGCGTTGGTGGGCGTGATCGTGTTTCAACTCACGAGGCCGGGTGAGCTTGAGCCTACGCTCGAGATCGTGTCTGTCCCGGCGGGGGCGCAAGTGTTGGTTAATGGCACGCCGCAACCAGGCACCACACCGATCAAGTTGACAGCACTCGAGCGCAATCGCAGCTACGAGCTTCAAGTCACCCGACCCGGCTTTCTAGCGTGGAATGCCACTTATCGCGCTTCGCCCGGAGCCGTGCAACACATCGCTGTGCTGAAGCCGATCATGGCCGAGCTGCATATCGCATCTACGCCTACGGGCGCGCAAATCTGGATGGATGACGTAGCCATCGGCCGCGCGCCTCTTACGATTTCATCGTTGCCCGTGGGCAGACGCGTGCGCCTACGCGCGAGTTACGGCGCGCAAAGCAAAGCTCGGCGCGACGTCATGATCGGCGAGAACGACTTGAAACCCACGGTCACCTTCGTGTTCGAAGAGGGACGTTAGGGCGCGAACCGTAAGGTCGCATCAAGGGCGCGCGTCCTCGCCCAAACACAGGTTGTCGATCAAACGCGTATTGCCCAGGTGGGCTGCCACCAGCAAGACCATGCGCGAGCTCGCGGCGCTCACCGGCTCGAGCGTATCGGCATCGCAAGCCTCCACGTAATCCATGCGATCGAAGAGCTGTGCAACGTTGGCTTTGCAAAGGCCTGCGAGTACGTCCGCGCGCTGCTCGCCTTGTGCATGTGCATCGAAGGCTTGGCGCAGGCCATGCACGATGCCGAGCGCACGCGTTCGGTCTTCTGTGCTGAGATAGCGATTGCGCGACGACATCGCAAGACCGTCAGGTTCGCGCAAGATGGGTGCGCCTACGAGCTCGATGGGAAGGTTCAGATCGCGCGTCATGCGAGCCAATGCCTTCCACTGCTGGTAGTCCTTGCGGCCGAAGATTGCCGTGCATGCGCCCACCGCCATGAACAGCTTCGTGACCACGGTGGTGACGCCGCGAAAGTGCGTGGGTCTAAACTCCCCCTCGAAACGTTGCGTGACGCCGGTCACTTCGACGTGTGTTTGAAAACCTTCCGGGTACATCACGTCGGGACGCGGCGCGTAAACCACATCGACACCAGCCGCCTGGCAGCGCGAAAAATCCGCGTCGAACGTGCGTGGATAACGGCTGAAATCCTCGCTAGGCCCAAACTGCAGCGGGTTCACGAAGATGCTTACGATGCGAAAGTTCGCGCCTCTGTCGGCGCAGGCCGTCACAAGCGACAGGTGTCCATCGTGCAGGGCGCCCATCGTTGGTACAAAACCAACGCGAAGGCCGCTCTTGCGAACGGCTTCACAACGCGCAAACAAAACATGGGGGTCGTCGATGATCTCGGTCACGGCCGAAGTCTACTGTCTGGGCCCGTATCCGCCCGGTGCTTGCACAGGATGAACGCGCAAAGCGTCGTCGTCACCGGTCGCGACGTTGCCAAATGCATACTCTTCCGCGGGGAATACGCCGCTTTTGACTTCTTCGCAATATTGCCTGGCGGCAGCCTTACCCTTTGCAAAAAGTTCGTCGTAGCGCTTTACGAACTTAGGTCGCAGCTTGGGGGTGAGGCCGAGCAAGTCGTAGCAAACGAGCACCTGACCGTCGCACTGGGCGCCAGCGCCGATGCCGATCGTAGGGATGTCGAGCTCGGCCGTGATTCGCGCAGCCAAGTCCGATGGGATGCCCTCCAGCACGACGCAAAAGGCGCCTGCCTCGGCCACTGCGCGGGCGTCGTTCAAGACTTCTTGGGCAGTTTCGATAGTCTTACCTTGCACACGAAAGCCGCCCATCGCGTGCATGCTTTGCGGCATCAGCCCCACGTGAGCGACTACGGGAATGCCAGCCGTGACGATTTTCTTGATCGTGTCCACAGCTTCGATTCCGCCCTCCAGCTTCACGGCATGCGCACCACCTTCGCTCAAGAAGCGGCCCGCATTGCGCAGGGCTTGCTCGAAGGAAAGCTGCCAGCTCATGAAGGGGAGGTCGCCCACGATGAAGGCACGCCCGGTGCCGCGTGCCACAGCGCGACAGTGATAAATCACCTCGTCCACGGTGACGGGTAGGGTGGAGTCTTGGCCTTGAATCACCATGCCAAGCGAATCGCCAACGAGCAGCATGTCCGCGCCGGCTTCATCGAGCATCTGCGCAAAGGTTGCATCGTAGGCGGTGATCATCGCGATCCGTTCACCACGCGTTTTCATCGCTCGCAGGGCGGGAACAGTGACACGGCGTGCGGGCGGAGTGGTGCCAGTGGGCGCGTTTGCCATGGTGTTTGGAGGCCTGCTTCAGTCGCGGCCCAGGAGAATCCGGGTCCGCGCTTTCACAAACATCGGGAGCATAGCAAAAGCGAAAATACCCAGCAGGTCAGGTTTCTCTGCTTGCCTCGGGCGCTGTCTGGGCCGGGAGCGCTGCTTCCAGTGCCGCTGCGCGTTCGGCCATGCGCCGCGCTTCGTCGCTAAGCCCAAGCTCGGCTAACAGACGTGACGCTTCGCGATGGTAAAGTGCGTGATTTGCGATCGCGGAGCCATCGTCCGTTCCCTGCGTCAGGGCGCGATACAAGTCCGCACTGCGCGCAAGGTTCCCCGCCTTCTCATGCAGCTTGGCCAGCGCGATCGCTGCGGCCGCAGGCAAATCGCGGGCACCCCGCTGCGTGACCTGTTCGATGACACCCTCCAGCATGTCGATGGCCTTACGGTCACTGCCGGCCTCTGCGTACGCGAGACCAAGTTCCATCAACACCGGCCACTCGACCCGTTCGTTCTCGAAGAGGTCCACGCACTGTTCGAGCACTTCCACAGCTTCTGCGGGGCGCGCTAACAGCCGTAAGTAGCTTCCCAGGTCAAGGTACGCGCGCGGATCCGAATCGAGCGCTTCCGCCGCCGCCTCGAGCTGACTCAAAGCACCCTCGCGATCACCGCGTTCATGGGCAAGCCGTACGAGCTCACGATGGGCAAGCAAGCGCGCTGTGCCCCCTTCATCGGGTCCGATGCGAGTAAGGAACAAGGTAAGGTCGCGCTCGCCGCCTTCGAGGTCTCCTGCAATCAGGCGTGCGCGGCCAAGCTCGAGATACAAGTAGCTCGGCTCTTTCGCGCTGGGGAGGATCGCCTCGAGCAGTGCGACCGCGTCCTTTCCACGCTCTTCATCGAGGGCCAAAATCGCCTGCATGAGTGACTCACCATAAAGCTCGAGCTCCTCGGCTTGCAGCGGCTCCCACGAGCCCGAAATCAGCGCAATGCGCTCTTCGTCCGAAAGCTCTGCGACAGGAACGGCTTGCTCCACGGCCTCACGGCGCTCGATCACACGCTCGGCTTCTTTGATGCGTTCCAGCATGCTCGAGCTGCGCGCCGTATCGGCGGCATGCTTGAGCTCGGCACGCGCAAGGTCCGTCAAGCCCCTCGCCTGAAGCTCTGCAGCTTCGCGAATGCGTCCCGCTGCAATCTGATCACAACAGACGATCACACGCTCGGCCGCTTCGCGAGACAGCTCGGGATTTTCCTTGCTAGCTCGGTCTTCGAGCTTGTCGTAGGCGAGCTTGGCTTCACCAAGTTTGCCGGCCGAATACAGCGCTTCTGCCTCTGCCTTGAGCTCGGCCAAGCTCTTCTTACGAAACAGATTCCCGAGCATCACTTCCCGCCCTTTTCTTTCTTTTCTTTAGCCTGCAAGCGACCCATCGCGGCGCTCTTCAGCGATGCAGAAACGCCCTTGCTTCGCGAAAGCTCCTTGAGGTCGTTGTCGCGCAAGTGCGGCAAGAAGCGCAGCGTAAGGCCCACCGGCGTCTTGGAGTTGAAGATGAGCGCACGCTTGATCTCGTAGTTCTTCGTCCATTCGCGCTTGTTGCCGATGTAACGCAGGATGTCTTCGCCGACTTCCTTACTCTTTGCAATGCCGGGGATTTCGTTTTCGGTCATGGCAGGCGAGGCAATCGCCGCATAGGCAACGGTCTTGTTGTTGTCCCGTACGAGCAAAGCGCGCGCCGGCGCGTTGCCCACCATCGCAAAACGCAGCTTCTCCGAGCTGCTCATCAAGCGGATGCGCATCATCAACGGTAAGAATTGTTGTTTGACCTCTTCTTCTTCCGTTTCCTCGGCGACCGCGTGCACGTCGGCAGCGTTACCCTCGTCGGCCACGATCGCCGCCTTGAAGTCCACGTCGGAGGGCAACGGCTCCTCGCTCGGCTCTGGAATCAGCTGGCCCTTGATCGCAGCGACGTGCGCTTGGAACGTCGGGATATCCAGCTCGACATTGTTGCGCGCCGCAAGCTCGATCAAACGATCCGCCGTGGACATGCGTGTATTTTTGTTGCGATAGAGCGCTTCGATGATCTTTGGCGCAGCAAGCAAGCGTTGCTCGTTCACCGCGATGCGTTCGCTGATGCGCTCCGAACAGCGCTGCGCGATGTATTCGACCGTGCCATCCGCGGTGTGAGCGTTGGCAGCAACCTGCTCGAGAATCGCTTCCTGTTCGCGGCAAAGCTCAGCCAAGCGATCGAGGAATGATGCAGGAATGCCGGCGCCGCACGTGGCAAGCAGCACGCTCTGGGGCAGCGCCAACAACGCGCCGCGCGCCGATTTCGCAAGCGACTCGTCCTCGTCTGCACTGAACTGCAAGAGCAGTAGGACTTGGTCGTCGCCCTTGACGGGTACAGCGCCGCGGGCCGCCATCGCACGCGCCGCCATGGGCGCGGCAGGGTCACAGAAACGCTTGATCCCGGCGGGAAGTTGATCGAGTGGCAGCGGCAGCGGCGCGGGACGTTCCATGCGTTTGCGATTCCTAATGGTGCGTAATATTAGTCGTAATACTCATGTCCGAGATGCGTAATGAGGCTCTCTCCCTTCATCCAACGCAACATATTCTTCATCTTCATGCCTTGGACGAACAGGTCGTTCTCGGGGTAGAGACCCGGCGCAGTCATCGGGCTCTTGTAGTAGAACGACAGCCATTCCTGCACACCTGACAGTCCGGCGCGCTGCGCAAGATCAGTGAACAATGCCAGGTCGAGCACGATCGGCGCCGCCAGGATCGAATCGCGACATAGAAAGTCGATCTTGATCTGCATCGGATAGCCGAGCCAACCAAAGATATCGAGGTTGTCCCAACCTTCCTTTTGGTCGCCGCGCGGCGGGTAATACTCGATGCGGACCTTGTGATACATGTTGCCGTAGAGCTTGGGATGTAGCTCCGGCTGAAGGATGGTCTCGAGCACACCGAGCTTGGACACTTCCTTGCTCTTGAAGCTGTCCGGATCGTCGAGCACCTCACCATCGCGATTGCCGAGGATGTTCGTGGAGAA
>JBKJIA010000489.1:0-13645 GCA_046598735.1 Polyangiales bacterium
CAAATGGGAGCGCCACCTTAGCTCAGTCGGTAGAGCAACGGTTTCGTAAACCGTAGGTCGTCCGTTCGATTCGGATAGGTGGCTCCAAAAAGCTCGGGTTTTCCCGGGCTTTTTTCATTTAATCTCGCGCTTCAACTTCCGGTAGACGCGCTTGGCGCAAAACCGTGTTGAAGCGACGGTGGCACGCGGCGCGCGAGCGTGGTTTTATGCCGGCATGTCCCTCGTCTACGCGATCGACGATCTGTTTCTCGGGCACACGGCTCCCTCGCGACATCCTGAGTGTCCGCAGCGCATCGAAGCCGTCAAAAGCGGGCTCCTGCGCGTGGGGGCTACCGAGCGTGCAAAGCGCGTGGAAATCCGGCGCGCCAAGGAAGAAGAGCTCGGGCTCGTCCATACGCCGCGCCATGTCAGCGAGCTTGCGCGGGTGGTGCCCGGTCAGTCGGGTTACCTCGATCCAGACACGTTCTTCTCGACGGGTACGTGGGATGCCGCGCTGGCCGCGGCAGGCACCGCGGTCGATCTCGCAACGGGCGCGCTGGACGGACGTTTTACGCGCGCGTTCGGAATAGTAAGGCCACCGGGTCATCATGCGGAACCTGATCGCGCGATGGGTTTTTGTCTGTTCAACAACGTGGCGATTGCGGCCGCTGCTGCCCGTGCTGCGGGCGCCGCGCGGGTGGCGATAGTCGATTGGGATGTGCATCACGGCAACGGCACGCAGGCTGCGTTTTACGCCGATCCGAGCGTACTTTTCATCTCCACCCATCAGTCGCCGCTCTACCCGGGGACCGGCCTCGCGAGCGAAACCGGCGTGGGTGCGGGCGTGGGTACGACGATCAATCTGCCGCTGCCGCCTGGCTCGGGCGACGCGGAGTACGACGACGCTTTTGCGAATGTGATCGTGCCTGCGTTACGCGCGCATCGTCCGGACCTGATTCTGATCTCGTCTGGCTTCGATGCGTTCGTCGACGATCCCCTGGCGCAGATGTGCGTCACGGCGCAGGGCTTTCGGCGCATGGCTCTCGCTGTGCGTGGCGTCGCGGATGAAATCTGCGGTGGCAGGCTCGTGGCGCTGCTCGAAGGTGGCTACGATCTGAAAGGTCTCGGCGCCTGCGCGGGCGAGCTATTCGATGTGCTCGCCCAACCTGACATTCGCGCGGAGCTCACAACGTTACCTGCTCCGGACTAATGAAACTCGGACAGATGGGTCACGTACCAACGATCATCCCAGCTGATCATGACGCGCACTTCGATCCGGATTTCTTTCTTGCCTACGCGCAGCACAAGCCAGTTGTGACGCTGTGCCCAGTAAGGAAGCCGGTTGGCCTCGCCCCCGGGACGTACCCATTGACGACGGCGCGAGAGCTCAAGGCGCACGAACGTAACCTGAGTCTCTTTGGCGAGGCTGCGATGCAGGGCGTGAATGTCGCGTTCAAAGGCGCGAAACAGGCGGTCATACAGGGCGTCCGGATTGCCGCTGGCTTTGATCAGACGAAAGGCGTCACGCGGTAGAAACAGCGTCTGCGCGCGTGCGGGATCATCGGTGCAGATCGCATCTAGCAAAGCTTGCGCGCGTTCGCTTGCATCGCCCAGCGGCGGGAGCGCCGGCGGCGCCTCAAGGCTCGCGGCATTATGCGGCGGGATGGCTGTGGGCAGTGACGCGGGGCGTTGTGCTGGAGCTGGTGCTTGTGCCTGCGCCGACACCGGCGCGTACGGACCCAAACCAAGGCTCGCCGCAAACATCGCCCTCCACACCCAGCGCATCACGGGGGCGCACCGGCTGCGCGCAGTCCGCGATAACGCGATTGAAATGACGCCAGGCGCTTGGTTCCTTGCGAAGCGTAAGGTCCGAGGTGTTGTGGCCCGGGCAGGTATCCCTTTTCCACCCCGCGATAGATGCGCGTAGAGCGCCCCTTAAGATAGGTAAGGAATGCCTCGGGCGTGTAGAAGGTCTGGCCTTCGTCGTCAGCGTTTACTTCGCAGCTCTCCGCCGAGTACTCGCGGCAAATGTGCGGCCGCGTCTCGTAGATCGCGCACTTGTTGTCGTCCTGCAGGTGGCGACAGCGCGTCTCGAATTGCACGAGCCAGTCGTCGTTGGCGTCGCGATAGACGCTAACGTTCTGATGGTACAAGTGCCACAGCACTTCCGTAGCTGCCTTGACCGTGCTCGGCGTGCTGATCTCGACGGCCACATACGTGCAGCAGAGGGCGCAGGTGAGGCAGCCGACGGGCGTGCGGCTTTCGCCAGCTAGCTCGATGGTCAGCACGGGCAGCCGCTTTTTCTTGTTCGCGCGATCGTTGGGCATCAGCGCGCGATGTAGCAGTTTGCGTGCTTTCTTTACAGCGCGTTGTCTGCCGCAGTGTCGATACTGGTGACTTTCATCGGGCTTGCCCCGCCAAAAATCACGTCTTTATCACCCGTGCGCAGCGTGAGCTTGATGCGCGCATCGAGGGTGCGGCCGATCTGGAACTCCATGGGATTGCGCGATGACAGCGTCGCTACCGCCACGTGTTCTGTGCCGTCGGCGCTGCGTTCCACAAGCTCCCAGCCCGGACGCAGATACATGCTGTAGCTGCCCGTGGGTACCGTCGTCGCGAGCGTCTCTGCATCGGGTTCGCGTAGATCGCGGTCGCCAACGGTAAACATCGCGGCGCCCGCGATCTCGAAGGTGGCGTGACGTAAGCGGTAAGTCTTGCCCTCTGCGCCTTGCGCTGAAAAGGGCATATGGACCGTGCCGGTAAGCTCGCTCGTGGCGAAGCCTTGCTCGGCGGCGGACAGATCGTCCGAACAAGCGATTAAGCTGAGAGCACCTAAGAGCAACAACAAAGAGCGCATGGACTTCTCCAAGGGGGCGGAGAGCGGGGATGCAAGACAGTTAGCAGGGCGCCATGCTGCGGAATAGGCCTACATTGAACCCGCAAGGGACGATGCGGTGGAGTGCGGAGTCAAGTCGATGAGATCATGCGTAAAATTCGAAAGGTAAGGTTTCGCGCCAAACCGTCGATTGCGCCGCGCCGCGGGCGAGTCTGCATGCTGGCCAACGATCGCGCTTCAAACTGAAGCTCCACAGGCTCAGCCACCGCCGCCAGTTACGGCTCGTGGAACCACAGCCACGTGGGCGTGGCTTTTTCGACGCGGATTTCGCGCAGAATTCGTCATTTTCTCGCGGGTTTGGGAAAGGTATGGCGGTTGCTAACATGCGAGTCCATGGCCCTTCGCTTACGGTTTGCGTCAACTCTTGTTTGTTGCATCGGTTTGATCACGGCGTGTGCCCCGCCTGTTTCGCGGCCGGGTGATTCCCCGCACGCTGGCCCGCCTGGACTTGGCTTGCAGGCGGAGGGCAAGACGCGCGCGCTCCGTCCGCAGGGCCCACCGCGCGTGATTCACCATGCGCCGCAGGGTGAGACCGATGGTCAGGTCGAGCTTGCGATCGCATTCGATCGACCGATGGTGGAGCTCGGCACGATGCGTGCGGCGGAGGGCATTCTGCAACTTGAGCCACGCGTTCCACTCACCACGCGTTGGCTCGGCTCGCAGACTCTGCTTGCGCGCCCCGAACATCCTTTGCCGATGGCGACCGACTATCGCGTTTCTGTGCACGCCGGGCTGCGCGCGCTCGATGGTAAGGTTCTAGAAGGCTCGTTTAGCTACGGGTTCGCGACCCCTGCGCCCAGCATCGTGCGCAGCGAGCCAGGCGAGGCAGCGAGCCACGAGCTACCTACGCGGGCCATCGACCTCTATTTCAATCAACGCGTGAGTCCCGAGCAAGTCAAAGCTCACGCGGCCCTTTCCATGCGCAGTCAGGAAGGAGTCGTGCAGGCGCTCGCTTTCGAGGTGAGCGCGCCCGTAGCAGGCGATGCCAAGCGCGTTCGGGTCACGCCGCTCAAAGAGCTCCCGCGCGGGGCGCACGTAACCTTACGGCTCGACGCCAATCTGCGCGGCGGCGAAGGCCCGAAGCCCATGGGTCAACCTTACCAACTGAGCTTTGAAGTGTTCGGTTCACTGCATCTGGTGTCGAACGATGCTTGCAGCGATAGTGGCGGACGTTGCGCTCCGAACGGTGGCACGTTGCATTTTAGCAATCCGGTACAAGTCGCGGCCGTGCGCAAGGCCTTACGGTTCGAACCCGCACTGAAGCAGCCACTCGCGGATTTTGGTGAGTCGTACCCTAGCGAGTATGTGTACCTTGGCGTGAGCCTGCAGCCCGGCACCTCCTATCAGATCAAGCTAGTCGGTGACATCGTCGACGTATTCGGAAACTCGTTGGAGGGCGAGCGGACCATCAACCTCAAGACCGGGCCTTACGATCCATTTCTGTACTTTCCAATGGATGGCGAGGTGATACCCGCAGGAACGCGCACTAGTTTGCCGTTGCGTGCGCGGAATGTGCCCAAGTTGGTGATGGGTATGATCGCGCTCCGGCCGGACGAAATCGAGCCGCTCGTATCCGGTCGCACATGGTTACCTTCTCGCCTGCTCACGAATACGGTGTTGAAAGGGGCCGGGCCCCGCGACTCGCGTGTCCTGCAGCTCGATACCACTCCGGTCATTCCTTCTGGTAAGGGGGTCATCGTCGCCTATGCGACGCAGAAGCCGGGAGATGCCAACGCGATTTCCGCGCGGACCGTGCTGGCGTTTACGAACCTAGCGCCGACGCTCAAGACCTGGCCGCGCGGCGGTTTGGTATGGGTGACGCAGCTTGCGGACAGTCAGCCCGTTGCAGCTGCCAAAGTCACGATCGTCGATTGCGGCAAGACCTTAGCCAGGGGTAAGACCGATGCCCAGGGAAGCTTTCGTTTTACGCGGCCAGATAGCGAGAACGAGTGCGAAACCTTTGCCATCGTCGAAAAGGATGGAGACCTTAGCTATGCGCGCAAGTATGGTGGGCATGGTCCCTGGGACCTTACTTCGAACACGAGCTATGACGGTGGTGGGGACGTAGCAGGTTATCTGTTTACGGAACGCGGCTTGTACCGTCCGGGCGAGCGCATGCGCACCAAAGGCGTGCTGCAAGCGCGTACGGCCAAAGGCTTTGTGCCTGCACAAGGTAAGGTCAAGCTCAAGGTGACGGATAGTCAGGGGCGGGAAATCGCAAGCGACGAGGTCGCGCTGAATGCTTTCGGAACCTTTTCCCACGAAGCGCGCATTCCTGGCTCGGTCCCGCTTGGAACCATCAGCGTGAACGCCACGTTGGGCAAAGACAGCTTCGATGCGGCCGCTGAAGTCGCTGAGTATCGGCGCGCGGAGCTGGAAGCCAACGTCACGCCGGAGCGTCTGGAGTACGTACGCGGGGAGACGGCTCAAGTGGGCGTGCATGCCCAGTACCTCTTCGGCGCCCCCGTTTCCAATCAACGCGTAATCTGGAGCGCGCGGCGCACTGAGCGGCAGGCCACACCACCGGGCGAGCGCTACGAGGGCTTTAGCTTCGGCGATGAAACACGCTGGTATGAAGATACGTTGCCAAGCGAAGAGACCACCTTGTCGGGGGGGGAAGGTAAGCTCGATGCGCAGGGCGACCTGAGCTTGCGTATTCCGCTGGCGCTCACCGAACTCGAAGCAGGCAGCAGCGGCGTCGAGATCGAAGCCACGGTTGAGGGCTTGGGTGGGGTCACGACCAGCGCACGCACGGTGCTTGGCGTCACGCCCGCCTCGTTCATGCTCGGCATTCGCAGCTCGACCTCGCTGGTCGAAATGGGAAAGCCGTTTCAAGCCGAAGTGGTGTCAGCGAAACTGTCAGGCGCCGCCACCCCCAACGTTGCGATCCATGTCAGCTTGACCAGGCGCAGCTATCAAAACGCGCTCACGCAAGGAGATGCGGGCGAAGCCGTGCCCGTGCAGACCCACACGGATGAGCTGGTGGCGAGCTGCAGTCTAAAGAGCGCAAAGGCCGCTGTAAGTTGCCCGCTCGCAGCCAAGGCGCCGGGTCTGCATTTTCTTCGTGTGCGAGCCCAGGACGACAAGGGGCGGAAGGTCACCGCTGCCATTCCGATCTACGTGTATGGCCAGGGGCAAGCCTCTTGGGGCGGCGAGGATAGTAAGATCCTCCCACTCAAAGCGGACAAGAAAACCTATCGCCAAGGAGAGGTTGCGCGTGTGCTCGTGCCTTCTCCCTTCAGCGAAGCAGAGGCTTGGATTACCATCGAACGTGACGGTGTCATGTCCGTCGAGCGTCGACACATATCGGGCGGTGCACCCACCCTTTCGATCCCAATCGACGAGCGTTTTGTACCGAACGCTTTCGTGTCCGTGTTGCTCATGCGTGGTGCGCACGCGGCCACGGCACAAGATGACGGACGACCTGACTATCGCATTGGTAGCGTTGAGCTGCAGACCGACGTTTCGCGTCGACACCTGCGTGTGCAGGTCAAGCCCGATGCGGAAGACAAGGCGCCAGGCGAAGAAGTCAGCGTCTCGCTGCAGGTAAGGGACGGCCTCGGTGCGCCCGTCGCCGCGGAGCTTACGGTGTTCGCGGTGGACGAGGGGGTGCTCGCCCTGAGTGGGTACAAGACGCCTGACCCGTTTGCCCGCCTCTACGCGCCGCAAGGTCTGTCGGTATGGACTTCGGACGTGCGCGGTCGGCTGGTCAAAGAAGCAGAGAGCGAAGACGACAAAGGTGGCGACGAAGGAGGCGGAGGCGGAGCGGCACTACGGCGCGATTTCGAATCCGTCGCTTTCTATGCACCCGAGGTGCTGACAGACGCGGGCGGCAGGGCGCAGATCAAGTTCAAGCTTCCTGACAGTCTGACGCGCTATCGCATCATGGCGGTGGCTGTATCGCGCAGCGCGGAGCTCGGGGCGGGCGATGCTACCGTACGCACTCACAAGCCTCTGATGGTAAGGCCGATGTTGCCGCGCGTGATCCGCGTAGGCGACACGCTGGAGGCCGGTGCGACCATTCAAACCGAAAGCGAGAAGGTGATCGAGGTCGAAGTCTCTGCCGACGTGACCGGGCTTGATGTCGAGGGCCCGACCAAGCGCCTGCTCAAGATATCGAAGAAGCAGGGCGCAGAGTTACGTTTCAAATTGCGCGCAACCCACGCGGGCCAGGCACGACTTCGCTTCAGTGCGCGATCGGGCAAACAACACGATGCCTTCGAAGTCACGCGAGCCGTGCTCGTTCCGAATACCCTCGAAACAGTAAGCACGACCGGCTTTACCGACCAGGCGACGACCGAGGCCTTAGGGGTACTCAAGGACGCACGCAACGATGTGGGAGGCCTTGCGCTCTCATTGTCCACAAGTGCATTGAGCGCGCTGGAGGCACCGGTGCGTGCCTTGATCGACTATCAGTACGGCTGCACGGAGCAACTCTCCTCGCGCCTGATCGGCATGACCGCGCTCGTTCGTCTCGCCAAGCTGGGCGTGCTCGAGGCCGGAGATGTTCGTGCGCAGGCCGAAAAGGTATTGATCGCCATCGAGCGAAGGCAACGCTCAGATGGCAGCTTTGCGTTGTGGGATGACGACCGAGGCACGCGCTATGCCCCGCTCGACGCGTTTTTGACTGGCTACGCCCTGTTTACGTTGCAGCAAGCCGAGCAAGCGGGTTTCGCTCCGTCCAAACAGGCACGCAACGATGCCAAGCAATGGTTGGCAGCTTACTTGCGCGCTGAGGTGCAGAAGCCTGCGGAGCTCGCCGACGCAGACCGTGTGTTTGTCATGTACGCCCTGGCCCGCGCGGGTGCAGCAGATAAGTCTTATGCGGGTACGTTCCTGGAACGGAAACAGAAGCTGTCCCTCATCTCCAAGGTAGAGCTCGCGCATACCTTACTGTTGGCCAAGGAAGAGACTGCTGCCGAGGGCTTGGTCAAGGACATTCTGAACCGCCTGCGTGTCACCGCCGACGAAGCTCACCTCGAGGAGAATTTGGGGGATAGCTACCAGTCGATCATGGTGTCTGACGTGCGAGCGACCTCCGAGCTCCTGTTGCTGCTCAGTGCCATGGATGCGCAACATCCCATCTTACCCCGCCTTGCGCGCTGGCTCTCTAATGCGCGAGCCAGTCAGGGAGATTGGGGTTCCACACAAGAGAACGCCTGGGGATTGATGGCTCTCTCCGCATATCTAGAAGCCACGGAGAGCACGCCTCCCACTTTTGAAGCATTGGCGCAGATCGATGGCGAGCAAGTACTCCGTGCCAATCTGGCGGGTCGCAAGGCCAATGCTCAGGCTTTCGTCGCCATGTCCGACCTGCCGCAGAGCGGTGCGCGCTTGGATCTAAGTCGCAAAGGGCAAGGGCGGCTTCATTACACGCTGCGTCTTAGTTACGCCAAGCAGCAGCTACCCACCACACCGCTCGAACAAGGCTTCTTCGTGGAGCGCGAATACGAGCGTGTGGATCCCGCAGCGCTGGCGCGTGGGGACCGTCAAGGAGCGGCGGGGCAGCGAGCGCAGGTGGGTGACTACGTGCGTGTCACGTTGCGCGTCGCCGTGCCTGCAACGCGTCGCTTTGTGGTGATCGAGGATCCGCTGCCGGCAGGTCTCGAGCCCATGAGCTTCGGCTTGGCCACGGAATCACAAGGGGCGGCGCAGGCGCTCGGCATGGAGATGGGCCCGCTCGATCACAGTGAGATTCGCGACGACCGTATGGTATTCGCGGTCACCCAGCTCGACCCCGGACTTTACCGTTATACCTATCTTGCGCGCGCCGTGACCGCGGGGCACTTCGTCGTGCCTGCCGCCCGCGCGGAGGAAATGTACCATCGGGAGACCTTTGGCCGCACGCGTGCGGAGCAGTTCGACGTGGTGACGCGATGACTCGTACAAGGCGCCTGCTCATGTTCACCTCGGCTTTTTGCGCTAGCGCTGCGCTCGCGGTGGCCCTTGCGCCTTTGCCCGATGTGCTCGAGGAGCAGCACGGCGCAGTGATCGTCCACGACGCGCGCGCGGGCATCCTGCGCGAGCCACCCGGTAGCGATGGTTTACGTGCTGAATGGGTGCCACTCGGTAAGGTTCCGCGAGTATTACGTGAGGCGGTTGTGGCGTCCGAGGACCACCGTCTCGGTAAGCATCCAGGCGTCGATCCGTGGGCCGTGCTGCGTGCGATCTGGCTCGATGCGCGGGCGGGAAGGGCGCTGTCGGGCGCGTCTACCTTAGCGATGCAGCTCGCACGTCTGGCCTATGATTTGCCGCGCACGCCCTGGGGTAAGGTGCAACAGGCGGTGCTCGCCATTTTTCTCCAGGCTCGGCTCGGCTCCTCAGGAGTGCTCGAAGCCTACGTCAATCTTGCACCTTACGGTCGAGACTTGCGCGGCGTTCGCGCTGCCGGTCGTGCCTACTTCGGCAAGCCGCTCTCTGACCTCACGATTGGAGAGTCGGTCGTGCTCGCATGCCTGCCGCGCGGACCTTCGCTCTACGACCCTTACCGTCATACCGCACGTCTCAGTGCGCGTCGTGCCCACGTACTTATGCTGATGCAGAAGCGCGGTGTGCTCGACGCGCAGCACGGGGCTGCGGCGGCGAATGAACCGATTCGTCTTTCGCCCTTTGAACGTTCGTTTCGCGCGCCTCACGCGGCAAGTCTCGCCATGCTCGAGGCGCGCACGCGCAGTGATGCAAGCCCCTCGCGCATCTACACCACCATCGATCCCACGTTGCAAGCGGTCGCGCAGCAAGCATGCCTTGCGGCCGTCCACAATCTTACTAATGCTGCCGCGACCGACTGCGCCGCCGTGGTCATGCGGGCATCCACCGCCGAGGTGCTGGCCTTGGTAGGGTCGCCTGATTTTCGCTCGCCGCATGCCGGTCAAGTGAACGCAGCGGTTGCGCCTAGGCAGCCGGGCAGCGCGCTCAAACCCTTCGTGTACGCGCTCGCGTTCGAGCGAGGTTACTCTCCAGGGAGCACCATCGAGGATGCGCCAACCTCATTTCCGGCCGCCTTTGGTCATTTCGTTCCAAAGAACTACGACGGCCGTTTTCATGGTCCGGTGACGCTGCGCGAGGCTCTGGCGAACTCGTACAATATCCCTGCGCTCAAGCTCGTGTCTGAGCTCGGGGTAGAGTCGGTGCTTGAGCGTTTGCGCAACGTAGGTCTCTCCTCACTATCGGAAGACGCGGCCCATTACGGGGTGGGCCTGGCCTTAGGGAATGGTGAGGTGACCCTGCTCGAGCTTACTTCCGCGTACGCGACTCTTGCGCGCGGCGGAGATTACCTGCGTCCGACCTTACTGTCTGGTGCGCAGTCGCACGGGCGCTCCCTGGGGCTTGCCGCGCGTGAGCATCATCGCGTGTTCTCGCCGGCGGTGAGCTATCTCGTGGGCCACGTATTGGCCGATCGGGCGGCGCGACGGGCCGCGTTTGGCACGGGCGGCGTGCTCGAGCTGCCCTTTGACGCCGCGGTGAAAACCGGCACCTCGTCTGACTATCGCGACAACTGGACGCTTGGTTTTGCGGCCGATGTCGTGGTCGGCGTGTGGGTAGGTCGCCACGATGGCGCGCCCATGCATGGCGTATCGGGCGTAGCGGGCGCAGCACCCGCATTCAGACGCATCATGCTCGCCGCCGCCCAGGACCGCGCGGGAGCTTGGCCCGCCGCACCAAGTGGCGTGGCCTGGCAAAAGGTGGGGGCCCGCTACGAGCTTGCTCTGGCCAAGCGTTAACCTTACTTCTTCGGGGCGGGCTTCTTCTTCGCCTTGGCCGGATCGGGCAGGCTAACGGCTACGCGCGCCGTGCCAGAGCTTGGGACCGTGATCGTGCGCGGTGCGGGTACGCCTGCCGTGCGCGGCACCACCGTGACGGTGTACCTACCCTTAGGGGCACGCACAGCGCACTTTCCTGCCATGGTCATGCAGGTAAACGTCTTTGCGCCCTTGACCGTAACCTTACCATCCGTAGGCCGGCTCCTATGATCGTTGAGCATGATTTGTATCGTGGCCTCGGCACTCGCGGTCGATGCAAACGTCGCCACACTCAGGCACAGCGCTAGCTGCAATAGGATCGAACGTCGCGACATGATCACGGCTCCTGGCTGGGTACTGTGGGCTGAGCTTGTTCCTCGGCGAGCTCCGCTTCACGCCTGCGGTCTTCGACCTTCTGTACGGTCTGCTTAGCCACGCGCATCACGGCTTGTTTCGCGCCGCTCAAGAACACGAACACCGTACGGTCTTCCACGCCGGTGCGGATATAGGGTGCGGAGAAATCGGCGGCGTTCGAGGCATCGAAGGCGTAGGCGTCTCCCCGCCCGTAGCTGCCGGATGCGCCAACCGTCAGATCGTAGCCGTTGTTGTTGATGCCAACGCTCAGCGCACCGCCAAAGCGATCGATGTCTGGGTCCGAATACGTGTAGGAGCGCTTCTTGATCGCAGGCGCCGACGAAAGATCCGTGAACAAACCAGCCCGAACCGTCAGGCCGTGCGAAAGAGTAAGGTCTATGCCCACGGAGCCGTTGCCACCCCAGTTACGATGCCACTCGTCTGCATAGAAGAGGCCCGGGTCCGCCTGCTGCCCGATCTCCTCATCGTAAGGTGCCGGTTCCACGGCGCGAATCGGATCCGATTTTGATCCGTTCGGCAGATACACGCTCGCATCTGCAGCGAGCAGCACGGCTTCACTCACTCGGTAGCCCACGCCCAAGCGAGCCTCGCTCGCCAGCGGTGCGTCCGAGCCCAGGTTCTTGTGATCGAGATCTAGGTAGGTTGCGTACGGATCACCTCGCAACACAGCGCTGATTCTTCGATCGCGAATGCGCCCCCGCTGACGCAACGGAACGCCAGGAGGTTGCAACATCAGGCCGAAACCCAGTGCAGGGGACGGCTGCCACAACACACCAAGTCGCGCCACACCATGAAAGGCGCTGGTTTCCAGCAGATTCTCCGTGACCGTGACCTGATCCGTGTCCACAAAGCCGGTGTCCGGGTTCTTCTTGGGCTCGTCTACGGTCTGACGGTCTTCGGTATGACGGGTTTCCTGAGTCGAGAGGAAGAGACTCAGACCGAACGAAAGCTTGGACGAGATGCGATACGCGTACGAAGGGCCATACCACTGCACCCTATCGGCATTGGTAATGCGCCAGTTGTCCTGCACGCCTTTGTCGATGCCATCGATGCTCGTGTCGTAGCGCAGCTCGCGTTGCTCGCGCGTCAAAGTGGACAGCGCGATCGCATGCCTACGCATGCCGTCACTGCCGCCCTTGCCGAGCTTTTTCACCAAGCTCACGAACAGCGGGACGGTGGGGCGCGATGTGTACGTAAGGTCCTGGTCGCCGATCACGCGACGAAACCCGTTCTTAATCTCGCGCTTGTCAAAGGCATTGAGCGACACGCTTGCGGAAGCGGTGCTCTCTGTCAGCTGCGCGAGCCCGGCCGGATTATAAAACACCGCCGAAGGATCATCTGCCACGCCCGTGAACGCACCGCCCAAGCCCAACGCGCGCTCACCCACAATCAGGCTTTGCTGGTGGTAGGGATCCGCCCGAACAACGGAGCTTGTGGCCGCACTGCCGAGCCACAAAAGCGCCCCGATTGCCCAAGCCTTTCCCCGCATTGCGCCCAGCATACCACCGACCCTCGCGCGATCACCATCGCGCTGGACGCAAGGTCGGGTGCGGCGATTCAACGCCGCGGGCGGGCCTGGGCTGGGATGGCTTTACTTGTTGATCTCGAGCTTGATGTTGAGGCCGACGTCATCGCCCAGAATCACGCCGCCCTTGTCGAGCGCTTTGTTCCACGACATGCCGTAATCCTGGCGGTTGACCTTGCCCGTGATCTTCACGCCGCGCACCCATTTACCCCAGGGATTCTGGATGGCTTGGCTGATCGTCGCATCGAAAGTGACTTTCTTCGTCACGCCGCGCATCGTCAGGTCGCCGGTGACTTTGTAGCCTTTGCCGGCCTTCTTGATGCTCGTGGATTTGAAGGTGACCTTGGGCGTCTTGGCTACGTCGAAGAAGTCGGGGCTCTTGAGGTGCTTGTCACGGTCTGCGTTGTCCGTGTTGATGCTCGCTACGTCCGCGCTGAACTCGACTTGGCTCTTGGTGAGGTCTTTCTCGTCGAGCAAGACTTTGCCTGCGAACGTCTTGAACTGTCCGTCCACTTCCGACACGACCATGTGGGTCGCTGTGAAGCCAACGTAAGCGTGGGTGTTGTCGATCGCCCACTCCGTGGTCTCCGCGGAGGCCGCGCTGGCGAACAGGGAAGTGGCGAAAGCAATGGCTGCGATGCTGGGACGCATGATCTGATCTCCTGGTAGCTCGGGCGTCACAAGCGCTCTCGAGTGACTTCAACTTAGCCCCCGCACCTGCCGATACAAGGTTGCCAATCAGAACATCACTGTATACGGTTGGTTGACAATGCTTCAGGACCTTCGCGGGCTACTCGTCTTTGCACACGTGGTCGAGACACTCAGCTTTACCAAGGCTGCGCAGCGCCTCGCGATCACACGCAGCGCGGTTTCCAAGCACATCGCGGGGCTCGAGGCAGAGCTCGGTGTGCAGCTGCTCGTGCGCACTACGCGCAAGCTGTCGCTCACAGACGTTGGCGAGCGCGTGTATGAGTCGTGTGCACGCATCGCAGAGGATGTGGAGTCTGCACGGGAAGCGGCACTCACCCATAGCTCGCAAGTGGCCGGGCATTTGCGCATTGCTGCGCCGCTCGCGCTCGGTCGCGACTATGTGGTGCCGCTGGTGAGCGAGTTTCTGACTCTGCATCCGCA
>JBKJIA010000273.1:0-2529 GCA_046598735.1 Polyangiales bacterium
GGAAGCGATGGGCCATACGCCGGAGTGGTGGACCGGAGCCGCTCAAAGTCCGACCATGACGTTGACGGAAGATGCGGTCGTAGGCCCGACCGGCGTGCAAACCGCCGACAGGTGGCAAGCGCAAGAGGGCGGCAACGCGTCACGCGCCCAGACCGTCGTCAATGCCATGCCCGCGGGAAGTCTTAGTGCCTGGTTGCGCCTGACCGATCCGACCTCGTTCAATCCAGCGAGCCCGTTGAAGACGCGGGCTGTGCTCACCGACCTTACCGGCGGTTGGTATAACGAGGTTGTCGACTGGAGCTTGCCGGCCGCGTGGGAGCGCCGCTCGATGGTGACGACGCCGGCGACCAAATCTACCTCAGTGCAGATGTCGCACAAGGGCACGTGGCCTGGCAGTGCGACGCAGTTTCCTGCACTACCTGCGGCAGATTACGCGGTTTGGGGATGGCAGCTGGAGGAAGGTAAGTGGCCCACAAGCTACATTCCCACGCAGGACTCGGCGGTCACCCGTAAGGTCGATCAGGTTGTGTTCGCGGCGGGCGATGTACCGGCGTGGGTGCGCACGGGCAAGTGGCAGATCGACGTGCTGCCGTTGTATTCCAGTGCGGAGATCGCGACCACGGATGAGTTCGTGCTCATGGCGTGGGAGGGTGGACAGCTCTCGCTCGCGAAGGATTCGACGGGCGGGCTCATCAAGATCGTGAGCGGCACGACGACTGCGAAGCGCACGATCGCGTGGACGCGGAATAAGAAGCTGACTATTACTCTTGATGGGACGGCGAAGACCCTGCAGGTTGCGGGGGCAACTGCGGGCAGTGGCTCGCAGTCTTACGGTTCAATTGCGCTTGCGACGGGCCGCGTCGGCGTGGGCGCGCTGCTGGATGGAACGAAGCCTGCTTTCGCGCGCATCTCGGATCCGCGCAAGGTTGCAACCGCGACCGTTGCGTGCGTGCCGGATCCGGACTGCATCAAGTGCGGCGACGGGGTCATCGCTACAGGAATCGAAGTCTGCGATCCGGGTAGAGACCCGCTCTGCAACAAGACTTGCACCGCAGTCACTGGGCTCACCGAGTGCCAAACAAGCCTTGATTGCGGTCCAGGACAGGGTTGTCCTCCCACGCCGAATGGAGATGCATTCGGCGCCGCCTCGTGGCGCAGCTTCTGCGTTTCCATACCGTTGTGTATCGAAACGCTTACTCCCGAATGCGGTCCGGGAACCGCTCCATGTGGAGATTGCCCTTGCCTTCCAAGATGTGACGACAAGCAATGCGGCGGCGATGCAAGCGACAGCTGCAGAGGTGTTTGCACAGGATACTGCGATGCGGGGGAGCCTGGATGCACCAGCGATAGCGAATGTGGGCCCGGATTCCTTTGTGGGAAGGGGATAGCCTGGCGCTTCAACCTCGGCATAGGCCAGACTGCCAACGCCTGCTGGCCTGCCTTCTGCGACGATGTGGACCCGCGGCGCCAAAACTGCGGTACCGTAACCTCTGAGTGCGGGCTCTGCGATCCCTTAGCCCTCGACGGCTGCTTCTTTGGCCCTCTATGCAATAAGGGGACGGTCAGTTGCGCGAGCGGCAGTCATGAGAACGAGATCGGGGTTTGCGTTGCAGACGATCCGGTGGACGTTTTCGATAACGTCGCGACCACAGCTGTGGGGGCCCTGCCCGGATCCTTCGGCGTCGGGGCGTCTGGAAGTGCCAACTATACCATTCCTGTTTTCACCACGCCGGGCCGCGCGGGGCTCACTCCTCAGCTGTCGCTCGGGTACTCAAGTGCAGCCGGAAACGGAACATTAGGGCTGGGTTGGTCTGTCAACGGTTTGTCGTCTATCAGCCTGTGCGCCAACACCATTGCTCAAGATGGATACCTGCGTAACAGCGAGGCGTCTTTTTGCTTGGACGGCGCGCGCCTCATCCCCGTGTCGTATGCCAACAACGAAACGCGATGGCGGACGGAGTTCGACTCCTTTGTTCAGATAACGTCGCCGGGAGATCAGTTTGCTAAGAGTCCAGCGCGCGACATGACTCCCGCCTCGTTCGTCGCGAATCACAAAGACGGACGAGTCATGGTGTATGGCGGCGACGACGCCTCAAAGATGAAGGTACGCATTCCTATCCTCATGCAAGGTTCATACGGAGGGTATATAACTACGCGCTCGTGGGCGCTCTCGCGGATCTCTGATGCCGCCGGCAATCGGATCTCCATCAAGTATTCCAAGTTCCAGAAGAAGCAGGGCAACGAGAGCCTCGACGCAGAGCTTTTGCCTCGTTGGATTGGATACAACTTTAGCAAGAGCGGCACCGACGATGCGCTCAACGAGATCGTGTTTGAGTATGCAGGTGAAGATGGTCCGATACCGGGCTTATGTCGTATCGTTAACATACCTGTCATCGGTGCCATGGAACAGTGCCACCGCGTGGACGAGCTACACGGATACGCGTACGGCTCACCCGTTGAGCAGACTCATCGACTAAGGCGTCTCAAGGTTCACGCCAATGGTAAGATCGTCCGCAGTTACGATTTGAC
>JBKJIA010000640.1:0-11212 GCA_046598735.1 Polyangiales bacterium
CGCCGAGCGCGCGCCATGACGCTGCGTGGCTTCGAGGGCGCTTGGCTATTGCCTTGCGTTCCGGGCCAGGCGCCCATCGAGCACGGTGCGGTGGTGTTCGATGCCGGGCAGCGAGTACTGAAAGTCGGGCCGGCTTACGAGCTGCGTGCCGAATACTCAGATGCCTTGTGGAGCAACGAGCCGGCCATTCTGTTGCCGGGCCTCGTCAACGCCCACACGCATCTCGAGCTCTCAGCCCTGCGTGGCCAAACGCGCAGCGGCGGTGGCTTTGGGCCGTGGGTGCAAAGCATGATGGAAGCACGCGGCACGCTTGCGCCAGAACGTGATCTGGACGCGATTGATGCTGCGGTGTCTGAGCTTTTGCGTTGGGGTACTGTTGCAGTCGGAGAAGTCACCAACACACTGGCCACTGTGGAATCGTTGGGGACGGCGCCGCTCTTGGGTCGCGTCTTTCACGAGATTTACGGCATGCGCAGCGAGACCGCGGACGTCATGCGCGGCCTGGCCCAGCAAGCGCGCGCGGAAGTCTCGCATTGGCCCACGAACCTGAGCTACGCACCCGCACCTCATACGCTGTATTCACTCCATCCAGACAGCGTGCGTGCGATCGTGGAAGATGCACGCACACGCGGAGAGCGCACAACCTTACACTTGTCCGAACACGCCGCCGAGCGCGCGTTCTTGCAAGACGGCAGCGGTCCGTTCGCGGACTTTCTCGCCTTGCGCAAGGTAGACCCTGCGGACTGGTCGCCGCCCGGTGTGTCGCCTGTCGACTACGCAGCGCAGCTAGGTGTGCTCGCAAGCGATGTGATCGCCGTGCATTTGTGTGCCACGACCAAGCAAGATCTGGCGCGCGTCGCTGCAGCGGGCGCGCCCAGCGTCCTGTGCCCGCGTTCCAATCTGTTTATCGAGCTCAAGCTACCGCCGCTCTATGACATCCTCGCGGCTGGGCTTACGCCAGGCCTAGGCAGCGATTCGCTCGCTTCCAACACCACGCTCGACGTCCTGGCCGAAGCGGCGGCCCTACGTGATCGGTTTCCGCAAGTAGCGCCGCTACTGCTGATCGAAATGGCGACTTGGTATGGTGCCGTCGCGCTGGGACTCGAACATCGCGTGGGCGCCTTGCGCACGGGTCTCGCGCCGGGTCTGATCGCCATCGATTTGCCTGCAGGAAATGCCGCAAATCTGCGCGATCCATCGGCCCACATCTTACGCTTTCCCACTGCACCGCGTCGAGTCTTGGCGCGGCCTGCATTGCCTAACGCCGAACGCTCACTCGGAGATGCGCCATGAACACGACTGTTGTCCGTCACGTGGGTGAGCTCGTCAAGTTCAGTCATACCATCTTCGCCTTACCCTTTGCACTGGCTGCCGTCGTGCTCGCCTATCCGGTGGGGGACGTGACCTGGTGGCGTGTGGCGTTGATCGTGTTGTGCATCGCCTCTGCGCGCACGGCTGCGATGGCCTTCAATCGCTTGGTCGATCGCGACATTGATGCGGAGAATCCGCGCACACGAGATCGAGAAATCCCGCGCGGCGTGTTGAGCGTTGGCTTTGTGCGCGCCCTGGTGTTCGCATCGTGTGCGGTCTTCGTTGCGGGCGCCACCATGCTCGGTACCTTACCATTGACGCTCAGCCCCATCGCACTCGCGCTTGCACTTGGTTACTCGTACATGAAGCGCTTCTCGAGCCTGTGTCACCTCGTGCTCGGTGCAGCGATTGCGTTCGCTCCAGGCGGGGCATGGATCGCCGTCGGTGCCCCCATGGGCCTTGCACCGTGGGGACTGGTTTTCGGCGTAGCGAGTTGGGTTGCGGGCTTTGATGTCTTGTATTCGCTGCAGGACGAAGGCTTCGATCGCGCAGCCGGCTTACGCTCGGTTCCAGTGCGTTTCGGCGTGGTCGGCGCGCTCGTGATAAGCGCGCTCTTACACGTCGTCACGGTGGGCTGCTTGATGGCGGTCGGTCTGACGCTAGGCCGCGGCGTTGCCTATTTCGCCGGTGTGGCGATCGTCGGGCTGTTGCTTGCCTACGAGCACGCGCTGGTGAAACCAGGCGATCTGAGCAAGATCAACAAGGCTTTCTTCGATCTCAATGGTTACGTGAGCGTTGGCTTCTTGGCATGCACGCTGCTTGATCACATCATCGCCAGGTGAGCGCTGAGTTAGTCGAGCGTGCCGTCGAAGCGGGCAGGTTGCGTCATGCTGCACTGTCGCGCGCCGTACGCCGCGCCCACGGTGTCGTGCATACGCCCGCAGAACTGGCGCGTTGGGCCGTAGCGCAGGTCGACGCGCACTTACGCACGGACTTTGGCTGCGCTCTTTCCGATCCAAATGTCGCGGTGCTCGATCCCGCGCTGGGTACGGGCGTGTGGCTGGCCGCTGCGCTGGAACGCATGCGCCCGAATGCCACTGAATTTCGTGATGGACGGCCGCAGCTCCTCGGCTTCGACATCGATGATGAGACACTCAGGTCCGCGCACTTACTACTGGAGCCCGCTGCTGCACGCGCACAAGCCGTACTGTCCTTGAGCACGCTCAACATGCTCACATTGGCCGATCCCTGGGGACCGGCCCTCGAGCAGAGCGTGCGCGTGATCGTGGGCAATCCACCTTGGTCTGCGCGCTCGCAGAGTCGTGGCCTTACGCTCAGTGATCGGTGGCTCGCGGAGTTTCGCCACGATGCCCAGGGCGTGTCCCTCGGCGAACGTCGCAGCGGCGTACTGTCCGATGATTACGTCCGCTTCTTTCGCTGGGCACTCGAGCAGGCGCGCACCAGTCAGGCTGGCGCCATCGTATGCCTGGCGACGAACTCATCGTATCTGGACGGCCCAGTTCACCGCGGCATGCGCGCGGCGTTGGTCAATACATTTGACCAGATCGAAATTCTGGATTTGGGCGGCAATGCCTTGCGCGGCAGCGACGGCACGACCGACGAAAACGTGTTCGGAGTACGCGTAGGCACGTGTCTAACGGTGGCGATCCGCAAACCGGGCGCGCAAAAGCGCGAAGCCGACGTTTACTACCGCAAGCTGCAAGGCACTCGCCTCAGTAAGCTCGCACGGCTCTCGGAGGAAAACGTGGCGGTCGCCGCATTGTTGCCAGCCCAAGCGCAGCTGTTTCATTTCCTGCCCGCGCGCGCAGGCGCCTTTTGCGCTGCCAACCCCAGCCCGACGTTTTCGCTCGCCGAAGCCTTCCCGTTTCATCGCGAAGGCGTGCAGACCAATCGTGATGCTTTTGTCACAGACCACGACCCATCGCGACTGCTCGCGCGTCTCCATGAGTTGGCAGAAGGTAAGGTCGCATTGCCTGCCGCGCCGCAACTTTCGGAGCTGGCGTTGCGCACCGCCCTAAGCTCGCAACTCTCCTCCAATCCGCAAGGCTTGATTCGCAAGCTCGCCTATCGACCGTTCGACGATAGGTTTTGTTTCAGCCTGGCTCCCTTCTGTCACCGACCGCGGCCCGATCTGGCACGCGCCGTAGCGCAGTCCAACTTGTGCTTACTAAGTGCACGCAAGGATCGCGGCGAAGGTGCATGGAACCTGTTCGGTGTGGCGCGCAGTACGGCGGACGGATGTTACTTATCCACGCGCTCATCGTGCCGTACGCGCGTATTTCCAAGTCACGATGACGGTGGCGCTCCAAACATCGACCCGCGACTGCGGGATCTGCTTAGCGAGCGAATGGGGTACGCCGTCAGGAGCGACCAGTTGCTGGCTTACTGTTTGGGAGTATTCGCATCCGAAAGTTTTCGGCGCGAGAACGATGCGGTGTTGCATCAAGATTACCCGCGCGTGCCATGGCCCGCGGGCGCGCAAGCGTTCGACCAACAGTGCGCCGCGGGCAATGCCTGGAGTCGAGCATGGTTAGAGCCGGTGCCCGTTCCCAAGGCCGAGCGCGATCGATCCCATCAAACCGACGTGCTGTCTTACGATTCAGCTCTGGGTAGGCTGCGTTGGGGCGCCCAGACGTTGGCAAACGGCGAACCTGAGCTTTGGCACTTCAGCATCGGGGACTTTCCTGCCCTCAAGTACCTTACTAGGCGTACGAACCTTACCTTCTGCGAGGCATACGACGCGATCGCTCGTGTACGGGGATGTGTTCAAGCGGCCGTGCAAGCCGATCACGTCTACCAAGTGACAAGACCTGTGTGCTGAGCTGCAAATCACCTTGCGGGTATGTATTGACGGGTTGACCCTGTTTTGCGAGGGTAGAAAATTGGAATGCCGTCTCATGGCCACAGTCGCATGGTCGAGTTTCGGCGTGGGCAAGCCCGATACCTTCCGCAAGCCAGACTCGCAGCCGGTGGCATGGCTGAAGTTTGGCGAGGGGAAGCGCAGTTCGAGGATGGCCACGTCGAGCGGATCGCTATTAAGCGCGTGTTGCCCGCGCTTGCGTCGAACACGCTCTATCGACGCATGCTCGAAGACGAAGCGCGCATCGGCATGTTGTTGCGTCATCCCAACATCGTGCGCGTGTTCGATGCGCGCGAGGTGCGGGGCACTTACATCTTGATCATGGAGTTGGTCGAAGGCGCTTCGGGCCGTGAGGTCATGGGGCGTCTGCAACAACGTCAGGCCCACATGCCCGTGACGGCCGCGCTCTACATTGCGCGCGAGCTTGCGCGAGCGCTCGAGCACGCTCACGAAGCTATCGACGACATGGGGCGCGCCCTCGAGATCATTCATCGGGACGTATCGCCCCACAACATGCTGCTCGGCACCGATGGTCGCGTGAAGCTGATGGACTTCGGTCTCGCCAACGCCACGGCCAATCTTGCCGAACGCGATCCGGGGATGATCGGCGGCAAGTTCGGTTACATCTCGCCGGAGCTCGTGGTGCATCGTCAGTCTTCGCATCAGCTCGATCTGTTCGCACTGGGCGTGATCCTTTGGGAGAGCATTACCGGCCAGCGCTTGTTTCAAGGTACGGACGACGGAGAGACCGTCCGTAAGGTTGCGCGCTGTCACGTGCCGGACGCATCGCAGTTCAACCCGCACGTCAGCGAGGATTTGCAGACGGTGCTCGCAAACACCCTCGCGCGCGATCCTGCCGCTCGCTATCAAAGCGCGCGCGAGCTTGGCGCGGACCTCGACTACTTGTTGCAAGATCAAGCACCAGGGCAGGGCGCTCTCGAAGTTGCTCAGCTCGTGCGCATGTACCAGAGCGCGCGCAACACGCATCGTCAGCGCGCGGTCACAAGCTCACGCTCGCAATCGATCGAAAATGCCGGCGTGCCGCGCACCACCATCACGTCGACGCTTTCAACAGAAGCACAACCCAAGCTATCGGACACGTTCGTGAGCGAGCTCGAGACCTTAGCTGCACAGGGGCCTGTTCGCTGAACCCGGAGTCATCGGCGATGAAGCAGCGGCACAGAGCTGCGCTGATTGACGCGTGGCGCGTCCCGACGTAAATCCTCGCGAATTTTGCGAGGAGATCCCTGTGAACGAGACCGCTACCGAAGCCCTGCGCAACGCTGCGACGGCCATTCGCGTGCTCACCATCGATGCGGTGCGCGCCGCCGGCATCGGACACGTGGGCTTGCCCCTGGGCTGCGCTGAAATCGGAAGCGTGCTGTTTGGCGAGTTTCTTAAACATGATCCGGCCGATCCCACCTGGGCCGATCGGGATCGCTTCGTGTTGTCTGCAGGTCACGGCTCGATGCTGCTGTACTCGCTTTTGCACCTGAACGGCTACGCGTTGTCGCTCGAAGACATCTCGCGCTTTCGTCAGCTCGGCTCGATTACGCCTGGCCATCCTGAGCATGGCGTTACCCCGGGCGTGGAGACCACCACGGGTCCGCTCGGCCAAGGACTTGGCAACGCAGTCGGCATGGCTCTCGCCGAGCGTTTGCTGGCCGCGCGCTTCGGTAAGGAGCTCGTCGATCATCGCACCTACGTGCTCGCGAGCGACGGCGACATGATGGAAGGCGTAGCCAGCGAAGTAGCTTCCATCGCCGGTCATCTCAAGCTCGGCAAGCTCGTGTGTTTCTACGACGACAACGGCATCACCATCGATGGTAAGACCGAGATCTCTTTCAGCGAAGATGTTGGCAAGCGCTTCGAGAGTTATGGTTGGAGCATTCAGCGCATCGATGGGCACGACATCGCGCAGATTCGCGCCGCAATCAAGCAAGCCACCGCAAGCGAAGATCGTCCGCAGCTGATCGTGGCGCGCACGCACATCGGCTTTGGCTCGCCCAAGGTCGACACGTCTGCGGCCCACGGTCATCTTAGCGATTCATCGGTCGAGCAAACGCGCACGACCTTGGGTTGGACGCACGCGCCGTTCACGTTGCCTACGGACTCCTACGCTGCATTCACGCACGTAAAAGCTCAGGGTGCCGAAGCCAACAAAGCCTGGCGCGTCCGTCAAGAGCTTGCGTTCAAGGATGCACCGTTGCGTGCACTCTGGTCGCGCATGGTGGCTCGCGAGCTGCCTGCATCACTCGACGAGATGTTCCCTGATTTCAGCGCTGAAAAGCCCATGGCCACGCGCCAAGCGTCCGGCAAGATCTTGAATGCAGTGGCAGCAGAGATCCCAAGTCTAATCGGTGGCTCCGCAGACTTGGCGGGATCCAACGGCACGACGCAGACGGGCAGCAAGTTCGTGAGCGCGGACGATTTCGCAGGCCGCAATCTCGCGTTCGGCGTGCGCGAACATGGCATGGCTGCCATCGCTAACGGACTCGTGCTGCACGGCGGCATCCGTCCTTACGTTGCTACGTTCCTCGTGTTCAGCGACTACATGCGCGCGTCGATTCGCTTGGCTGCGTTGATGGAGCAGCCGGTCACCTACGTGTTCACGCACGATTCCATTTTTGTTGGCGAAGATGGACCCACGCATCAGCCGGTCGAGCAGGTCGCTGCACTGCGCGCGATCCCCAATCTCGAAGTCTGGCGTCCGGCCGATGCGCGCGAGACCGTGGCTGCTTGGCGCTCTGCACTCACACGCAAAGAGGGCCCCGTGGCCATGGCACTCACGCGACAGAACGTACCCACGATCGAGCTCGCGGGCGTCGAGGAGAAAGCGCGCCGCGGCGGCTACACGGTCATCGAGTGCGACGGTGCGCCAGAGCTCGTGATCGTAGCAACGGGTTCCGAAGTCTCACTCGCGATGGACGCGGCTCGTACCCTCAACGGCGAGGGCAGGCGCGTGCGCGCCGTATCGCTGCCCTGCTTGGAAGTGTTCCAAGCTCAAGACGCCGCGTATCAGGCGAGCGTACTCGGCGAGGCCAAGCGCCTATGTGTCGAAGCGGGCGTCCCGCAAGGCCTCGCGAGCGTCACGCGCCCCGGCGATCGATTCCACGGCATGCGCACGTTTGGTGCCTCAGCGAGCTATCAAAAGCTTGCCCAACATTTCCAATTCACGAGCGAAGCAGTCACTACGATGGCCCGCCAGCTGCTCGCTTGATCTGCGATGTAGCGCGCAGCCGCTTAGGTTAATTGGCCAAAATGAGCCAGCCTGCGCCCTCTTTGGCGCTGGTTCATGACCCGCACCTGTCGCGCACGTACCGCGGCACCGCGCCTTGGAGTGTGCCGCGTGCTAGATGTTTCCTGCGCTTTGTGACCGTGCGGTCGCCGACAGGAGGCAGGTTCGTGCGAAATAAGAGTGATAGACGGACGCTGATCTGGGTGCTGATCCCGGGCCTGCTCGTAGCCGCCCAATATGCAGATCCTACGCTCGTGCCGTATCTCGCCTGGTTCAGCGCTTACTTCGCACTCGCCTGCGGCGTGATCGCCCATAACCACAATCACTGCCCCACCTTCTCGAGCAAGCGCGCCAATCAGTTTTTCGCGAACTGGATCTCGGTCTTTTACGGCTATCCCACCTTCGCGTGGATTCCTACCCACAACCTCAATCATCACAGGTACACGAACGCTGCAGGCGACGCGACGATCACGTGGCGTCACACCAATCGCCACAACGCGCTTGTGGCAGCGACGTACTTCTTCGTGTCGTCTTACTATCAGAGCGGCCCGATAAAGCAGTTCATCAGCGACGCGAAGACCAAAAATCCCAAGTTCTATCGCACGATCATGACGCAGTACGTGATCTGGGGCGGCGCGCATCTGTCGATGATCGGTCTTGGCATCGCCCTATACGGTTGGAAACAGGGCGCACTGTTGTGGGTGTACAGCATGGGGCTCCCCGCATTGTTCTCGCTGTGGACGATCATGCTGTTCAACTACGACCAGCACGTGCACACCGATCCGTTTTCCAAGTACGACCACTCGCGCTCGTTCTCGAGTCCGGTGTTGAACTTCTTACTGTTCAACAATGGTTACCACTACGTGCATCACGAGCATCCAGGCGCGCACTGGAGCACGCTCAAGGCGTTCCATGCGGAGGTGGCGCCGCACATCAATCCCGTGCTCGTGCAAAAAAGTGTGTGGTGGTACTGGTTCAAGCAATACGCGCTCACGCCGTTCGTACCCAGTCTGGGCACCGTTCAGCTTGGTGCGGGTCCGATGCATCCGCCTGCGGCAGTCACCGATGTACGGGTCGACAGCGCAGAGCAGGCAATGAACAAAGCGTTGAGTCTCGAAGCTGCGGGCTGACGCTACTTGCGTAGGGGCCGTTTAAGATAGCCACGCCGCATGTACCTTAACTCTGTCAGGTGGGGTTACCCTGCGCGACACCTGAGTGTTCTCCCCAGTAGCGTCGCGCATCACTCCGAACGCATCACCCCGAATATATATTCGCGCGTTCTTGACAGCGCACGGGATTTCCTTAGAGTCGATCTAAGTATGAGCTTCCCCATGTCCAACCGAGTCGACGTTCGCTGCGCTTCTTATGCGCAGCGCTTCGCTATTCGGGTGGGCGCGCCATCTCTATGCACCGTCATGCACCGAGATAGCGTCTGGACGAAGCGACCCACGGCAGGTCCACGGAGGAAGTAAATCCTCACACAACGTGACCATCTGCCGCGGGCTTCCGAAAGGGACCCGCGGTTTTTCGTTTCTGACACTTCTGCTTTCTAGCAACGACCTGCCCACACCCAGTGTGCAGGCGAATCAGTCGGGCCGCGTGAAAAGCGCGACCCCGAGCGGCTTCGTATTGCCTGGAATCGAGACACGTCATGCGTTCGACAGCACAACATCGTCATTTGTCATGGGAAGCCGAACCTGCGCGGGAGCTCGTGCGCATGGCTTGGCCCATCACCCTGTCGGGTCTGAGCTTTGCGCTGATGGGTGTCGTCGACACCGTGCTCGTCTCGAGCTTGGGCGAAGCGGAGCTCGCGGGCGTGGGCCTTGGCGCGATGATCACACTCGGTGTGCTCGGCTTTGGCTTTGGTCTCTTGCGTGGCGTGAAGGTCTTACTCGCGCAAGCGCGCGGTGCAGGCTCGTTCGAGCAAGCGCGTAGCTTCGTTGGAGCGGGTATCCTGATCGCGCTGTGGCTCGGCCTATTGATGGCGTGCTTGGGGCAAGTGGTCGCCATCGGTGCGGCGCAGTTCGCTTCGAGCGCACGCGCTGCGCATGCCGTGCGCACTTACGTATCGATCCGTACGTTGGGCGCGCCGATCATCATGGTGTACGTGGCGCTGCGCGAGGCTCGTTACGGCCGGTCGCAAACTCGCTTACCGATGATTTCGGCGATCACGGCCAACATCGTGCATGGCTTGCTCGACTACACCGCCATCTACGTGTTGAAGATGGGCGTGGCCGGAGCCGCGCTTGCGAACTTGGGCGCTTTCAGCGTGCAGGCCACGATCTTACTGACGGCCGAGCTACGCGAAGGCATCGTGATTTCCAAGCGTGCCTGGAGAGCACAAGCTCAGGTGTTGCGCATGGGCATCTTCACAGGCTTGCAATGGCTGCTCGAGATCGGGTCCCTTACGGTGTTGTCGGCGTTGCTTGCGGGCGTCAGCGACAGAGACATGGCCGCGCACCAAGTGGCGGTGCAAGTGACGGCATTTTCGTTCTTGCCTGCGCTGTCGCTGGCGGAGGCGGCAACGGTGTTGGTGGCGCAAGCGGTCGGCCTAGGCCGGCTGGCGCTCGTGCCCCGCGTGGCGCGGGCAACCTTACTGTTGTCTGTGGGCTACGTGGCGATGTGTTCGACGATCTTCGTGTTTGCAGGCGCACGTATTGCGCAGGTGTTTAGCGCGGATATGGCGCTGCGTACCCTTGCGCGCTGGGTGCTGGTGGCCGCAGCGGTGCATCAGATTTTCGATGCCACCACGGCCGTAGGGCACGGTGTGTTGCGAGGCGTGGGTGCTCAACAAAAAAGTGCATCGATCGCCGTTGCCTGCGCTTGGACCTGTACGCCGCTGCTCGGCTTACTGTTTGCGCGCGGCCTTGGGCTGGGCGCACCGGGTGGCTGGATGGCGATGTGTGTGGAGATGATCGCGGCCACTACGTTCTTGTGGTTGCACATCACGCGCTTGGGCTGGGTGCCTTCGGCGCGCAAATCAAGACGTCGGCTCAGGCCCCAGCCTGCGCGCGCCGTGGCCTGAGTGCCTGAGGACAGGAGGGAGTCATGTCGACCTTATATGTAGAGAGTGCAGCGTTAGCCGCGGACGTCAGGGTATTGTTGACTCCGATTGCGCGTCGCGATCAGGGCCTTGCGCGCAGATTGAAGCGCGCGTGCGATGACGTGCCCCTGCATGTCGCAGAGGGCATGTGCAACACGGGGCGTACGCGCCGCCTCGAATATGGGGCGGCGCTTGGATCGGCACGCGAGGCGCTAGCCTGCGTAAGAGCCGCGGAGAGTGTCGGTTACCTGCGCGAAGGCGACCAGGGGCTAACACTCAAGATCAATCACGTGCTCGACCGCATCGTGACGGCGCTGGCTGCGTAACCGTAAGGCCGCGCATGCGTTCGGATGCTGGTCGCGGGCGCGGACCTCGCGTTTAATCGCGAGCGTAAGGTGTGAGGCCGCGTTCGCTGAGCAAGAACAGATCGCGGCTCAGCTTGTGCGGCGCCCGCGCTGCGTCTTCGGCCACGCGCTGGGCGAGCGCAAGCAGCGCGCTCTTGTCGTCCATTGCACAGACTAGGAATGTGTCTCGGTGAGGTAAGCCTACACAAATCCGCGGCCCAAGCTTTGCGCGCAGTGCCGTATAGAGCGTGGGTAAGAGTACGCGTGCAGCATCGCGGCCATCGCCCGTGCGCGAGAGAAATACGCCCGGCAAATCCTTGGCGGGCAGCAATCGGGTTTGCGTTGAACAGGCCTCGAGATTCGACAGCGCTGCTTCGATGAGCTCGCTTTCGGAA
>JBKJIA010000046.1:0-9763 GCA_046598735.1 Polyangiales bacterium
GAGCGACAGCATTGACCGTGATCCGACGCTTGGCGAGTTCTTTTGCGAGGGACTTGGTGGCGCCGATCAAGCCCGCCTTGGCGGCGGCGTAGTTGGTTTGCCCACGGTTGCCGGTGACGCCCGACACGCTGCTGATGTTGATGATGCGTCCGTAGCGCCTGCGAACCATGGGCATCACGAGCGGATGTGTGACGTTGAAAAAGCCATCGAGCGTGGTGCGCGTGACGCTATCCCAATCGTCGAAGCTGAGCGCCGGAAACGCGTTGTCTTTGGCGATGCCCGCGTTGTTGACAACGATGTCGATGGGATCTTGACTGTCAAGCAGCTTGCCTATCGCGAGGTTGGCGGCTTCCCGGTCCCGCACATCGAAAGCGCACAGCTCGGCTGAGCCGCCTGCCTGCTCGATCTCGCGCACCACTAGCTCCGCTTGCTCACGCTGCGAACGATAGTTGATGATGACGTGGTGTCCGGCGAGACCTAACGCTTTGGCGATGGCAGCGCCGATGCCGCGGCTTGCGCCCGTAACGAGTGCGCGACTCATGCTGGTGTGCTCCCTGGCAGCGGCTTGCGATACACGCTGATTTGAGCGGTGGCGCATAACACGGAGCCCCGCTCGACTTTGCATTCGAAGGAAGCGAGTTGATCATGGCCCCACACGCGTGCAGCTTCGATCTCCAGCACATCCCCCACGCTGAAATGCGGGACGTGAAAATGTCCATCCGGAATTGCGATCAAATAGCCCGGGCGCGGATCCTGATCTTTGTCGCGATCGATCATGCCGACGAGCGCACCGACCGCTTGTGCCATCCATTCGATGGCGATGAGCGGTTCGGCACGGCCGGCCTCGATGAACACGTGATCGGCGCGCAGCGTGAGCAAGCAGCGCACGCGGTCGCCTTCGCGAGCGATCACTTCGTCGAGCCAAAGCATGGGAGGGCGATGCGGTAGTAAGGTCTCGATCGGTGGAAAAGTCATGGGTACGGCTCAACGGCAACACAGTAAGGCTTGTCACCTTCGCCCACGATCACGAGCTCCGTCATGCGTTGCTCGATGACGCACAGTAAGGTCAGTGCGGGTCCGAGGGGATGATTTTCCGAGCCAAAGGGCTCGCGTAAATGAGCGCAATTTTGACGGCCTATGGTACCGAGCACGGCACGGGAACGCGAACCTGGCCGCGCGCTGAGCATCAAGGCGGCCGCGAGCGCTCCGTGCTGATGCTCTGCACTTAGCGCGGGCGGCACGGGCTCCTCGGCGAACACCAACAGCACATGCTCTGCGCCACACGCGAGCTGAGTCTGAGCTTCAAGCAGGCCCATGGCCACGGTATCCCAACCCGCGGCAATCGCGGTGGACGGCTCGGGGTTGTTCGCGCTGATAGAGTACAGGGCTTCGGCGGTGTTGTGCACGCTTTGGCGAAAGCGTACGGGTGAGGCACTGTTTTCTTCGAACGCTTGGGCTAGCATCGCTTCCACCGTGGCGATTTCGCCGAAAGCAGACGCGAACACCACGCGCGGTTCTAGCGCCTGCGCATCGCGCAATGCCCCGAGTGCCACGTGCATGAACAGGCGCGTGACGTCGCTGAGACCCCGGCGCAGACTGCGATCGAGCAAGGTAAGGTCCGGCTTGTCGAGCGGTGTAACCTTACCATGTGGCCAGTCCGCTAGCGACGCGCGTGGGAATAGGGCGCACACCCCGTTCACGTACATAGGCGCGCTCATGACGCCCCCAACAGCACGGCTGCATTGCTGCCGCCAAAAGCAAACGAGTTGCTAAGTGCCACGCGCGTGCGTTGCTCGACTGCTTGCGTGATGACAGCGATACCTAACGTTGAATCTACGGGCTCGGCACCCGCGCTGGGTGGGAGCACGCCATGGGTGATGGCAAGTGCGGCAAACGCAGCCTCGGTTGCCCCCGCCGTGCCGAGCAGATGACCGGTTGAGCCCTTGGTCGAGCTGACGGCGACCTGACTCCCCAGCGTCGCCCGAATCGCCATGCTCTCGGTCGTATCGTTTTGATCCGTGCCGGTACCGTGCGCGTTCACGTAGTCGACGTCTTCCGGCGAGAGCTCCGCCTGCACAAGTGCTGCACGGATGGCGCGCGCGGCACCTAAGCCTTCCGGGTGAGGTGCAGACATCGAGTGGGCGTCGGACGTTTCGCCCACTCCCAACACGCGCACGGGACCTATGCCGTTGCGTTCGATCAACAAGAACGCCGCGCCTTCGCCGATGTGGATGCCCGTGCGTTGCGACGAAAACGGGCGCGAGCCCGCTTCCGATAACACGCCGAGCGTTTGAAAGCCGCGCAACGTGGTCTCACACAAACTGTCGGCGCCGCCTACGAGCACGGCATCGCAGTGACCGGCGTCGATCAGGCGCGTCGCGGACGCGATCGCTTTTGCGCTCGATGTGCACGCCGTTGAAATCGCGTAGCGCGGCCCACGCAACGCGCATAGCTCCGCTATCAGTTGCGAGAGCGCATCGAACGCATGCGCACGGCGCAGCGAAAAATCTGGGGCGCGTGTACCGTGGTTTCGGTAGTGACGATAGGCGGGTTCGGTTGCATCGAGTCCGCCGGTGCTCGTGCCGATTACCACTCCGATACGTTCGTTTCCCACGCGCCCGCGCAGCTTGTCGAGCGTTGGTAGCAATGGGTCGAGGGCTTGCAGCGCGATGCGCGCCAGCCGCGTGTCGTAGGCTTGCTGGGCAGCGGGTAGGGCGGTCATCGGCCCCGCCACGGCACCGCACATGGTTTGAAAAGGCAGCTCGAAAAGAGGGGCCGTCAGCGGCCGTTCCCCGCGGCAGGCAGCGCGCCAAACCTCGTCGGTTGAGTCTCCGAGCGCGTTGCAGAGGCCCATCGCAGTGATGATGTGCTGAGCCCGAGCTTGCATGCTGAGAACCTCGGCGTAGCCCACGTTCTTGCCTTCATCAACTCCCCGCTGCGGGTCTGTCCGGGCGCCAAGCTTACGATCCGACTATGGTCGTGCCCTCTTACACACTCAGGATCGTGACCACGGCGCTTGCGGCATCATCGCCCACCCAGCCGCCGCCGTTTTCAGCTAGGCCGACTTTGGCACCCTCGCGCTGACGCTTTCCGCAGCGACCACGCAGTTGATCCGCAAGCTCCACGATTTGCGCGCAGCCCGTCGCACCGATGGGATGACCCTTGGTCATCAGGCCGCCGCTCGGATTCACCGGCAAGTCGCCGCCGATGCGCGTACGCCCTGAATCTAGCAACGCCTTCGATTCGCTTGCGTCTTTTACCAGGCCGAGCTGTTCGTACAGAATGAGCTCCGCAGGCGCGGCGGCGTCGTGCAGCTCCACGACGTGCAAGACCTTCGGTCCAAGGCCGGCCGCCTCGTAGGCTGCGTCCGCGGCCATTTGTGCGACAGGCTTGACGCCTTCACCGCCGCCGCGACCCGAACGGATCACGCTGGCGCGAATCTGCACGGCTTGCAGACCCTTACGCTTTGCGTAGGCCTCGCTACACACGACGATCGCGGCCGACCCGTCGCCTATCGGCGAGCACATCATGAGCGTGAGCGGGTCGCTTATCATCTTGCTCGCGAGCACGTCTTCGATGCTCACGTCCTGATGAAACTGCGCCTTCGGATTGAGCAAGCCATGGGCGCGGCTCTTGACGGCCACTGCTGCATAGTCGCGCGCCGTGATGCCGGTGCGCTGCATGAAGCGACGCGCCAGGTCCGAGTACAGGTCCATGAAGACCGAGCCGGGGTTGCCGTCCTCCGCGCCGATGCGCTTTTTGAGCTCGGCAAGCTCGTTCAAATCCGCGGCGGCTTCGAGCGCGCGGAAGGGCGCCATGCGATCGGTCGCGTTGTACATCTTCTCTGCGCCCACTGCGAGCGCGACCTCGAACTGACCGGACTCGACCGCCATCTTGGCAAGACTGAGCGCGCTCGAGCTCGACGCACATGCGTTCTCGACGTTGACGATAGGCTTACCGAGTAGACCGGTATCGCGCAGCGCGGCTTGACCGCGAATGCACTCTTGCCCCGTCAAAAGACCGCCTGCCGCGTTGCCAAAGAAGATCATGTCGACCTCCTCGGGGCTGACCTTTGCGTCAGCCATGGCCTCGCGTGCTGCTTCCTCGGCGAGCGACTTCAGTGAGCGCTCCAGGTGCTTGCCGAATTTGGTCATGCCCGTGCCGACGATGAACGCCTTGCTCATGCCTTTGCTCCTCAATTTGAACGAACGGTTAGATTGTTGACCGCTCGGGAAGCAAAGTCAACGGGCAGCCTTTTCGCGCTCTTTTCCACGCTCATGCTGGTCGAGCCAAGCCTTTAAACCCGAGAACCGCGGGTAGTACTGGACGTAGTTGATGGCGTCGCCGCGCACGTTGAACGAGAACGTGTCGGAGATCACTCGGCCGAGTTTTTCGTCCTTCAAGACGAAGCCCTGCGAGCCGGGCGGGATGTTGATGAGGATCGCAACTCCGTCGTCCGTGGTGGTGGTGCGACCGTCAATGATCGGCGTGGTCTCGCCCTGGATCGGAATGAAGCGAAAGCCCGTCACGCCCGAGCTGGGGATGATCGACACGTCGGCCGCGCTCTGGCCGCCGCAGTCGTAGATGAGAAACACGTTGGTGCCCGAGCTCGAATCCGTGCTCGTGCCCGCGAGCGCTCCGAGCAAACCGTAAGTTCCTTTGTCGATCAACAACGCGCGGTCCTGGCTGACCACGTCGCTCACGAGTGGATTCTCGCTGGTGAAATGGAAATAACCAGGCAGCACCGGCTTGGCGTTGGGGATATCCGTCGGCAAGGCCGCGAGCACTTTGATGACGCCCACGAAGCCCGACTTGCCCACCCCGGTGAAGGGCATCTTGATCACTTTGTCATCCGTTACCGAGGCCGTGCCCCGCGCCACTTTGGGACGCTCGCAGTTCGGATCTGCCGCACTACACGCTTCCGCGGAGATGGAGCCTAGTAGCGTCACATCATCCGGACTTTGCAGACTGCGCAGCGTGGCTTGCCAAGCGAACTCTTGCTGTACGTTGTCGGCCCAGTCGGGATCGTTGTCGAGGCAGCCCCATTTTTCGTAGCAAAAGCCGTCAAAACCGCAGCGCTCGCCTTCGCCACAATCCTTGGCGTTTTGGCACGCTACACGATTTTCTGTTGCGCCATCCCCAGTGCCCGCGTCGCGTGACTGCACGTTCTCGATGCTTACGCAGATGCTGGTCTTGCACTCGAAGTCTCCCGCTTCACCGGCGAGCTCGTTGCAGTCGCTGTCGACCTTGCATTGCTTTTTGTCGGCATCGCTCGCGTACATCAGCGTGCAGCCCGCAGTGAACAAGGTCAGTGCGCCCAGCGCGATTGCAAAAAGTTTCGTCGTTGCCCTACCCATCAGAATTCCCCTCGCGCCAACAGTCCGTTCGGTGCCAGGGAAAGCTCGACCTTTGCGCCGCCTACTGGCCCTGTTTCGTTGTCTTGAATGACGAACAGCACGAGCGAGGTCACACCCAATGCGACGGCTGTGCCGGCTAGGCCATCCGCTACCCAGCCACGCAGCTGCATGTCATCGCGCGCCGACGCGATCTTACCATTGGACCCTGGTACCTCTTTCAGCGCGTTCTGATAGTCCTCATGGGACTGGCTTGCGAGAAAGCCAAACACGCCCGCGCCTACGCCCAGGGCCGCGCCACCTGACAGGAGGCCCACCGCCCAACGCTTACGCTTGGTAAACCAGCTTGACTTCTGCACGGGTGCGGGCGCGGCGGGGGTCGCTTCGGCAACTTCACGTGCGGGCGCCACGAGCTCCAGCGAAATCTCCTTCAAGTCACCACCCGCGACATCGATCAACACACTCGCGCTTCCGCCATCGGCACCTTGCGCAAACACGCGATGCCGACCGACGCTGACGGGGATGGTTGCGCCCAGCGGCGACTTGCCTGCGAGCGTGCTGTCTACGTAAACATCGGCGCCTTCGGCATTGACCGTGATCGCAAGGGTGGCCACGCGCTTGCGCAGTTGGGTGAGATCCTTCTCAGTATCCGTACGGCGCTGCGCGTCAACCGCCGCGCCACCCTGCACGAGATAACCTTCGAAGGCTTTGATAGCTTCCACGTATTCGCCCAGCTGCAGCTGCGTCTGCCCGATGTTGAACAACACGCGATAGTCAGGCGAAAGCTCATGGGCGCGCTGCAGCTCGACCAGAGATGCGCGATAGGCGCCCTCCCGAAACAGTTCAACACCTTGACTAAAGTGCGCACTGGCTTCGGCTTTGATTGCTTCTGGCGTCGCCCGTTGCGCAGTGACCGGCACAGCCAAGGACCAGAGCAGAAGGGAAAGGAACAAGGAGCGTGTCATCGGTACGGATCCTCCTCGAGGACGATGCTGGCTTCGACTGCCGGGCGGCCTGCGTTGAGGCGCCTGAAGTCCATGCCCGGCTCGAATTCGGCGTTGGGTTTATTGGTAAAGGGGGTAGAGGAAGCGGGCGCACTGAGCGAAGCAGAGGGCGCGGACGGAGCCGCATGCGTGGGGGGCGCGGGCAGGCGCTTCTTGGTTCCCACTTCCGGATCGAGCGTGACGGCCAGCGTCTGATCGCGATCGTAAGGTAGGAGCGCACGATGGGGAGCGAAACCTTCCGCCGTGATCACGATCTCGTGGGCGCCGCGCGATGCGACGACTTCCGCATCGAACGGTAAGGTGACCAGCGCGCCATCGACGGTGGCTTCTGCATTCGAAGGCTCTGCCGCAATGCGTAAGCGAACATGCTCGACGCTCGGCTCGCTGCGTTGCACGCGCGTAGGCGCTTGCGGGGCTTGGACTTCCACGTTGCGCTGCACACTGCTCGCGGCCATCGGGCTCCGCGCGGGCTCGTTCGGCCGCAGCGCGAAGTAACTTCCACCGCCAATGGCCAGCAGCATGACCGCGATCACGATAGGCCACGGAGCCCTGCGCTGTCGCACCTCAGGGAACGCCGTACCGGTCATTTGCGAAGGCATGCCCGAGCTCGACGTGGGTGTGAAGGGTACCGGATGACTGCCTGTGCCGGCATCTTGCAGATGCCACACACCCGACGGTTGCGACAAACGCGGCGCGGGCAATACGGGCAGAGCGCCCGTGGTGGATTCGAAATTGGTCGTCGGGTCGAGCGCGAGCTTCATCTGCTCGTCGATGAGCTTCCGCAACTGATCGCGCTCCCGATGGAAGGCGGGGCCGATCATGTCCGCAAGCTGTCGCGCGTTCGGGTGCAGCGACGAGTCTGCCAGGTAGTCATCCAAATCCTGCGACAGCTCAAGCGCGTTCGGGTGACGGTGCGAAGGGTCAAGCGCAATCGCACGCTCGCAAATCTGCGCCAATCGCTCGGGCACCTCGGGATTGACGTCGCGCAGCTTGGCTTCGCCACCCGTCAGCCGCAGATGCATCTTCGTGATCTCGGAGACGTCGGGCCCACCCGCAAAACGGCGCCCGGCGAGTGCCTCCCACAACATCACGCCCAACGAAAAAATGTCCGCCCGACAATCGATCTCTTCGCCACGTATTTGCTCAGGAGCGATGTAGTCCGCCTTGCCCTTGATCACGCCGACCTTGGTCAGATGCAAAGCGTTGGCGGCCTTGGCGATGCCAAAGTCAAGGAGCTTGACTTGTCCGTCGTACGTCAGAAACACGTTGTGCGGGCTAACATCGCGATGGACCACGCCCAAATGCTCGCCGTCGAAGCCGGTTAGCGAATGCGCGTGATGCAATCCTTTGGCAATGTCCGCGATGACGCGCAGCTGCATCGGCAATGGCAGTCCGCCGGGCGAAAGTCTGCGCTCGACGGTCTTCATGGACTGACCTTCGAGGTACTCCATCGCGATGAAGAAGCGCCCCTCGGCCTGACCGACTTCGTAGCTCTGGACGATGTTCTGATGGTTGAGGCGCGCTGCGAGCCGCGCCTCGTCGAGAAACATCGTCACGAAATCATCGGTGCTGGCTGCGATGTCTTCGCGCAGCGCCTTGATGACGAGCAGCTTGTTGAAGCCGGCCACGCCCGCCATGAGCGCCAAGTGGATGTGCGCCATCCCGCCGTGCCCGACGGTGGCGATCAGGCGATACTTACCAATGCGACTAAGCTGAGGGGCGGTGTTCACTTTTCACCCTTGAAGTGGGTTCGGGCCTACATGTGTCCTGCGGGCGTACTGCTAACGCTTGAGATCCGCCGCCAGTGCACTTGCGGGGCCCACACTAGACCACCCGGTTTGGGGTGTCGAGGAAGCCACCACACCAAATTGACAGCGTAAACCAGAAGGAGAACCACTACTTAGGTCCGCGCCCTCACAAGCAGCGCCTCCCGGTGAGAGCTTGCACACAACACGCGTTAGGGCAGCTCGAGACAAATGGGCGCGTGCCGGTTTCACTTCTTCTTGGGCGATAGCTTGGCGTCGAGCCCGTTCACGAGGATGGCCACAAAGCCTTCCGCGATTTCGCGCCCGGTGCGCGCACCCTCCGGCGAGTACCACTTCGGGATCCAGTTGACCGCACCCATGATCAACAAGTCTGCAAGCTTGGGATCACATGAGCGGATGCTGCCGTCGTCGATGCCTTCTTGGATGATCGTGCGAAACGCACCATCGAACTTGTCGCGACGCGCGATGATATCTCGCCGGTCCTCGAGCCTTAGCGAGTCCACATCGGTCAACACCACGCACGATCCGAACTCGCCCGTAAGCGTCTCGATGTAGCTCGTCAAAAACAACGTCAGCTTTTCGAGGCCATTTCTACCCTGTCTTTTTGCCTGATCGATCGCTTCGTCCCCGAGATCGTGGGCGAGCTTATGGCATTCGTACAAGATCTCATGCTTACCCTTTACGTAGTGGTAAAGCGCGGCCTTGGTCACGTTCAAGGTCTTGGCAATGTCTTCGAGCGACGTGCCGTGAAATCCTTCCTTACTGAATGCTCGCCCGGCTTCGCGAATCACCGCCTGACGCTTGAGCCGGTACTGCTCATCGCGCGTGAGCACGGCGTCGTTCCAGCGCCCGCTTTTCTTCTCGCTGCCATTGTCGTCCACGTCGATTTTTCCTGTCACTTGCCGAGCAGCTCGCGCGCTCTGTCGCGCAGCTTATGCTTTTGGATCTTACCGGTGGGCGTTGCAGGCAGCTCGTCCACGAAGAAAACACGTTTGGGGATCTTGAAGCTTGCGATCTTACCTTTGCAATGGTCGAGGATTTCTTGCTCGCTGACCGAGACGCCGACCTTGCACACCACGAAGGCAATGGCGATTTCGCTCAAGCGCGCATCCGGTGCGCCCACCACGGCGATCTGAGCGACCTTAGGGTGCGACAAAAGGTAACCTTCCACCTCGGCTGGCGATACGTTCTCGCCCCCCACCTTGAGCATGTCCTTGTAGCGTCCGATGAACTGCAGGTGTCCATCCGGGCGCAGTAATCCCGTGTCGCCTGAGTGAAACCAACCATCTTTGTCGATCGTCTGCGCCGTGGCTTCGGGCTTTTGGTAATAGCCCTGCGTCACCATGTACCCGCGCATCAGAATTTCGCCTGGCGATCCAGCGGCTTGTTCTTGGCCGGTTTCGGGATCGACGATTTTGAACTCGTAGCCCACCGACGGAAAGCCAGAGGCGCCAATGCGTTGTTCTTCGGTGCTGCTTGGAAACGAGATCGCGGAGAACGTCCACACCTCGGTCATGCCGTAGCCGTTTACCGTTGGGCTCAGCTCGCGCTGCCTACGTTCTGCGACAGGGAGCGAGCTATCTCTACCGGCAGGGAAGGTGCCCAACCGTAAGCCCCGCAAGTCTTTGTTGAGCTTCTT
>JBKJIA010000096.1:0-2624 GCA_046598735.1 Polyangiales bacterium
CAATTTTTGGCGTCTGCTGCGGGCCCTGCGCCTGCGCGATGGTCAGGACTTCAACGCGCAATTGGCGGAACGAGCCGCGCTGCTGACCGCGTCCTTCCGGCAGGGGGGTGGCATCGCCCCGATCGCGCTTTGCGATCTCCACGGGCTTGGCTTGTGCCGTTTCGCAAAACAGCGCGGCATGCCGCTCACGACGCAGCACGTCTACCTGCCATTCGCACTGCTCGATCAGCTGGCGTGAGCAGCAGACGGCGGCAGTCATTCTTCGCGCCACACATCGCAGGCGATATGCCGCTGATGAGTAGGTGACCGACCGCGTATGCGGGAATGTGCTCCTCAGCGCCATGGTCACACGAGTCAGGGCTTGGCCGACTACGGGATCAACAATACAATAGGCACGGCGTCGTTCTGATCGCTATGGTTTGTCATGAACTACCAGGCACCAGCGACTTCAATCGGGTGATTCCCTGGAGAAACTAGGTGGTCGCGATTAACGCAATCACTTTGACAGTGGGCCTTGCTTGCCTTGACCACGTCCCGCCACGACCTATCACAAGATTCCTAGTTTTACGCAAGGTGCACTCCCATGGTCGAGGTGAAAAAACGGGTCTATCAACTCCACAGCAAGGCGGTGGACGATGGCACCCTGGTGGTGACCAAGTTCCATGGGGTCGAGCATTTGTCCTCCCCGTTCCATTTCGACCTTGAATTGATTTCGAACAAGACTGACCTTGATGGTGACGCCATCTTGGCCACGGACAGCTGGCTCGGCATCCAGCAGCCAACCATGATGGCAGGTTCCGGCAAACGTGGGGTGCAGATGTTGCGCATCCATGGGGTGTTGGCGAACTTCGAGCAGCACGGGCGCGATGATGATGGCGTGCACTACAAGGCGATCCTGGTCCCGCGCCTGTGGCGCCTGTCACTGACGCAACAGAGCCGCATCTTTCAGGACCAGTCGGTTATCGACATCGTTAAAGAGGTGCTCAAAGACCACCACTTCGAGGGGAAAGAATCCGCCTGGCGCACCTGCGGGCGCACTTACCCCAAGCGTGAATACGTGGTGCAATACCGGGAAAGCGATCTGGCTTTCATCAACCGGCTCCTGGAACACGAAGGCATCTTTTACCATTTCGAACACCACGACGACTATTCGACGTTGGTCTTCGGCGATCAGCCCGAGGCCTGCCATAAAGTTCCTGGGAATTCCACTTTCATCTACCGCACCCAGGTCGGGGGCACGCGTGCGCCCGATGCGGTGGTGGAAGAATCGGTATTCGAATTGACCGCTCGGCACCAACCGGTCACCGGTCAGGTGGGCTTGGGCGATTTCAATTACCGCTCGCCCAGTGCACCGATGTACCCCAAAGCATCAGTGACGTCGCCGGCTGCGTTCGGTACGCAGTATGAGTACGGCGATCACTTCAAAGATGATGACGAGGGCAAGGGGCTTGTGACCGTTCGCGCCGAAGAGATCGCCAGCCGTAAGCGCCAATTCCGCGGCACCAGCGACGCACGGGGATTCCGTGCCGGTGCGGTCTTCACCCTGCGTGATCACTACCGCAGTGACATCAACATAGATCATCTGTTGATCGAGGTCACCCATCAGGGAGCGCAGGGATTCGCCACGTCGGACCTGGACGATCACCCCACAGCGACCTACGCCAACGACTTCACCACCATGCCTGCTGACGTAGTATTCCGTCCGCCGCGAGTGACGCTCAAGCCGATCATCGCCGGGTCAATCACCGCCAAGATCGACGGTGCCTCCGATGGAAAATACGCCGAACTCGACAAGGAGGGGCGCTACAAAGTCAAATTCCCCTTTGATTCCAGCGACAAAAAGGATGGCAAAGCCTCACGTCAGGTGCGCATGGCCCAGCCCTATGGCGGCGACCAGATGGGCATGCACTTCCCGCTGCACAAAGGCACCGAGGTGCTGATCACCCACGTCAACGGCGATCCGGATCGCCCGGTGATTTCCTCGGCGGTGCCCAACCCGTCGACCGCGAGCCTGGTCAAAGGCGAGAACCAGACCCAGAGCGTCATCCGCACCGGTGGCAAGAACGCCATGGTGCTCGAAGACACGGAAGGCGCGGAGGAGTTCAACCTCAACGCCACCCGCGATCACCTCTTCGAAATCGGTCACGACAGCGTCATCACGGTTGCCAATAGCGCGGAAGAATCCGTTGGCGTCAACCACAGCCAGACCATCGGTGCCAACGACAGCCAGACGGTTGGTGCTGATCGCACGGTGGCGGTGGGCGCCAACCTCAATCAGACCATTGGCGCCAACGAAGTGGTGTTGATCGGCGTCAGTTCGACCGAAACCATTGGCGTCAACAAAGCGCTGACCATCGGCGCCGCGTATGAAGTCACCGTCGGCGCGGCAATGGCCGAGACCGTTGGCGCGTCGCGCAACGAGACCGTTGGCGTCAACAGCAGCGAAACCGTCGGCGGCAACAAGTCGGTCCACGTCGGTGGAAACCAAGAGGTCGAAGTCGAGAAGGACGCGACAGAAAAAGTCAACAGCAAGTCGACTCTGACGGTGAAGAAAGAATACGGCGTCAAAGCCAAGAAGATCATGCTCGAAGCCGACGACGAACTCAGCATCAAAGTCGGATCTG
>JBKJIA010000115.1:0-14297 GCA_046598735.1 Polyangiales bacterium
CCCACGAGGTGACCATACTGGTCGTTCACCCGTTTGAAGTGGTCAGCGTCGATCATTAACGCAGTCACGGGAACCTTATAGCGCTGCGCGCGCGCAACCTCCCCTTCGAATCGTTCAAGCCAGGCGCGGCGGTTGAGCAGACCGGTCAACCCGTCCGTGGTAGCCAAGCGCTCCAGCTCCGCATTACTACGCGCTAGGCGCTCCACAACCAACTCGAGCTGTCCTTGGGCACGCATGCGTTCCCGGTCGATGCGCTGCAATGAAGCTCCCGTAAGCAAGACCACCACGATAAACACGACGCTGAGTGAGACCGCGAACAGCGCCAGGCCCACCTGAGCCGGATAAAGACCCGCAAGCTCCCCTTTGAGCCGCAGCCAACCGACCGCCGTAGGCAACAACACCGCAAAAGGCAGCAGCCTGCGCGTCATCGCGCCCGCCAACGAAGGCTGCGAGCAAAGCTGCGCGACCGAGTGACTTGGATCGGCGAACACCACCGCCGCGCCTGCAACGAACAAAGCCACCGCCGTATGAACGGCCATCGGTACGAATGGCCCGAGAGCATACAGGGTCTTGATGCCGTAGGCGTATCCCACGATCGCAAACAGAGCCATCAGCATGGCTGGTGCGGCGAGCAACTCGGAGGGTCTTACGTTTTTAAATCTGACTCCCAGATGCATCAGCGCCGCGCCAAACAGCAGCTGGCAAAACGCCGTGTTCGGGGCCATACGGTTCGGCGGCAGATGCGCAGGGAACGCGAGCTTTTCGGTAAACAAAAGCCGGTCGACCTGCAGTTCCCAATGCCATACGTATTCGATGACGCGCGATAACGCGACCACGCACACGAATAGAGCTAGCGCGCGGCTAACCCTCAGGCTCGTCGCTCGGCCGTCTTGCAATAGTAAGCCCAGGCCGAGCCCGGCGAAGTTGACGGCGGTCATCGGGTTCATCGCGATGTAGCCAGGAAGAACAGACTTCAGGCGATCAATGGAACCGTACCAGCCCACGAGCACAAGAACCGCAAGCAGCACCAGTAAGGCACCCACGCTGCGTGAGAAGAGAGACGCCGGCTCTCTCACTGCGAGTTGCGAACCCATGCCTTGGCCAGTCTGCCAGAGCCAGCGGCAAGGGTCACTTTCGAAAGCTCAACCGCAAGCAGCCTTGCCGAGTGCGCGGGCCGAACCGGTGAGCTCGCGCCGAATGCCAGGTCCCGGCCGAATGAGCTGAAGGTTTCAGTCCGAGCGCACATGTAGCCATCAACGAGGTCGGGGAGCCACACGCCGATAGCGTGAGGTGCCGCGCCGTTGGCTTGAGCAAAAGGGGGCGCCGGGCTCCCTCCGGAAAGGAGATTGCCTCATGTTTGCAACGCCAAAGAGGGTCTATCGCACATACCTATCGCTCGCCGCGCTGGCGCTGGCTCTTGGGGGGCTCTCGGGATGTCTCGGAGAGGTACGCGACTCCGACGCACCTGACGTGGACTCTACCGAGTTCGCGATCGACCTCGACTACTCTCAAGAGGAGATGTTCGGCTTCAACATCGAGCAGTATCTAGAAGAACACGCTCGGCACCTCTTGCCTCACGCGGAGGAAATTTCGCATATTGCCGGCGAGTACCGAGTAAGCCCGCGCGCGCTCATCGCACTGATGGAGCAGCAGTCCGGCGCGGTAAGAAATCCAGATTTCACCGAGACCAGCCCGCTGAGCGACCTCTCCGACAAGACCGGCTTCCTCCCGCAGCTGCGAGACGTTGCCACTCGTCTCAGGAAGCTAGCAGAGACGACGGACCTGCGGGTTGTAGTAAGCGCACCTGATGATGGGATCTCGGCCGTGCTTCCGGCGCAAGACCTAACCGAGCTGGGCGCGATTTATCAGAACCTGTTTCCCGGCGTCGTCAGCCAACCCAAATCCGTGAACAAGGCGGCCAGCACGCAGGTCCCCATGCAGTTTCCGTGGTCCGTTGGAGAGTCGTGGCGGTTCGGGGGCGCGCATGCGGATGACGGCTCATCCTCCACATTGAGCTCTCTCGACTTCATGCAGGGTGGCCAATCCTGGGGGGATACCATCAACGTCAAGGTGGTCGCCTCGGCAGGAGGAAGGTTGAAGAGGCACTCCAGCTGCTATGTCACCATCGTTCACAACGACACCTGGTCGACCGGATACTATCATATTAGTGACATCTCGGTCAGCGATGGTGCGACCGTGCAGGCGAACCAGCCCTTTGCCAAGTATGCAAACACCAAGAGCCAAGCCTTATGTGACGGGGGAAGCTCAACGGGGCCCCACGTGCACTGGACCCTCTACGAGTCGAATCGATCGACCAGCCTGAGTGGTAAGGTTCTTTCCGGCTGGACGATCAATCCAGGCACCTCCAACTACGATGAGAACTGCTCTCGCATGTACCTCATCCGGAACGGAACGAAAGCGTGCCCCTGGAGCCAGATGCGCAATGACGGGATTGGGACAGGGACGACGGACAATTGTCCGAACGACCCCAACAAGACCCAGCCGGGGCTATGCGGCTGCGGTGTAGCGGAGGGGACATGCACTCCGGCCACCCCAACCGTCCAGATCGTGACGAGCCCCGTGCAAGCCGGGAAACCCATCGTGGTGCGCTACAGCAACATGCCGGGCAACGCCACGGACTGGGCCGCGCTATACCAAGCCGGCGCATCGGATCAAACCTACCTACAGTACCTCTACACCGGAGGTGCCACCTCGGGCACGCTGACCTTCAACGCGCTCGCTGCAGGCAGCTACGAGGCACGCTTGTTCGTGAACGACACCTACCAGCGGGTGGCCCGTGTGGCCTTCACGGTGGTCAGCGTCACGACGACTGACAACTGTCCGAACGACCCTAACAAGACCGAGCCAGGACAGTGTGGTTGCGGAGTTCCTGAAGGCAGCTGCGGCTCCAAGACGGTGTCGCTTGGCGTGGACGACACCTTCATCGATTCGGTCAATTCGAGTGGCAACTACGGCGCGCAGACGACTATCGAAATCGATAACTCTCCGAGCGTGCAGCGCGCACTCATCATGCCGCGCGGCTTGAGCGGCATACCCGCATTGGCTCGCATCGAGTCTGCTCAGCTCATCCTCCAAGTGGTCGACCCTGGCAATGACGTGTCGGTGCACAAGCTGACCAGCTCCTTTTCCGAGAGCACGACCACCTATGCCAACCGTCCTTCCGCGGCGACGGCCTTTGCGACCATGAGCGGAACCATTGGTAGCAAGACGATCGACGTGACCGCGGTGGTGCAAGCATGGGTGAACGGCGAGACCGCCCGCGGAATCGGCCTCTATCCCACGGGTGCGGACGGGGTCGATATCGCGAGCTCTGAGAACAGTGTGACGACCAGCCGCCCCACCTTTCGCATCACCTACCGTGCCCCGTGACGTCATAGAGAGACCGTGAGTGCGCATACATTTTCTGGAAACTGTGTGAAGGAAGGCGCAACTCGCGTACATTGAGGTGAGAACAATGGGCGGGGCACTCGCGCTGCCCCAAGGAGACCCCCAATGTCCGCCTCTAAGCGCATCGCGAATGTCTTCGCACAAGCGGCGTTGCTCACGCTGTTGCTCGTCCCTGCTTGTGCCGACCAGGCCCTCGATTCCCCTGCGTCCCACACTGACGACGGCAGCATTGAAGATGCCCAGGACGGGATCGAAGCCAAAGCACTATCCACGACGTTTCAAGCAGAAGCCAACACCAGGCTGAGCGGATGTCAGGTAGTGCCCGCTCGCTCTGGCGCCCCTGGTTATGCAGACTACGGCGGCATCGGAACGTGGGTAGAGTGGAACACCGTGCGTGTCGACAAGGCCGGACGATATCGTCTGACGTTCAGATATGCCAACGGAGCTGCAAACCCGCGCGGATGTGACGTCATCGTCAATGGCACGAAGGCGGCCGATGCGGCGTTCAACAAGACCGGCTCATGGTCGATCTGGAGCACGCTTTCGGTCGAGACGAATCTGGTCGCTGGCAACAATGTGATTCGTGTGACGGCGAATACCAGCACCGGAGGGCCCAATCTAGACTGGATGAACGTATCAAGCCTTGCCCGCGGCCTCTACACCTGGAATTTTGGCGGTCTCGACTCGTTGACTGGCGCCGAAGGGGTCGCCCTCTTACGTAAGATTGGCTACGCCGGAATTGTGGTCGACACGAGTCGCGCCGGAGCACTGCAGAGCTATCTACAGGCGAGCAAAACCACGACCGACTTTCGGGTCGTGGCCGCCTACGTCGCTGTGCAGTTGAACCGCGGGGAGGCGTTCTCGGACGCCAGGCACAAGGCTGCCATAGATGCTCTCGCGCAGGCGGGCCAGGGCGACCTGTGGCTCACCTTTCGGGATGACAACCGAACCCAGACCATACAGTCCATCACGAACCTCGTACGAGGCATCGTGGAGTACGGGAGGCTAAGAGGAGTGCGCGTAGTGTGGTACCCACACAACAATAACGTGTATGCCACCACCGGGGATGCGATGGCGATCGTGAACGAGATCAACGCGCCAAACTTCGGCGTCGCGCTGAACCTTACCCATGAGCTGCGTGCCGGCAACAGTGACCCCGAGTCGCTCAGGGAAGCCTTCGCGGCAGCGGGCAACAAACTCTTTGCCGTCACGCTGGCAGGTGCCGCACAGGACCCGAATCAGATCTTACCCCTGCATGAAAGCTGGTACGACCTTAGACCTTTCATCCAACTCATCAAGGAATCGGGCTTCACGGGTCCGGTCGGGTTCCTCAACCATACCCTGACCAGTCCCCAAACTTATCTTCCCCTCTCGCTGGGATACTGGCGAGAGCAGTGGTAGGAGGCGCCTAGCTCACTCGCAACCGATGGGTGAAGTGGCGATCACGAGATCGTCGACAAGGATGCGGGTCGGCCCCTGGGTCGGAGCTGACCTCACTACACCCAACGCGACCCGTGAATAGCCGCCGCTGGGCACACCACCTTCGATGAGCAAGGTCGCATCGAGGACACCGTTCAACTCGCTCTGGGCGCTCGACGCTGCCGACACGGAAAGCGCGAGCTCGAAGCAGACCCAATCCCCTCGGGGGAAGGGGACCTTGCCAGGCGCCGCGGCATTCGTGGAAAGGCTCGACAGGGACATCCCTGTGCCACTGAAAGAAGCGGCCACGCCCACGTCCGCCGAGGCGTTGCTGACCGCCACGACGTCGTAAACGGTGGCAGCGTTACTGGCCGGTACCTTGAGGAAGGCGCGCAAGTAGAGAGTCCCGGAGCTCACGGGCATCAGCCGGCTTTCCAGGTATGCGAACGCGCCTGCGGATCGCGTCGCCAACTCCAGCGAGCCCACGCCGGAGTGGCTGTCTTGCATGGTGGCGGTAGCCGTTCCATCCGAGCGCACGAAGGTCCAGCCTGCCAAGCTAGTCTCGAAATCCTCGCAGATCAGCAGGCCGCCGGGGCAGGTCGATGTGCCGGAATCTGGGGTGGGTGGAGTGCCGCTCGCGTCGGCCGGCACCGGGCTCGCGTCGGCGGGCATGGGGCTCGCGTCAAGTGCCGGGCCGGCATCACGAACGGCGCCTGCGTCACGGCTGCCCGCGTCGCTGCGTGGCGTAAGCAACTCGATGTCTATGTGGCCGCACCCGCAGAGGAAGCCCTGCGCAGCAAACGTTGCGGCGGCGCGAAGGAACCTCCTGGGTCGGGGGCGGAGCATGAGCACGCCCCATGCTCGCTCGTGTGCCGTCTGCGCGCGACGACTTCCTGGGAATTTCGTCGGCGAGGTCACATGCTGGGCGCGAGAGACTGCGTTCGCCAACCCTTCCATGCCATAATTTTCTGTCCAAACCTGAGGGTGATCGGCTTGTGCCCACACGTAGGGCGCAATCACCAACACGGTTCGTTCGGAGGTTGAAAGGAAGAACTTGTGTCGCATTCCTCCCGCAATGTGTCCGCCCAAGGTTCAACCCATGTCCTGTGGGCGACCCTTTGCTTGGCTGTCCTTTGCGGCTGCGGCGGGGTTGACCCGCGAGTGGGCGAGGACGCGGGCGGCGACGATCGCGGAAACAGCGCTGGGAGCAACACGGGGGACAACACGGGGCCGGGGGGTGCCCTCGACGTAGTTTCGGTCGCGCTCGAGCCGCCCTTGGCCGAGCTAGAGTCCGTAGACGGCGCGCGCGTCTCGCAGCAGTTTCGCCTGATAGGCACGCGCGAAGATGGTTCTACGCTGCCGTTGTACGACGCGGGCTTCGAGGTCGAGGCACTCGCGCTGGGTGCGATCGACGACGAGACGGGTCTCTTCGTCGCCAGTGGCATAAGGGGTGGCGAGACCCGGGTGCGCGCGCGCGCAAAGTCAGAGGCAGGCGGCTTGCTGGAAGCCGAGGCGACCTTGCGAGTGCATGTGTCGCGTACCCTCTCTGGCGCCAATGTGCCTCCCGAGGCAGGCGAGCGATTCGCGCAGACTGCGGTGACCGACGCGTCACGGGCGGCCTCCGTGGTCTATCCACTCCAGGGCGCGGTGATGCCCCAAAACGTGTTCCCCGCGGACGTGCAGTGGCTCCGCGGTGCCCAGGACGACCTCTTCGAGGTGCGGCTCGATAAGCCCAACGCGAGCGTGCGCGTGGTGCTGCACGCGGGCGCGGGCTTCGGTAACCATTACCTCGTCGACGCAGCGGCCTGGCGCATGCTCGCGCAGTCCGATCCCGATGCCCCCGTTATGGTCCGGGTACGCCGCTGGCAGGCGACGACTGGCGAGCTGGTTGAGGCCACCCCCAGATCGTTCTCATTCGCTCGCGCTGCGCTGACAGGGAGTATTTATTACTGGGACATCGAAGCTGGCCGCATCGTGCGCATCAACGGCGGTACGAACAAGGCGGTGCAGTTCATGCCCACGCCACCCGAGGGCGCACCGGGCGAAGCCGGCTGCGTCGGCTGCCACGCCGTATCTCCGAGCGGCCGCTACATGGCGGTGCGACTCTCCGGGGGGAACGACATCGCCATCGGCGCGACCTTCGACCTGACGACCGATCTGACGGCGAGCCCTCCGCCCACCCTGTTTCCCGTGGTACCCTCGTTCACTGGAAGCGGCTCGGCCCAGTGGTGGTTCTCCTCTTGGAGCCCCGACGAAACGCGCCTTGTCGTGACCACCGAGGAGCGAACGACGCGGCGGTTGGCCATGTTCAACCCCTTCAGTGGGGCCGCTGTGACGGTGACCGGCGCGATGCCGGGCAACGCTACCCATCCCGCCTGGTCTCCCGACGGTAAGGCGGTAGCCTACGTGGCCAACGCAAACGCTTTCGGGGGACAGCTCACCGCAGGTGACATCGCGGTCCTTCCCGTCACTGCGAAGGACACCGTAGGTAAGCCTGAGCTCATCCACGCGGGCGCCACGCTGTCGACTGCCACGCCCGCCGGCAGCGCCGACAGCTACCCGAGCTGGACTCCTGACTCCTCCCAGATCGCTTTTGGGCACGGCACGGGGAGCCGCAGCGAAGACCAGTTGGGGGCACTCTACATGATGGCCAGGGATGGTGGAGGTGTCGTGCGTCTCGACAAGGCGTGCGGAGGCGCCAAGCAAACCGACAACTTCCAGCCGCGCTTTTCGCCCTTCGACAGCGGTGGGTACTACTGGCTCTCGTTCTTGTCGCGTCGCGACTACGGCAACACCATAGTCGGTACGCGCGGGAAGCACTTTCAGCAGATCTGGGTGACTGCCATCAAGAAGAATCCTGCGCCCGGCGAAGACCCAAGCCAGGTCGCGTACTGGATTGCCGGCCAAAGCACCGCGTCGCGCAACATCTCGGCCTACTGGGCCCCGCGCCCATGCCGCAAGGACAACCAGTCTTGCTCGGTAGGTAGCGAGTGCTGTGGCGGCGACTGCAGGCCCGACGCGGAAGGAGCCTTGGTGTGCTCTCCACCGCCGGCCGAATCGTGTCGAAAGGCAGGGGAGACCTGCTCCGGGGCCCCCGACTGCTGTGGCGGCCTGCTGTGTGACAGCAACGTCTGCATCATCCCCATCCAATAGCAGTGCGCGTTCACTCGCAACCGATGGGTTGGGTGGCGATCACCACATCGTCGATCAAGAGTTGGGTCGGCGCCTGGGCGGACGATGACTCTACGATCCCAATGGCGACCCGAGCGTAGCCACCCCTCGGCAGGTCTTCCTCGGCGCGCAGTGCGACGTCCCGCACACCGTCCAGGTCGACCGTAACGCCATTGGCCGGCGGGAGCGAGACGCTTGCCTCCACACACGCCCATTGGTCTCGAGGGTAGCCGAGGGTGCCGGGGACTGCCGTGCCGGTCTTGATGGCGGAGAGCGCGAGGGTGGTGTCGGTAAGAGACACCACCACGCCCCCGTCCCTCCGTCCGTTGTCGAGCATCACGAAGGAGTAGCCGTCGATGGGCGTGCTACCCGCCACCTTGAGGAAGGCGCGCACGTACAGCGCTCCGGAGCTGACTGCCCCGAAGGAGCGCTCGATGTAGGCGGTGGCTCCGGCTGAGCGCGTGGCCAGCTGGAGAGCGGTCGCGCCGGAACGACTGTCCTGCGTGGTGGCCGTAGCAGTGCCGTCCGAGCGTACGAAAGTCCAGCCAGCCATACTCGCCTCAAAGCCCTGGCAAATCAGGGCGCCTGCAGTGCACGTGGGAAGCACTCCTTCGCCCCCATCGACGCTTGGGAGTGCCCCTGCGTCGGCGCCCGCGGCATCCCAGGTGGCGGCGCCGCCCTCCATGGTAAGGTTCGCACCAGCGTCTCCTGGGAGCGAGTCCTCGGGGCGCCTCTCGTCGAAGCCGAATCTGCCGCAGGCACACATCGTTTGCACGGCAAGCGCTGCCGCGGCGACGTGTGGAAACCTGCTTCGGCGGGGGCGGAGCATGGACACCCCATTCTCGCTCGTGTGCCGTCTGCCCGCGAAGACTTCCTGGGAATTTCGTCGGCGAGGTCACACGCTTTTAGCGCCGTCGCCAACCCGAACCCCTTCGACCGCGTTGCTCTTTTCTGGGCAAGCGGCAGCGGAGCGAGCTGCCAAGCCCCTTGGCTGCGCACCGAGCGCGTGAGTCCTCCCGCGACATAATTTTCTCCGAATCTGAAGGAAATCCGCTCGTGCGCACAGAAAGGGCACGCACAAATGCTCAAGCACCGCGGACGACGGCTGCTCACCCCGCAGCAGAGGTGCACCCCCCAAGTCGGAACAAGACGTTTCGTTCCGGCTGCTTGAAAGGAAAATTGTGTCGCGATCCTCAGCCAAGGTGCCAACCCACCGTTCAACAAGTGCATTACTGCTTACTCTCTGCGCTGTCCTCTACGGCTGCGGAGGGGGGGCCGTCTCCGGGGACGTCTCCGGGGCGAGCCCGGGTGAGCGCGAAGACGCTGGAGGGAACGCCACTGGAGGGAACGCCACTGGAGGGAACACCACGTCGGGTGTCGACCCCGATGTGGTCTCCGTGGCGCTCGAGCCCCCTCTAGCCGAGATCGACTCCGTCGATGGCGCGCACGTCGAGCAGGAGTTTCGCCTGATCGGCACGCGCGACGATGGTTCCACTCTGCCATTGCCCTACGCAGCCTTCGAGGTCGATGCGCTCGCGCTAGGGGCTATCGGCGAGGACACAGGCCTCTTCGTTGCCAGTGGTTTTTCGGGTGGCGAAACCCTGGTGCGCGCACGCGTGAAATCGAGCAGCGGGAAGGTGTTGGAGGCCGAGGCGACCCTCCGAGTGCGCGTGTCGCGCAACCTCTCGGGCGCCGATGTGCCCCCCGAGGCAGGCGAGCGATTCGCGCAGGCTCCGGTGACGGACGCGGCACGGGCGGCCGCCCTTGTCTATCCGCTTGAGGGTGCCCTGATGCCCCAAAACGTGTTCCCAGCGGATGTGCAGTGGCTCGTCGGTGCAGAGAACGACCTCTTCGAGGTGCGACTCGATAAGCCCAACGCGGGCGTGCGCGTCCTGCTGCGTCACTCGGGCGTAGGCTTCGGCAACCATTACCTCGTGGACGGCGCCGCCTGGAGCATGCTCGCGCAGTCCGACCCCACTGCCCCACTGGTGATCAAGGTGCGCCGTTGGCAGGCGGCTACCGGCGAGCTGATTGAAGCGGTACCCACCTCGTTCTCCTTCGCGCGCGCAGCGCTCACCGGCAGCGTCTACTACTGGAACATCGCCGCGGGCCGCATTATGCGCATTGACGATGGGACGAACGTGGCCGTGAGCGTGATGCCGGCGCCCCCTCAGGGTTGCGTGGGCTGCCACAGCGTCTCGCCCAGTGGTCGCTACATGGCTGGCCGGCTCGGTGGCTCTTACAACTTCGGTAGCGTGTTCGATCTGACGACCGACCTGACGACCAAGCCCCCCCCATCCGTGTTCGCGGTGGATGGGGTCAAATGGTGGTTCTCGTCCTGGGCGCCTGACGAGACACGCATGGTCGTCTCGCGCGGCCCCGGGGCCAATCCCTCCCTCGCCGTGATCGATCCCATGACAGGCGCCGACATCGCGATCAAGGGAACACTGCCCGCGAAGGCCAGCCAGCCCGCCTGGTCTCCCGACGGCAAGGAGATCGCGTACGTGGCCGATGGCAGCGACTGGGGCGAGTACACCGACACGGGCAACATCGCGATTCTGCCGGTGACTGGACCCGACCAGGTGGGCGTGGCGCAGCCAATCCACGCGGGCGACTCGCTCTCGACCCACACTCCGGGCGGCGTTGCCGACAGCTATCCTTCCTTTGGGCCCGACTCGAAGACCATCACCTTCACCCACGGCACCGGCGTGCGTAGCGACACGCATCAGGGGGCCTTGTACCTGATGGGACGCGACGGCAGCAGCGTGGTGCGCCTGGACAGGGCCTGTGCTGGCACCACCACTACCGACAACTATCAGTCCCGCTTCGCTCCCTTCGACACTGGCGAGCACTTCTGGATCTCGTTCCTATCCCGACGCGACTATGGCAACGCGCAAGCGGGCACGCGGGGCGCAAAGCGTCAGCAGATCTGGGTGGCGGCGATTCGCAAGAACGCCAAGCCCGGCGAGGATCCCAGTGAGGTCGGTTACTGGCTGCCTGGCCAGAGCACGAAGTCGCAGAACATCTCTGCCTATTGGGCTCCGCGCCCGTGCCGCAAGGATGGTGAGGGTTGCTCCGTAGGCAGCGAGTGCTGCGGCGGCGACTGCAGGCCCGACGCGGCTGGGGCCCCTGTCTGCTCTCCCCCGCCGCCTGAGTCGTGTCGCAAGGCCGCGCAGACGTGCTCCACGAGCTCCGACTGCTGTGGCGGGCTGCTCTGCGAAGGCAACGTCTGCATTATCCCCATCCAGTAGCGGTACACACCCCTGGCTACCTTCGCGCGCTCGCACTAGCGCGGCGCAGGTTGGATGTAAGCAAAACAACGTGCTCCGACACGGCCGCCGCGAGGTCTGATGAAGCTCTCCGGCATTCCCGTACATCCACCCGTATGCAAGAGCGTGTTCTACTCAAGACGTCCGGCGGCAGCAGCGGGCGCGCGACCATGCTCACCATCCAGCGCTGGATTGCTAGGGCCGGACTGCTCGCGTGCGTGCTCTCGCTGTTCGTCAGCACCAGCGCGTGGGCCGATGCGCGTGTAGTCGTGCGCGCGTTCAAGGGTCCGAAGGGCACGCAGCTCAGGGCCGTCGTGATCAAGGAGCTGAACGACCTTGGCGTCGAGGTCATCGCCAATACGGAGGTAGACCGCGTGGCGAGAGCACATGGGGTGCGCGTGGACGAGCCGTCTGGTCGGCGTGAAGTCAGCAGCGAGCTTACGATCCATGCGTGGATCGACGGGCGAGTGACTCGCGCGGACGGCGGGCTGACCGCGGCCATCACCGTTCAAGAAGGAACTGGTGAGCAAGTGGCCGAGCTCACCACCACGCGCCGGCAGTCAGCCCAGCTCGTGGCGGTGGTCCGGCGCGAGTTCCGCACGACGGCGGGGCCGGCCATCGAAAAAGCGCGAGCAGCCGAGCCGTGGTCTCCGTCCGACAACGCAGGGCTGACGGAACCTTCGCCGCAGCATGACGCCGCGGTCGCTCCACCACCCCCGTCGCCGGAGCTTCCGAGCAACCTCGCGTGGCCAGCAGACGTCAACGTGCAGCTCAAGGGCAGCCCGGATGGCGAGGCGCGCATGGCTCCCGAGCAGACGGCGGAGGCGAAGAAAGAGCGTAAGCTGAGTGTATTCGAAGCGGCAGTCAGCTTGAACACGCTCACACGCACGCTGCGCTTGCGCGATGCCTTCGCACTGGGAGCCGCCGACTACGAGCTTGCGGCAGCACCCTTGGTCACCGGCGCTGCACGCTTCTATCCGGGCGCCCTCTCGAAGGCGACAGTCGCGTGCTGCATCGGGATCGACGGCAGCATTCAACGCGCCTTCGGCCTCGGATCGCAGTCAAAGGAAGGGGTAACCTATAAGACTAAGTTCGAGGGGTATACCGGAGCGCTGGTCGGCCGGATCCCGTTCGCGCAGCATGAGATCAACCTGCTCGCAGGCTATGGTTTGCAGCGTTTCCTGATCGCGAAATCCGCCGGCCGCTCGCCGGCCGCGCCGAGCGTCGACTATCGTCAACTGCGCTTGGGCGGCGGAGGGCGATTTGCATGGGGTTCCCGCACCAAGCTCGGCTTCGACGCCCATTGGTTGATGATCCTCAGCACGGGCCAACCGGGCTCAGCGGGGCGGTTTCCTAGCAGCGCGGGCAGTGGCTTCGAAGGTGCCCTCTACGTCGACGTCAACTTGTTCGGGGGAGTCGCTGCGCGTGCGCGCGGATCTTATCAGCGCTCGGTCTTCGCACTCGCCCCGCCGCCCGGATCCCAAGGCATTGAAGCCACTGCGGTGGATACTTATATTACTGCCGGCCTCGGTCTTTCGTACGCGTATTGAACAGCACGCCCAAGGGGCCCAAACCGCCCCAAGCCGTGCGTACACCCGCTTCCCCCACCTTACCTTTCCTGCTCCCGCTTCACAGGAAAGAGCGAGCCTGCGCACCAACGTGTGAGTTTGTTTCATCGCTGACTCTGCAAGGGGGACTCACGATACCGCGCCGTACCTGTCGCGCCCGTCCTTAAGAGGTCGTTTCTCCCATGAGCCGCCGAGCGTTCCCCTCCCTGAGTGTCTGCCTTTTCATGACGCTCGCTGTGTCCTTCTGCGGTCTTGGTAGTTGGGTCTCAGCATCTGACGAGGAACCCACCCTGTCGACGCCTCTCCCCACGCGCTGGATGCCAAGCAACGCCGGCAGGTGCCGCAAGCCGAGCTCCAAGCGGAACATGTGCAACGGTCCACGTCGCACGCCTGAGCCCTTCGGCAAGGACGCCTATGTGGCGGAAGACCTGGGCCTTGGCACGGTCGGGACGGGGCAGCGGCTACTGAGGAAAGCGCCCCAGAAAGCCTGGGTCGATGCGATCGAAGGTGATGCGCGCCCCACCATGCTTTGGCCCGTTTCGAACGGCCGCTTCGGGCGCGGCTTCGGCTACACGCGCACCGAGCGCAGGGAGCTCCGGCACAACGGCGTCGACATCGGCGCATCCATCGGCGAGGCCACGCGCGCAGTCAATGACGGCATCGTCGCCTACTCGGACAATGGACTAGACGGATACGGCAACATGGTGATGCTCGTGCACAAAGATCGCAGCGTCAGCTTCTACTGTCACCACCGCTCTAACTACGTGTTCGCCGGTCAGCAGGTGCGGCGTGGCCAGGTCGTGGGCGAGGTCGGGGTCACGGGCATCACGCGCGGCCCCCATCTGCACTTCGAATACCACGTGGGCGGCAAGCCCCATGATCCCATGCCCCGCATGGTGGGCCGTCCGTCCCGGCACAACCCGATCTCGGACGCTCCGCTTCAGATCTGATCTGACTCCTTGAGCCCTGCCACGCGAGGGCGTTGCGACTGCGGTACCCTTTCGGCCTTTTCGACGACTTGGAAGAGTACATCGGCTCGGTAACTACAGCGCAGGCGGGGAGTCTGGTCAATGCCGTGCTCCTTGCGTAGTCGTAGCCACTGCCAATACCGCATTGGTATCCATACTCGTCGCAAGTCGCGTCACTACGACGATCGGTGTTGCGAGTCAGCTCGATCATACGGCGGCGTCGGGCATGCACCCATGGCACCAATCATCGACGACGATGAGCGGCGAGTGCTTCTTGGGCCGCAACTGGCTCTGCCTCGCCCGACCGCACTTCGACCTCCGCGGCGATCAGGCGGTCCACAGTGCGCCGCCGGCGCAAGATTGGCCACCAGTCGTACAGCAAGGCTTCCAAAGGGCGCCACATGGCGACCCAGCCCGTGATCGTCAGGCCCTCGCGCACAAGCCGCGGCCAACCTTTGGCCTCGGTCGGGATAGTAAGCTCGGCTATGCCCAAG
>JBKJIA010000165.1:0-5040 GCA_046598735.1 Polyangiales bacterium
TTCGAGCTCGCGTCGACGCTCTAAACTCTGTACGAATGCGCCACTCACTGCGCCACTACACCGCCCACGTCACGATGAACATGGGGCCGCGTTCGTTGCGCTGATTCTTGATGCGAACATTCTTGCGACCGGCCAGCGACATCACGGTCTCGATCGCAATGCGCAGGCCGCGCAGGGAGAACGCCGGCATGTCGTGCCAATCGTGCACTTGAACTTCGGCCACGCCCGGGGCGGTGACACGCGCTTCCAGTCGGCCGCGCTGAAAGCCTTTGCGATAGAGCATGGGGGTGCGCGTGATCAACGCTTCATCGGTCGCCAAGCGCAGCACGAAACGCCAAAGCTTGGTCAGCGCATGTTCGACGGCGCGTCGCGCGACTTCAACGTGCAAGTCGGCCGGCATACGATCGAGCACGACGCTGGCTGCCTCGAAGACTTGTTCGGCTACGCAAATGCGCGTCCACGACAGCACGCCCACGGCTTCGTATTCCTCACGGATGTCGGGCGGCAAGGCTGCGATCACGCGCGGAAACAATCCCGGCGGACACATCTCGATCAACACTCGTCGGTGCTCGAGCACCAACGTACCCGACATCCGCGCTTCGCCGTCTTGTTCTGCCAAGCCCCGGATTGTAGACACGAACGCGCGTGCGGGTCACCCAGCAGGATGGGCGCCGGGAGCGCCCTCGCGCATTGGAGTCGTGGCGCAACGCGTCAAAAGCCCCTTGACGGTTTGGCGCTGGTTAACGCAAGGTAACTTGTAAACAGCGTTGACTGAGCTCAGTTAGGTCGTAACGGATGCCTCGTGCATCCCTCGGAGTTCCCCATGCAGCACCCGGCGGGCGAGTCCAACCCTGAGACCGCCCCTGAGCCCATCACGGGCAAAAAGGTACGTCTACGCCTCTACAGTCTCGCGAGGCATCTTACTTCGGACCAGGGCGAGAACTCGTTCAAAGAGCACCTCAAGATCGGAGTGCAAAACTTTCTGGCGTCGTTTCTGATCATCGGTGCCACACGCACGCGCGCCGCCGTGCCTTCGCATTACAAGCCGCGCGGTGGTCAGTTCAAGATGATTCAAAAAGAGCTGTTTTCAGGCGTCGCGAAAGACCGCTTCGTCGACGTGCTCTTCGGAATGGCCCTGCAAGACAAGCCGAAGCTTGGCAACATCGATTGGATGAAGGAGCTCTCTACGTTTCACGAGCTCGACTATCCGAACTACTACTTACAGCCCTTTCACAGCATGCCCGGTGGTTGGCTCAATCCATCGGCGGCCATGGGCGATCGCGCGGCGATGGAATCGATCTATCGCAGTGCGCATCCACGCAAGAGCCTGGGCATGCGCGATGCGATTGCGCAGTTTTTCCCGGCTGACGCCAAGCTGGTTTACGACTTGGGTGCGGGCACCGCTGATCAATCGGTTGCGATCGCAAAACGCTTAGCCGCGTGTGAAGTCGTGGGGGTCGAAGCGTCGCCGTTCATGATCGTGGTCGGTAAGCGCACGCATAAGAACGTTGCCAATTTTCGCTACATCCACGGCATGGCCGAACATGCGGACGTGGCCGATGGCAGCGTGGATGCCGTAAATATCAGTGTGGTGTTCCATGAGATTCCGAACTTCGCCAAGCACATGTTGCTCGAGAAGGCGTTCCGGATGCTCAAGCCGGGCGGCACGATCGTGCTCAGCGATGTGCCTTCCATGGACCTCGATGGACATCGTGGGTTTTTTGAGCCCTACCGTCTCGAGTGGCAGAGCTACGATCCTGGTGCAGACTTGGCGTCGGTCGGCTTTCGCGATGTTCGCGTTCACCACGTTGTAGCTCCGCGCTGGATGTGGACGCGCACCGCGCTAAAGCCGAAGTGAGTACCCAAGATTGAGGAGGACACCGTGGCCACCGTACGTCCATTGAGCGACCGTGTATTGGTAAAGCGCTTGGCAGCTGAAACCAAGACCAAGGGCGGCATCATCATTCCAGACACTGCCAAAGAGAAACCCGTAGAAGGGCTCGTCGTTGCCGTGGGCCCCGGCTTTCGGCGCGACGACGGCTCGACGCGTGAGCCCTCGCTAAAAAAGGGCGACAAGGTCCTGTTCGGCAAATACGACGGGACCGAGGTCAAGATCGATGGCGAAGAGCATCTGCTCATCCGCGAAGGCGACGTACTCGGCGTCATCACGTGATCGTCAAGGTCGTTGACTAGCTTTTGATCTGCACGACGCGTTGAAGCGCCCACTGCACGCAGCTTTTGATTCGTTGCCATCGGGGCGAACAGAGTGGTGTCGGTGGGCGTTGCTTCGTCCGCCCGTCCGTCCAGCCGAGCCGTCCAAGTGACCTAAGTTGCCGCCTTACGCCCTCAAAGCGTTTGCAGCCTACAGGAACGGGGCGAGCGCGGGATCGCGGGTGTGCACGGGCTGGCTGCCCAGGCGTGCCAGCAACGTGCGTGCGATCCAAAAACCGAGGCCCACCGCGCCGAACACGGCGATGAGCTCCGTGCGTAACGACAATGAAAGAAACGCCCAGGCTGCGAGCGGACACAGTAGCGCGCACACGCCCAATACCGAGCGGGGCAGCGTGACCGTAAGCCGGCTAAGTAAGGCCCGCAATAGCGCTACCTTGAGCGCAAAGAGTATGACTGCGAGGGAAGTCGAAGCGCCGAGCTTGGGCCAAGCGTGGGGCCAGGTGCCGCCCCCCGCTGCCAGCGACACGATGCAGACGGCGGTGGTCCATGCCAACCATTCGGAAGCTTGCGACCAGTAGCGAAGCGGCTGAGGGGATGGGCGCGCTGCCTGCAGCACGAACAACGCCAGCCACGCCGGTGGTGCACATAGTAAGGTCCAGCGGATGGGTACGGCTAGCTCCGAGACGCCTGCCCAGGTATTGGTCAAGCTGCCTGACAGAATCGTAAGGCAGGCTAGGCCCAGGCTGCCGGCACTCAGGCGCAACACCTGCTGCACAGTTTCCATGCCGGAGAGTTGGCGACGTGCAAACGCGAAACCGAGCAAAGTAAGGCAAGCCAGCACAGGCAAACCGTAGAACAGGCGAACGTCGAGTGCATAACGCGACAGCCCAAAGGCGACGAATGCCGCCGCACACATGCCAGCGCCCGCCAGGTACGCGGCGGGCGAAGCAAAGCTGACTAGTGCGCGAGAGCCCGGTAGCAACACACCCGCAGCCAACGCGACCAAGAATGCGCATGCGGCCAAATAGGCGGCATGGGAATTGTCGCGACCTAGCGCTTGGATCACGATGCGTTCGCGCTTGCCGCCGACGCGACGCGCGATTTCTAGCGTGTGGTCTGACTGTTCGTCTTGCGGCAGTAGATCGGGCGCGCGCTCGACGGGCGCGCCGTCGATGCGTTCGATGCGGTCACCCTCCTGAACGCCTGCGCGCGCCAGCCGACTGTCCTGGGCGATGCGCGTGAGCACGAGGCCGTGCGCGCCCGTTTCGACTTCGAGGGCTCCCAACTCGCGCTGAAAATTGCGTGCGCGGCGCGCGAGCAAGAGGTCCGCTGACAGATCCGCGTTGCGCGCACGGTCGAAGCGGATGCGCACGCTATCGATCGCGCCCACGATCTCGCTCGAGCCAGCATTGGATGGAAACTGCAGCTCGATCTTGCCTTCGAACAATCCGTTGTCGAAACGATCGCTGTCATACGAACGCAGATCCACGCGCAGCCGTTCGTCGCTCAACGCATGGCAAGGTAGATTCGCGTTCACGCTGCGCGGCGCCGCTCCAGCCCGATACAAGGTGCCCGTGAGCTGGGCCTGGCCTACGCGTGCAGCGGGAAAGCCGCTGCCTGCGATCGAGAGCGCCTGCGCGTCGTCGTCGCGGGTCACCTCGCCGATTTCGATCAGCCGCGAGCTGGGCTTTTCGCACGCACCGCACGCGAGGGCGAGTAGCCATAGGCTGAGTCCGAGCAAGCCTGCGCGCAGGGGGTAGCGGCGCGCATTCGTCACAGGCTTCGTAAGGACCATGCACTGCTTTACGGTTCCATCCACGCGACTCAGACCTCTTGCCACGAATAGGGCGCGCGCTGCGAAAACGTCAAGAAACCCACCCGTTGACTCCCCGATCCGTGGGTGCTAGTCGAACTGGAACCCTCTCCTGGAGCTCTCCCATGGGCATCGGCCAAGCCATCTCGCGCGTCAAAGAGAGCGTGCGCAAAACGGGCCTCGACTCGCTCCGTAGCGCCGCGATTCCCGCTTCGTTGCGCCCCGTCGCAACGCGTCTAGCGGAATTGCTGCGCGCGCCAGAGGCGGCACCCGTCGTGTCGCTGAGCCAGGCGATAAGCAAGAACGACGCACAAGCGCAGATGGGTGCATCCCATGAAGACCTCGCGGCTGCCGGCGGTGTCTGCCCCTTTTCCGGCATGAACGCGGGCTTGGCGGGTTTGCTCGATGCAAGTCAGTTCGAAGGCGCAGCCGTCAGCGAGGGCGCAGGACAAGAATCGCCGCTGGTCCCGGCGCGCGATTCCGACACCAAACGCTCTAAGCCACTTGCGCTCACGGCGAAGACACAGCGCTCCCATAGTGCGAATCGCGATCGTGCCATGCCGAGCAAGGAGCACGCGCCAAGCGGGCATGCGGCTCCGAAGCGCGTGGTTGCCAAGGTTGGCGCCAAGGTTGGCGCCAAGGTCTCCGCAAAAGTAGCCGTCAAAGCGTCCGCGCCGTCGCCGGCCAAGGCAGTTGCGAAAGCAATCGCCAAGCCCGAGTTGCCGCCTAAGAGCAAAAAGTCACAGCCACGTGCAGAAAAAGAGTCGGAGAAGGTTGCGGCAAGGCCTGCGACCAGCAAAACTCCGGCCCGTTCAAAGGATTCGGCAACGAAGTCCGCTGCCAAGCGCCCAACCGCGAAAGCAGTGAGCAAGAAGAACTAAGGGGCTGTAGCTCAGCTGGGAGAGCGCCGCACTGGCAGTGCGGAGGTCTGGGGTTCGATCCCCCACAGCTCCACAAAATGGAGAACGTTGTCGAAGGCTCGGGCTCAACGCTCGGGCCTTCGGCGCGTCGGGATTGTTGCAACTGTCTATGTCCGACTCACCACAGAGCGAAAC
>JBKJIA010000605.1:0-6858 GCA_046598735.1 Polyangiales bacterium
GCCCAGTTCGCGGCCACGATCGAGACGAGGCCAACGGCTATCGTCAAGGCGCCCAACCCGCCGAGTGCATATAAGGCGATCGGCCGCTCCTTACCGTGTTCGAAAGCCTGGATGCGCTTACGCGTGTCTGCGTCGATGATGCCGGCTTCGAGCCAGCGCGTGAGCTTGGAATCGAGATTCATGGAGTCGCCTCAGGAGCCCGAACGCTACAAAGGACGCAGCGTACCAAAGTCTGCCTCAGACGCCGCCAGCGCAACGCAACGGCGCGCCTAGCTGAAGTTCGCTCGATCGGGGATCGCGGAGTTTATGGCAAGCGCTACGGCGTGTAGGCGGCGGTGAGATCGTAGTGGATGCGGCGCGCGCATGGTGCCGAGCCTGTCATGCCGCTACAACCTGAGTCTCCCGCGGCGCTGGCCGTGTGACTGCGCAAGCTGCTCATAATCTCATTGGTAAGGTCGTGACCGCCGTCCAGGCAGTTGCTATCGCCACACGGAATGATGAATAGCGCAGGCGCGCGATCGATGACCACGTGCTTGAGATGTTTGGAGCTACCGCCCGCATGCTCCTCGCACACTGCGATCTGCAAGCTCGCGAGGCTGGGCACCAGGGTCTTCAACCTGGGTGCTTCGTCCTCGCGTTGGCGCCGTTCGGCAGAGCGGAGTGCGGCAGGGCTTGAGCGTCTAAAATTGGATTGCACGAACTGTTCCCTCCGCAAGCATCCAGAGTAACACCGACCGCCGCGCTTTACGATGTTCGTGACGCGTTCCATGCCGCCATCACAAAGGCGCATTAGTGTTGGCGGTAGTGTCGGCGGTCGCACCTGGTCACGGAGCTGCGTGCGGACTCGGGCGACACGAGCTACGCAGACGCGCATTGTAGGCAACTTAGGGCGGCGCACGTCCGATACCGCGGCTGATGACCATGAACCCTGCCTTGTCTACGCGCTCGATACTGCACGAAGTGTTTGGGTATTCCGCGTTTCGAGGCGCGCAAGCGGAGATCGTCGGCCACGTGATGGCCGATGGCGATGCGTTGGTATTGATGCCCACAGGCGGCGGCAAAAGCCTGTGTTACCAAGTGCCGGCCATCGCGCGCCATCGTGCTGGCAAAGGGTTGTGCGTGGTGGTGAGCCCGCTCATCGCGCTGATGCAGGATCAAGTCGGTGCGCTCGCCGAAGCAGGCGTGGCCGCAGCGTTCTTGAACTCGTCGCTCAGTCTCGAACAAGCAAAGCGCGTGGAAGAGCAGATGATGAGCGGCGAGCTCGTCATGTTGTACGCGGCGCCCGAGCGCATCGCGATGCCGCGCTTTTTGACGCAGCTCGATCAGCTGAAGGCGCGCGGGCTATTGAGTTTGTTCGCGATCGACGAAGCCCATTGCGTGAGTCAGTGGGGCCATGATTTTCGTTCGGACTATCTCGGTCTGAGTGTGTTGCCGCGACGCTTTCCGAGCGTGCCTCGTATCGCGCTCACGGCCACGGCCGATGAGCTGACGCGTGCCGACATCATCAAGCGCCTGTCGCTCGACGAGGCGCGCGTATTCATCAGCAGCTTCGACCGGCCCAACATCCGTTATCGGATCGTCGAGCGAGTCAATGCGCGCGCGCAGCTCATGCGCTTCATCAGCGAGGAGCACGAAGGCGATGCGGGCATCGTCTACTGCCAATCGCGCAAGAGCGTGGATCAGACTGCGACCTTCCTCAACGAGCAAGGCCTGGCCGCCCTACCTTACCATGCTGGTTTGGACGCAGACGTACGGCGCCGCCACCAAGACCGCTTCATTCGCGAAGAGGGTCTGGTGATGGTGGCTACCATCGCGTTCGGCATGGGCATCGACAAACCGGACGTGCGCTTTGTAGCCCACCTGGATCTACCGAAGACGATCGAGAGTTACTACCAGGAAACCGGGCGCGCGGGGCGCGATGGGCAACCGGCCAACGCTTGGATGACTTACGGTCTTGCCGACGTAGTGAACCAGCGGCGCATGATCGACGAAAGCCCGGCCGGCGCAGATTTCAAACGCGGCCAACGTCAAAAATTGGATGCGCTCTTGGCCATGGCCGAATCCCACGAATGTCGGCGCGTGCGCTTGCTCGAATATTTTGGCGAACCAAGTCAAGCCTGCGGCAACTGCGACAATTGCCTGACTCCGCCTGTCACGTGGAACGCCACGGAGGCCGCGCGCAAACTGTTGAGCTGCATCTATCGCTTTCAGCAACACAACGGACAGCGCTTTGGTGCCGGCCATTTGATCGACGTGCTGCGGGGCAAAGAGACGGACAAGGTCACGCAGTACAACCATCAGACTCTTACCACGTTTGGGATCGGTGCCGATCTAAGTGAAACCCAGTGGCGCGCCGTATTGCGGCAACTGCTTGCGCTAGGTCATCTCCGTACGGAAGGTGACTTTCAAACGCTCGAGCTGATGCCGAGCGCACGCGCGGTGCTTCGTGGCGAGGTGCTGATGCTGCTGCGCGTGCAAAGCGATGCAGCACGGCGTAAGCGCAATAGTAAGACCAACAACGACCGCGGGAAGAACAAGACTGCGCAGCTTCCGCTCGATGAGCCAGCGACTGCTCGCTTTAGCGCGCTTAAAACCTGGCGGGCATTAGTCGCGCGGGAACACAACGTACCTGCTTACGTCGTATTTCACGACGCGACCTTGGCGGAGATGGCGCGGACGCAGCCAAGCTCGCTTCGCGCTTTGGGAGAGGTCAGCGGCGTAGGCGTCAAGAAGCTTGAAGCTTACGGTGCCCAGATCCTGAATGTCTTGGCATCCTGAGGGTCTTGCTATGCAGAAGCAAGGCCGCGCAGCGCGGAAGAGCTTGCCCGCGTGTGCTCTTGGCTGACACGACGCATCGAAGCGCCCATGCTGTTTTCTGTGTCGCGCATCAAGGTCTGTAAGCGCTCCACACGCGCGTCACGCCAGCCGTGTGCGGGCGCGTCGAGCGCAATCAAGGTAGCGCCGTCGCCTGCTCGACATCCGGGCGACTCTAACTGGGCGGGACGACTCACGTCATCAATCGCGTCGTAGACTACGAGCGAGCGCGGCAAGTGCGACGCAAGTGCGAGCGTGGTCGGGGTAAGGTGCCATTGCACGGGGTTGACGATGTTGCGGCGCTCGCACAGCTCCATCAAGAGCTGGCCTATGGCGCGCGTCTGCGCGGTGGCATCGGGCGTTCCACACAGACGCGGTGGAACGCGCCAAATATTGGCCGCAACTTGGAGCTCTGTGAGCCGGTCGCGCGTGGCCCCAAATACGGGCGCCTCCACGAAAAACACGCGCCGTTCGCGAGCGAAAGGCACGAGTAAACGCTGGCGTGCTGGGCTCCAGGGAAGGTGTGAAAAACAAAATAGATCAGCGGTTGCCATGCGTCCTCGCGCGTCATTCAGCAAGAGCGATGCCATTGGCGAACTGAGCGCAATTCCACGCTTTCAACACGGCTTCGAAGCGCCCGGCCGGCGCAAATCCGTGGCTTTGCGCCTCAACGGGCGCACTTGTCACGGGCCCGGGCAGGCGTTGCGAGGCGTATCGGGCCACATGTTACGAGCTTGCGGGTCCGGTTCGCTCACCCGATGGCCCTGCGCGCGGGCGCTGCGCGTTGCACAGTGCGGGCGCGATGACCTCCTCCCTGGCAGAGCTCGGCGCATTTGCGCTTTCCACGTTCACCACGCTGCTTTTCGTGGTCGACCCCGCGGGCGTGGTACCGCTGTTTCTGAGCATCACCGCCAAGGAATCGCCGCGCGAACGCAAGCGCACCGCCCTGCGCGCTTCGATTGCCGCGTTCTTCACCTTGTCGACCTTCGCATTCCTGGGGGGCGTGTTGTTCAAGACGCTCGGCATCTCGCTCGGTGCCTTTCGCATCGCGGGCGGCATCCTCCTGTTCCTGCTCGCAGTCGACATGCTGCGCGCGCAACGATCGCGCACGCGCACATCCCCGGAAGAAGAAGCCGAAGGCGTCGACAAACCTGACGTATCGGTGTTTCCCTTGGCGATCCCGATGCTCGCTGGTCCGGGTGCATCCTCCACCGTGATGGTACTCGTGTCGCGCGCCGATACCTGGATCGAGCGCGGCTGCGTGGCGCTCATGATCGCGGTGACCGCAGTGCTGTGTTACTGGGTGTTGCGCAGCGCCAACTTGATCGAACGGAGGCTTGGGCAAACCGGCATGAACGTGCTGGAACGCATCATGGGCTTGATTCTCGCAGCCACGGCCGTGCAGTTCGTGATCGAGGGTGTCCGCGCGGCCCTCGCCAATCAGGGCTGACTCGGCTGTAGCAAGTGGAAGCTTATATATGGGTCATAAGCTTAGTGTCCGCGGCGGACACTTAGACTTCTGCGCCTAAGCAGACGCGATTTCGTCCTTCGCGCTTGGCCCGATACAGGGCCCGATCAGCGCGGGCTAAGATGGCGGCGCCAGGGGCGGGCTCACTTAGATCCAGTTGGGCGACGCCGATGCTGACCGTGACACGACCGACGGCAGGACATTGCTCCACGGCTGTTCGAAGACGTTCTGCCAACACCGCGGCGCCTGCGGGCTGTGTGTGCGGTGCGATCACGATAAACTCTTCGCCGCCAAAACGCGCCACGACATCGCTGAGCCTCACGTGACGTTGCAGCTCGGTGGCCACGAGACGCAGTGCCGCATCACCCTCAGCATGACCGAAGGTGTCGTTGATGAGTTTGAAGCGATCTACGTCGAGCAACAGTACGCTCAGAGGATGCGCATGACGGCGCGCGCGGGCCGTCTCCTGCTCGAGGCGATCGTCGAGGGCACGGCGATTGAGTAGACCCGTGAGTGGGTCTAAGGTGGCAAGCTCCGCAAGCCTTTGATTCTCCGCCAGGAGCTCACGACACTGCGCGGAGCTGCTGCGTTCCTTCTGCTTGAGCGCCGAAACGTCGGTCAGGATCATGAGCGCGGCCACCGGCGCCTGCGCCCGGCTTCCAAGTTGTTGCGCAAACGCGTGACGATGCACGAGCACCCACACGTCGTGCCCGTCCGAACGCTTGAACTTGAGCTCGAGTTGGAGGGTAAGGGGGGTAGGAAAGCCTTCCAGGTACGCGCGCGCATATTCGCGCCCTTCGCCATCCATGAATTCCATGAAGTGCGCACCGAGCACATCGCTCAAGGGTCGCTGCAATAGCTCGGCGAGCCGAGAGTTGGCGAAGACGATGCGCGCCGTGGCATCGAGGACGATCAGGGCCTGCGATTGCAGAGCAATCACCACCTGCTCTTGATTGCTCTCTAAGAGCCGCAGCCAGGGAGGCATCACATCGCGTTGCTCGATCATGTCTACTCGATCTTCCCGGATCGAGCCGCCGTCTGACAAGGTAATTTGCGGGCAACTGCTGCTGCCAGGCCTGCCGTATTATGAGTAACATCAGCAAGGACCCAGCCGCGCCGGTGATCCATACTGGGCAGGTTAGTGCCCACCGACTACAGGGCATGAGTAAGACACCGTCGAGCTTGGCCATCTACACGCCATCTACACGCCATCTACACGCCATCTACACCCAGGAGACCTTGAACACGACACGCGCTTCTACATCACGATCGTCGATGACCTTGACCGTCACAGCGCGACCGGCGCCGAGCTTGGCACCCGAGGCGATCACGCCGCAAAATCCGGCCCGAAAGTAGGCAAAGCGCGCGAGTGGTAGATTGCGCACATCGATCGCGGCATCTTTGGGGGCCATTTTATAGAGAGCGACGGCACCCCCTTGCATCAGCCTTTGCCAGAGGCGATCGAACTGCCCAAAAGGCACCCAGGGCGTAAGCCCTATGGTGCGCGCGCGCTTGACGAGCGTGCCAATGAATGTGCCTTGAATACGATTGCCTACGCTCTCGCCCACTCCCAGCAATTGACTATGGCTCAGGTCCAAAGCGTCGCAGGCGGCATAGTGGGCAACGGCCACATCGACCGGTAACCACTCTGGAGCCAGCGACTGCAGGATGGCCTCGCGATAGCGCGGGTTCAGGTGCGTGGCATAGGCCTCGAAGAAGCCATGCTCTCGCAAAGTCGTCAACGACGATTGGATGAGAGTGCTGCGCACCGCGCTCACACGGGAGATCGCACTCGGTAGCTCGATCAAGCACTCTCCGTTCACGGCAAGCATGGATACTCCGTGTTTCCTTAAGGTGCTGCTGCGGACGAAGAGGCTGAGCTCATCACCACGTTTGAGGCATTGAGCGCAGACCAAGTGTAGCAGTTGGCCCTGCCGGGATCACTGAAACGTAACCCTCATTTGGGCCCGCTCGGGATGGCTATCTCGCCTTTGGCTGTCGGGCTACGCAGTCTGCGTGCAGGGAGTGCGCGAGGTAGGCGCGCTCGCAACGTCTTCTGCGAGGTTACCGCACAAAAAAAGGCCGGATCTACCGACTTGTGAGGCCAGTCGAGGCCAGTCGAGGCCGGTTGAAGTCGATCGCTGGCAGCGCGGCGACTTAGAGCAGGTTGACGATCAAGGTCTCGATCTTACCGGCTTCGATCGTCACGTTGACGACCTTCTCCACACTGAACTCGGGGTTGCTGAGCTGCACGCGGTGCGAACCCTCAGATAGCGTAAGGTTCATCTGGGGCGTGTTGCCGATGACCTTACCATCGATGGTGATCACGGCCCACGGACGCGAGCTCACGCGCAGCGTACCAGTGTCGGCGCTCGCGGCAGGCGCTCCTGCGCGACGTGCATTTGCGGCAGCCTTCGCGACGGGCGCGGCGCGCCGTACGGGAGCTTCGGCTGCAACGACCGGCTCGGTAACGGCAGGCACAGCCGCGGGCGCGGGCGCTACCGCCGCGGGAGCCAGCGGAGCCACGCTCGGTGCATCGCCTGCTTCGGAGGGCAGTGCCACCGTGAAGATCAGCG
>JBKJIA010000607.1:0-15380 GCA_046598735.1 Polyangiales bacterium
CGTGGGGCTGCGCAGGAACGTGGCGCCAAATTGATCGCCGATGGGGCCGAGGCTCGAGAAGCCCTCGGTCGCCGTGAGCAGGCCGCTGCTGCCTGGCTCGAGCCCTGCCGGCAAGCCGACTTCGAAGTCACTCGTGAACGCCACGGTCATCAGCCCACCGCCATCGGCCAGGGACGCAGCGTCACTCGCGCCAGCCTCTGGCGTCGTGGTGATGGCGGCATCCAGGCCGCCTGCGCCGATGACGGCTGCGTCGACGACGTCTGCGTCGACGACGTCTGCGTCGATGACGGCGTCATCCAGGCTTGAGGCGTCAGAGCCGCCATCATCCCGCGCAGCGGCGTCACCCACGCGGCCTCCAGCGCGGCCGGCATCGAAGCCTGCATCGACACCCCGATCGCCTTGGGACGACTCCGCAGAGCACGCAACACTCAGCCTACACACGCACACAAGAAGGAGAATGGCTGCTGCTCTCATGATGAACTCCGGCTCAACGAGCCCCTATGGATCGCGCTTGTACAGCGGAGCGATAGCCAAGTGTACGCGCCACGCCGTCAGAGCTTCCGCGGCGCCGCTCGACGCGTCCGGTCACAGCCAGGTGCCCATGGCGCGGAAAACCGAACGGCTGGAGGCTGGCCTTGAAGCTGACGAGAACCTGAGTAGTTGCTTCGGATCGCACCATCCGCTGCGCGGCGCGAGCGCGCCTGAGTGGGCACTTTCGTGCTTCTTTCAGGCACTTTTCTCGCCTTCTCGGGCCCGCCAAGACAAAGCATTCTCAATCCGAGTAGATCCGAGTAAATGCTCGGCTTAAGCTCACTGCTGACGGTTGGCATCTGCGATGCGAGCGTGCATCCCGAACGGGGAAACAGTGATGCCTGCGCGGGTGCTCCGAGAAAGCGAAAGCGGTCGTGACCGGCGCGGGCGCCGCCGACCCATCGTGATCCCTCCAGCAGCCTGCGCCAGCGTGGCGCCGGTGGCTGGCGCGGGCGAAGCGGCAGGGCCCGGGTGGCTTCGAGCCATCGTGGGGACTCGCCTCGCGCAGTTTGTGCTCATCGGCGGCGCCATCTTCGCGCTCACGCAGCCCCAACTGCGCGCCGATGAAGTTCGCGTCTCGCCGGCCCGCCTCACGGCGATGGCGGAGCAGGAGGCTCGGCGTGTTGGCGTCCCCGCCCTCGGCCCGACGGAGCTCAAGGCCCTCGAGACGCGCGCCATCCAAGACGAGATCCTCTACCGCGAAGCTCTGCGCCTGGGCCTCGCAGAGAGCGACGGTATCGTGCGCGAGCGCCTCATTCAGAAGGTGCTCTTTCTCGCGGAGGACCTGGGCGGTGCCTCGCGCGAGCCCACGGAGGAAGACCTCCGCGCCTTCTTTGAGGCGACGAAACAGCGGTGGTCTCGCCCTGCGTCGCTGCGCTTTGTCCACGTCTTTGCCGCCCACGCAGACGCCGTTCAAGCGTTGCGTGCCAAGCTCGACCAGTGGAGCGCGCCGTCGCCCGACGCGGCGCCACCCTTTGGGGAGGCGTTCCCCATCTCACGGTCCGTGGTTGCGCCGGTCGCCGAAATCGAAGCGCGGTACGGAGCTGAGTTTGCCGCGGCCGCCGCCCTCGCCCCCCTGGGTGAGTGGACGGAACCCATCGCTTCTAAATACGGCTTTCATCTCGTTCGAGTATCCGCGCGCGAGGAAGGGCGCCCCGCGACCTACGAGGAGCAGCGCGAGGAGCTCAAGCTCGACTACCTGATTGCGCGGCGAGAGCAGGCCACGGCCGCCTACCTAGCGCGCGCGTTGCCCCGCTACCGTGTCTCCATCGACGACCGCCGTGTCGATGCCCTCTCAGCCCTCCCGCGGACCTCGGCGCGCAGCAGCGCCTCGGCGGAGGACTGACTGCGAGCCATCGTCCTTACTTTCGTCTGCGCGGCTGCGGTGCTCCTCCCAGGCCCCGCCGCCGCACATGGCATGCGCAGCGCGTACTTCGAGCTTGAGGAGGTGGCGCCCGGGCAGGTGCTCGCGCGCTTCAAGCTTCTCGTCCCCGCGAGCGAGGTGACGCCTGTCTTCCCCGCCGGGTGCTCGGTCGTGAGTCGCAGCGACGGCCCCCCGTCCGATGGTGTGGCGCCCCAGCTCTACCGCCTCGCCTGCCGCGCGCCGCTGCGGGGTGCGCGTGTCCGCGTCGAAGGTTTGGGCGGCACCATCCCCGAGGCGGTCGTTCTCGCCCTCTTCCGGGATGGCACATCGGCTTCCCATCTGCTGACCGGCGGTGCTGAGGTCTGGGAGATCCCAGAGGTGGATGCGGTCTGGCCCACGCTCCGTGAGTACGTGCGTCTCGGCGTGGAGCACATCTTGCTCGGCGCCGATCATCTCCTCTTTCTCGCGCTGCTCGTGCTCATTCTGCAACGGGCTCGGAGCGTGCTCCTGGCAGAGACCGCCTTCACGCTCTCGCACACCGCCTCGTTTACGGCGACGGCCCTGGGCCTCGTCCGTATCCCGGCCGCAGCCGCGGAGGCGTGTATCGCCCTGAGTCTCGTGCTGCTGGCGTTGGACGTGGGCAGACCCGAGCGCAGGCCCACGGATCGCGTGGCCGCTGCGCTCGCCTTCGGGTTCGGCCTGGTTCACGGGCTCGGTTTTGCAGGTGCACTGCGAGAGATTGGCGTGCCTGAGGGGAACGTGATGGTGGCGCTTGCGGGCTTCGGCCTCGGGGTCGAGCTGGGCCAGGTGGCCTTCCTGCTCGCCGTGCTCGGCGCCGTTTCGATTGCCCAGAGGGCGCCCTGGTACGGACGTGCGGTCTCGGCAGGGACCTACGCCATCGGGGGTGTTGCCTCCTACTGGCTCATCGAGCGCGTCTGGGTCTGCCTGCAGTGGGTTTAGAAGAGGAGTCTGCAATGCGTCGAGGTCTGCTTACAGCACATGGGATGGTCCTATCGATGGCGGTGGCGTGCTCCGGGGCAGGGGGCGGGAAGGGCTCTCCCCATTCGGACCCGGTGGACTCTGGCAGGAACCCGGTGGACTCCGGCATGAAAGACTCGGCCGTCAACCCCGCCGAGAACGACGTGCGCTGCCCGGACTACCAGTCACTTCGGAATCTCTATTGGGGCGATCTTCACGCTCACACGAGCTATTCCTTGGATTCGTACGCTGTTGCGAACCGCAACGACCCAAAGGATGCCTATGCCTTTGCGCGAGGCGCGGAAGTACCCATTGCGGCCGGTGATTCGGGGCCAATCAAGGCGAAGATCGATCGGCCCTTGGACTTCCTCGCTGTGACCGACCACAGCGAGTTCTTCGACATCGTAGGGGAGTGCATCCTCGGTGCGGCTGGCAACACCGACAGCCCTTACTGTCGGGCGATCCGAGACCAGGGGTCGCAGGCACAAACGGCGGCCGAGGCTCTCGCAGGCACCGAGATCGTGCGCGTCAACCCTCAGCCACCGCCTATCTGTCGAGGGACCCCGTCGCGTATCGCCGACTGCGAGACTGCCGCCAGGACGGCTTGGCAGAAAACACAGCAGGCGGCGACCGCGGCCAACGTGGCCTGTTCGTTTACGAGCCTTGTGGCCTACGAGTGGACGGCGACGACGGCCAGCGCAAATCTCCACCGCAATGTGATTTTCGGATCCAGCGTCGTGCCGGAGGCGCCCTTTGATTATGTTAAGTATCCCACCCCGCTTAAGCTCTGGCGCGCGCTCGATGCCTCCTGCAAGTCTGTTAGCGGCTGCGACGCTATCACTATTCCCCACAACGCCAATGCGAGTTACGGCCGCATGTGGGAGACGATCGATACCCGTGAAGCCATCCCGTACATGGAGCGCTACCAGGTCCTTACCGAGATCTTCCAGCACAAGGGAAACAGCGAGTGCCTACCCGGTGACGCGCTTTCGGACCCAAACTGCGATTTCGAGATCATCCCGGGCTCGTTCCTCGGGACCGCCTTCGGCATCGGCTTGGGCAGTCCCAACAGTGACTCCGTCGTCGCAGGACCCCAAGGCTACGTCCGCCCCGGGCTCGCTCGGGGCCTAACCTACGCAGCATCCCACGGCGACAACCCACTTCAGATGGGTTTCGTTGGCGCCACGGACACGCATAACGGGACACCAGGAAACGTCAAAGAGGAGGGGTGGGTTGGCCACCTGGCGGACTCCGACAACACGCCGGAGAAGCGCCTCGGCAAGAGCCCCTTCAACCCGGGAGGAATCACCGGCGTGTGGGCGCCGCAGAATACGCGCAAGGAGATCTTTGCCGCCCTGAAGCGTCGCGAGACCTACGCCACCAGCGGGCCGCGCATTACGCTCCGCGTTTACGCGGCCCCTGGCATCGCCGACGACAAAGCAGCTCAGGCCCTGTGCGACGACCCAAGCTTCCCTAAGGCCCTCGTCGACGCGGGGGGCAAGCCCATGGGGGCAGCTGTGCAGGGGGCGGGGAAGCCCTACCTCTTCGCCTTCGCCATGAAGGACAACGACAACCTTGCGAAGATCGACTTCGTGAAGCTCTCGACCGGGCCCGACGGGAAGGTAAACGTTCTCGTGCAACCCTTCGCGCTTTCTGGGCCGGCACAGAGTAAGGCCTGTGTCTTCTGGTCGGACCCTGCTTACGTGCCCGAGAACCAGACCCTCTATTACGCGCGCGTCTTCCAGGAGCCAACTTGGCGTTGGTCGCACTATGACTGCGCCGCTCGCCCAGGGACGGCGGGGTGCGACGCGACGGACCTCGATGCTAAGGTCTCCGAGCGCGCCTGGTCTTCGCCCATCTTCTTCAAGCCATGATCGGCCCCATGGACCGCTGAGATGAAGACGAATTTGAGCGGAAAATGGGACTTGGTCACGGGCGCATCGAGCGGGCTCGGCGTGAGTCCAGCGGTCGTGAAAGCTGGCGTGGAAGGTATGCTACGCAGGCGCGCCATGGTGATCCCAGGCGTCGTCAACCGCCTCTCGGTGTGGAGCATGAATCTGCTCCCACTCCAGTCCACATTGTGATGGAGCGTAAGACGCCGACTCTGCCGCGCAGTCCGTAGCTCGTCCGTGAACCCCCTACGCCTGGATGCCAGCGCGAAGGTCGCTTGGCGACGGGTTCCGCGCAGTCAGATCGGCTGGCGCGCTCGCGCGATCCTCGAGCGCAGCCATCACGGCGCGTGCTACCGGGGCCGCCGCTTTGGGACCTACACCGGTGATGAATGGCAGCGAGATTCGCATGAAACGAGGATTGAGCATCGCCCTCAGCACGTCCCCCTTTGAGAGCTCGGCTTGGGCTTCCCGCAACACCTGGTCGTTCACCAACGGCAGCGGAAGAAAAGATGGATGGACGAGGCCGACGCGGATCAAGGTTTGATCGAGAGGATCGGGGAAGCCCGTGAGCGCGTGCCCTTTCACGATCGACACCCCATCGACTTGCACAAGCGCAAAGGTGGAGGTGGCGTGACAGACCCCACTCAAGAGGCTGCCCTGCGCGTAGAGTTCCGCGATCTTGCCATGCAGCGCGGAGTTGCGGTTCACATCGAACAGGCATCCGTGACCACCGGGAAGGTACAGTGCATCCACGCTCGCGGTGTCGAGCTTCGAAAGGGGCATCACCTCGAGCAGGCGATTGCGCAGTAAGGTTCCCCTGGCCGTGTCGGGCGCGATTTGGGGCGCTACGCCTACGCCCAGCGGCGCAAGGATGCTCTTTTTGATGCTGAGTGGGTCGGGCTTGGGCTGCGCACCATCCACCGTATAGAGGTCGATGCTCGCGCCCGCCTGCGCGAAGACCTCATGGGCTGCGAACAACTCTTCCCAGTGGTAGCCGACACTGCTGACGACGATGGCGATCCGTTCCATGCTGCTTCTCCTCTGCGTGCGCCGCACAGGGCGGCTGCCTGCTGCAGCGCGCGTCTTTAGCCAAGCGCCCGCGTGCAGCATCGTGCGCAGGGTGCATGCGCTGTGCCGGAACTGCGGGGCTGCACTGACGACCTGGCAAGCGCGCATCGGCGGGCGGTAGTGGGGCGACAATGCTGCGCTGGTGCGCTCTGGTTGTGCTAGGGCGCCCCTCCCCCCACGCGTACCATTACTGCGGCTGGTCGAACGCGGGCGTAGCTAGCCATGTCCAGGCGTGCAGCCGGCGGACCTGCGGCGCGCAAACACCGTCAGGTGACTCGCTCGACCCACGAGCTTCCCTACCGTTGCCGCCAGAGTGTCGCCGTAGGCGGTGGCGCTGAGGATGATCATGATCGACGCGAACAACCACATACCCATCGACAGTCCGATCCCCAGATGCATGCCTACCACCAGCATCAACCATAAGGAGCGCGTCTTGCGCCAGGTCATGAAGATGGGGTAGGTACCTTCCACCAAGAGGACACTCCAGCCAATGAAGGCGGCGAGCCACGGCACCTGCGTAAGCCAGCTCATGTCGAGCTCACTGAAGACGGGGAGTGTGACGGCCCGCCAGATCGACTCGCCATTCCACCATTGCTCGCCCAATGCCTTTTCGATGCCGGACGATGCGTAGACCATGCACAGCTGCAAGCGCAGCATCTTCAAGGTCACGCCAGCCGCCAGCGATTTTTCTGCGTGTGCTTTGGGCCAGAGTGTGAGGGCTGCCCCTGTCGGCATGATCACGCAATAGCTCAGTGCAATATGGGCAAAGTAGTCCATTCCGTACAACAGCCCGCCGCCGGCGTAGGTCAACAGCAGGTGTGAGCTCCAGGCGAAGACCGCAGCCGCACGTGGAACCACCCCCAGTAAGAGGAGACAGAGTGCCAACACGTGACCTGCAATCACGGCGTAGACAGCACTTTCGGCAGTTAGACCGAGCTTGCTGAGGGCAATCGACACATCGCCCAGGTGAGGTAGTGCGGCATAGAGACTGCCGCGCGTGATGGCCCATTGGATGAAGCCATACTGTCCATATACGTCGAGTAGGGAGCTCTTGATCGACCAGATTTTCATCAGGCAGAAGCAGGCAACAGCAATGCGAAACCATGCCACCTGACGATTTGATTCCGCTGAAAGTAGGAACGCGCGTGCGCGTGTAGCCCATGTCATCATGACGTCCTCCCTATCGCTCGTAGACAGTGCGGTAAAAGTTCTGGGCGGAGACGCGAGCTCCCGCGCGGTACTCCGCCATGCTGGGCAGCACATTGCGTGTGACTTCGATTTCCACTTTGCGTGCGTCTTCGACGTGGTTCATGGCGTAGACGGACCATGAGCGTGCGTAGAGGTCCATGGTGTCGTCGCTCTCCGAGAAGCGACCGAGCATCGAGTACATCTTGACCTCCATCTCGCGGCCAGTCGGAGTCAGGGCAAACGTTTCGCGTGTACCGTGCTCGTCCGTGGTGGTCATGCGTAGGTTCCAGTCCGGCGTCACTTCGGGTGCAAAGAATCCAAAGTTGCGATTGGCAAAGGTGAGTGCTCCGTAATACTCCCCAAGCGCGAGGAAAGTGCGGAAGGATCCGGTGCGCGCCATCCAGCCCGTGAGGTGCGTGACCTCGCACAGGATGAAGAGAAAATGAGCAGCGATCGCGATCGCTGCGACGAGGTGCAGACAACGTTTGCACCCATGCGAGATGCTACGGCGAAGGCGTTCGCTGCTCATGACCTCACCTCTGCTCGCGGCTGCTGGTTGCGAAGCTGGAGAGGAGCTCGTTCAGCTCGGCGGCAGCTGCAGCAAGCTTTGCATCCACGAAGATGTTGTTGTTCGTGTTGGTCGCAGCGACGCGGAACATACCTTTGTGATCGGCGTCGATCACGCGAAAGATGTTGTTGTTCGTGTTGGTCGACGCGACACGGAAGATGTTGTTGTTGGTATTCGTGCTGGCTGCGTCGCCTACCTTGAAGATGTTGTTGTTGGTATTCGTGCTGGCCCTGAAGATGTTGTTATTGGTATTCGTGCTGGCGGCTAGCTCGTCCGTGGCAAAGCGCTCGACCTTGGTTTGCGTCACGGTCGCAAGACCCACTGCCTGGCCGAATGACACGTTGGACACCTTGCCGCCCTCGTCCACGACGTCGACGCTGAAGGAGTAGCTCTGGGGGTCGAAGTAAGACAACAGCTCTTCGACGCGTGCTAGCTCCTTGCGGCCCATCGGCTGCAGCGTGGCGGAGACGGTGTAGTGATCCGCAAACACAGCATTCAACTCGCGTGCTGCAGCGGCCTGTTTGCCATCGATGAAGATGTTGTTGTTCGTGTTGGTGCCGGCGACGTCGCCCACCTTGAAGATGTTGTTGTTCGTGTTGGTGCTGGCGACGTCGCCCACCTTGAAGATGTTGTTGTTCGTGTTGGTGGAAGCCACGCGAAAGATGTTGTTGTTCGTGTTGGTCGACGCGCGAAAGATGTTGTTGTTCGTGTTGGTCGACGCAACGATCGAATCGACAAGCTTGCGCTCGACGTCGGTCTGCTTTACGTCAGAAAGCCCAACGGCTTTGCCTGCTTCTACCGTGCGGACCTCTCCCTTTGCATCCTCATATTCGTAGCTGACCGAGTAGCTCTGGGGATCGAAGAGTGAGAGCAGCATCTCGACTTTGGCCTTTTCCTCGTGGGAAAGGGGCGTCATGTCGTCTGCCTTGGCTTCGGCTGCGCCAAGGAGGGTCAGTGCGAGTACGGCGTAACCTACGGGCATTTTCATGTCGGCATCTCCTGTATCGGTTGGCGATGGCTGGGTGCCTGCCATCTAATGCCTACTTATACTAAGATCGCCGACTCAATATTTTTGCGAATCGTGCATTGCCCTCGAGAAACAGAAAACGTCGAGTCTTTTTCCTGATCTCGTGGCGCCAGTTATATACCACCTGACGGTCTACGCCCAACGCGCACGCAGTCTGCTCAGCGCTCTGATGCTCGATACACAGCTGCATCAACACGTCTTGCCCGCGTGCGGGCAGTGAGTGCATTAGATGGGACCAAAGCGCCTCTGCATCAGCGCGTTGTAAGAGCGCATGCTCGGGGTCGTGGCTAAGGTCTGCCAGTTGCTCTGCACCGTCCGAGTCGACGAAGTAAGCCGTGCGCTTCTTGGCCCACACCCGACTGCGTAGGTTTCCAAGCTCGCGATCGACCACCCTACGCACGTAGGTCTCTAAGGAGGCACCGCGAGCTGGGTCCCAATGGCGGATCTGCGCACAGTCGTTCTTGAGCAAGAGAAACCAGATCTCTTGCATCAAGTCGGGCGCTTGCATCGAGCCGAGACTCTGCGCCGCGCCGAGCTCACGTCTTACTCTTGCCCGGACGATCGGACGCAGGCGTATGACCAGGGCTCGTTTCGAAGCGGCGTCCCCTAGAGAGGCAGCAAGCACGAGCTCCAGCGTGTCTCGCTGGGAAGGGGACGACCGCGCGGGCGCCAATGCGATGGGTTCCGTTTTGTGAGTGTGCAGCTCCATGCACGGGTCTTTGCGGCGCGGGCTTCCGTTTTGACATGGGGCCTGCGCTTTGGCGTCTGCGGCTCGCAGCGGCTGCCTGTCCGCCCGAGCCGTGCTACCCGGTGACACGCGATGGGCGCCGACTTCTCGATCGAGATGCTTCAGGCGGCGCTTGCGGCAGACCGCTCGGCCGTGCGTGCCCTGATCGGCCATATTTTGCCGGTCGTGCAAGCCCGCGTGATGCGCTCCCTGCAGCGTCGCGGCAAAGCCCAGGGACGCGGGCGGGACCCAAAACAGGAGCTCGACGACCTCACCCAGGAGGTGCTGGCCGCGCTGTTCTCGAACGATGCGCGGGTGTTGCGTAGCTGGGACCCGAGTCGCGGTTTGTCATTCCTCAACTTCGTGGGACTTGTGGCCGAGCGCCAAGTGGCAGCGATCTTTCGCACCGGCAAGCGCAGCCCATGGACGGAGGATCCGACGCTGAGCAGCGAGCTTGATGATGTCGATGCCCAGCTCACGCATCCTGACGTCATGCTGGCCTCGCGCGAGCTTCTGACGGCGTTGCTGGCGCGCCTGCGCGAGCGCCTAAGCCCGCTTGGCCTGCACCTTTTTCAGCAGTTGATCGTCGACGAAGTGCCAGTAGCCGAAGTGAGCGCAGCGACCCACATGAGCATGGATGCGGTGTACGCCTGGCGCAGCCGACTGAGCCGACTGATTCGTTTGTTGGGCAGTGAACTAGAAAAAGAAGCCACGTTGTCAAACCTCACGGGGGACCTGCAAACACCTCTAGGAGATGGCCAGCCGTGACCCACGACGACGAAATCCTAAACGCGCTACGCGATATCGCGCGAGTCGAGCAAGCCGAGCTTGCTGCCTCCACACCGCGGGCGGCCGCAAGCCCGGATGCCGCCCTGATCGATCGCTTCACCGACCTGGCGATGATCGAGCTCGCCGCCCAAAGCAGCCTGCGTGCGGGAAGCGCGCGCAGCATTGCAGCGCGGCGTTGGGCAAGACGCACGGGCTGGTTTGTGCCTGTGCTGGCAGCGGCGGCCGCCGTGGTGCTGTGGCGCGCTCCTACACCGGAGCCGATCGCGGCCTATCGTGTCGAAGTCGTGCTGGGCGAAGAGCGTGCAATACGCAGCGCCGATCACAGCACAGCCGTGCAACAGCCGAGCCTTACCTTCTATCCGGGCTTACCTTTCGAGCTTGCGCTGCGTCCGGCCACGCAGGCCACGGGGCCGCTCGCTGCCAAGCTGTACTTGGCCGAGGGCAAGCGGCTGAGGCTGCTGCCCGTACAGGTCGAGATCTCGCCCCTCGGCATGGTGCACCTGGCGGGCAAGCTGCCGGCGCGGCTGGCAGCGCTACCTGCGATGCTCTGGGCCGTCGTGGCCCGGCCCGATGCGTTTCCAAGCGAAGATGTGCTGGGCACCGCGGGGCAATCAAAGGAATCGCCCACGCATCCGGCCTGGCAGGCGTTTCGGATAGAAATCCGCGAGGCGCTGCCGTAAGTGAAGGCACGATGCCTTGGCCCGGGGGGTTTACGCGCTGGACGGAGTGGTGCGGGCACGCAAGCTCCGCTGTATTGGCCACATCGCTCAGCTTGAGCCAGGGCGCTTGCGGATCCGAGCGCGGCTCGGACGCTCGGCTCTCGAGCGCGCCCATGGCGGTCGACGTCGAAGTGGTCGGCTGTGCCAGCGTGGCCCAGGACGGCTCGTGCACACTCGACAGCGATCGGACCTTACGCGCCTGGGTACCCGGGCCCTGGGCCGACAACGCGACCTTTCGCACAGCCCTTGGCCCGCTCGTGGCGGTTGTGGAAGCGCAGGTCGACGGCGGCGCGCGCCTACGCCTTACGGTTCCTGAGGGTGCAGGCATGCTCGCGTTGCGCAGTGAGGGCGCGCAAGGAACCGGCAGCTTTCAGCTTACGCTTCATGACCCTCAGGTTTCGTCTGTACTCGATCGCGCGCTTGCGCTGAGGCGCTCGGGCGATGCCGGCGCAGCGGAACGCGCGCTGCACGCTGCGATGTCCACCTTATCCGGTATAGAGCGCGCGCGTGCAGAGGGGATGCTCGCCCGCATCGAGCTAGGCCTTGGTAAGATCGCCGAGGCGCGCGCCAGCTTCGAACGTGCCCTCGTGCTCGACCGTGTGCATGGTTTAGTTTTGTCCGAAATGCTCGACAGTTGCTCGCTCGCGTTCTTGATGGCCACGCGCTTGAATCAGCTGGCAGAAGCCCAAGCATTGCTCGATGCCTCGCGCGCAGCCGCCCTGAAGAGCGCCGATGGTCGCGCACGCTTTCCATATTTCGAAGGCCTGGTCGCGCTCGAGCTCGGCGATCTTCGTTTCGCACTCGCGCGTTTTCGCGACTCGCAAGAACATGCGCGACGCCTTGGCCTGAGCTTGCACGAATGGACGGCACGGGATCGCACGGCTGCCGTGCTGCAAGCCCTAGGGAGAACGCGTGAAGCCGTCGCTGAGCTCGAATCCTTGCAAGCGACCGACCCAAAAGACGTCTCGGCCTGTGAGCGCGCCGATGTGCTTATCAACCTCGGTTGGTACGCGATCGAAGAACCGAGTGCGACCAGACACGAGCTTGAGCACGCACGCACCATTCTGCAGCAGGCGCAGGCGATGTTTCCCACTGGCTGTGCCGATCCGTTTCGCGGCGCCGTATCCGCCACCAACCTCGCCTATGCCGCCGAGCGCCTGGGCGATCTCGAAGCGGCACGACGCTACCTTACGGAGGCACGTCGGGGTGGAGACGAAGATGGCAACCTCTCCGTATGGTGGCACGAGCTCGAGGGACGGCTAGCCCTCGCAGAACAGCATCCCAAGCTTGCACAAACCGCCTTTGAGCGCGCAGAAAAACTCGCGCGCACCTTACTCTTGCCAGAGATGCATTGGCGCGCGCTGGTCGGCCGCGGTCAGTCGCTCGAGCGTCTCGGCTCGCTGAGTGCAGCGCTAGCCGCCTATACCGAAGCCGAAGCCGTACTCGACCAGCACACGATCGGCGTGCCACTGGGTGAAGGTCGCTCGGCGTTTCTGGCCCGTCACGACGTGAGCGCCAAGGCACGCATCGAGCTCGCACTGCACACACTCGGACCGAGCGCAGCCTTTGCCGTGGCCCGTCACTCACGCGTGCGACTCCTGCGCGCCGTGGAGGATGCGGCACGCCTGTCGAGTCTCACGGTAGATGGCCGCAATCAATGGTTGCGCGCCATTGCAACCTATAAGCAGGCACGGTCCCAGCTGATCGACCAAGCGCGCAGCGACCGCGATTTGCCCGTCGACCAACTGCTGCGTGCCGAGCAAACGCGCAGCCGCAGCGAAGCCACGCTGCTCGCGCGCTTCGAACAAGAGGTAGCCGCGCTCGCGATGGTGCAAACCAAAGAGGCCGCACGCAGCGACTATCCCGGCCTTACCCTATTCGTCCATTCATTGCGCACGGGCTCGGTGGTCTTTGCCGCAGACGCACAAGGTGTCGAGGCTCGGTTGGTCCCAGGCGACCTTACCGACTCATCAGTAGAGGACCTGTCGAAGCTCCTGCTTACACCGTTTGCGGATCGCATCGCCGCAGTAGACGAACTGCACATTCTCAGCGAAGGCCCGCTCGCGAAGCTCGACTTTCACGCCTTACCATTTCGTGGCGAGCCGTTGCTTGCACACGCTGGGGTGAGTTACCCCTTGGACCTGCCTGCCGCTACCAGTACTAAGATAGACGCGCGCGCCCTCGTAATCGCGGACCCCAATCGCGATTTGCCGCGCGCACGCATCGAAGCGCGCGAGGTGGTGTCCGCATTAAACGCCGCCAAGATCGAAGTGAACCTGCTGGAGGGTAACCAGGCGACGAGTGACGCCGTCAGCGCCCTGCTGGGTGGTGCAAGTCATGTACACTTTGCCGGACACGCGCTGTTCGCCGGCAACGATGGCTGGCAGAGCGCGTTGCGCCTGGCCCGCGGCGAGACGCTGTCCATGGGTGATGTGCTCGCCACGCACATCTCAGCGCGAGCGGTAGTGCTGTCGAGCTGTGAAGCAGGCCAAGCCAGTGCGGCCGACCGCACCACACTTGGGCTCGCGACTGCCTTCGTACTCGCCGGCGCCCAAGCCGTGATCGCCCCCACACGCATCGTAGAAGATCGCGACGCCCACGCTGTGATGGTCGCCGCTTACGCACACCAGCACGATGCCCTGAACGTGGACTGGTCAGACGCTGTACGACACGCCCAACTACAGCTGCGATCGCACAGGCCCAGCGCGGACTGGGCCGCCTTCCGCGTGATCACTCGTTAGGCTGCTTCCCACACAAGTGCCTTACCCAACCTTCCCCTTTTTTTTGGACGGGGGCCGTGCCCTCTTTTTGCGCCCTCTTGGGCCTCTCATTGCCCCCACCAGACCTCATGGAGACGAGTATGACGAACCAACAAAAGCGACAGCATGACGGCCAAGTCAACGGCTTGCTTTACTTAGCCGTGACACTGAGCCTGTGTGGCTGCTTGGGCATGCCTGGCGGGCCTGGGCCGACGCCTGACGGTGAGCCCATGGTAAGGTCCGTGGCGCAAGAGCTCGACGGGCCCGCGAACCCGCCTCGCTACGTTGATTTTTCGAAACTTTGGCAAACCAAAGGCTGCCCTTCGTTCCCCCGTTCCCAGTCGACGGCCACAGGGGAGGTCGTGATCGGCAGCTGGGTAGGTGCCCCCCTCTTTCAGCGCGTTACATCCAAGGCGGGCGACGCCAATCAGGACGCAAAAACGCGCGACGATGCGATCCCCTCACGCCTGCGCGGCTATTGTCTTTTCACTTGGCGCCCGCGCCCTGACCATGCCGATGCTCAGGCTCCCTTTGAGAGTGTGGGCCAAGCGGATGCCAGGCGAGAAACGTTGGAAGACACTCAGGTGGTGGCCATGCTCGAACAGGTCGCCCTGCGCAACCCAGCGTCTTACGTGCAAGAGACATCCGTCTCCGATGAGCTGGGCGCCGCCGCCCTCGATTACTGGGACGCCGACCCCGAAGCCTACCAACTGATCAAAGGGCCCGAAAAACAAACCGTGCACGTCGCCGTCATCGACAACTCCCCCTACGGCAGTCGCGGTGACATCGCGCCGAAGGATGCCCCCCACGGCCGCGCCGTGACCAACATCGTACGCGCACTCGCCTGTCCGGAGGGGGAGAGCAGCCCAAGCATGCCCTGCGTCATCGAGCATTCTGCCCATCTCGCCTTGCCCCAAATCAGCGAAACCAAAACCGATTGGACCGAGGGAGGATACTTCGGCAGCCGCTCCCAGGTGGCTCTCGCAATCTGGGACGCAGTCAGCAACGCGTCACAACAAAGCGCAACAGGCGAGAAGACGAAGCTCATCCTAAACCTGAGCCTGGGTTGGGCCGCCAATCCCGAAAACTTAAGCCCAGTCGACCTCGCGGTGCGCGACGTTCTAAGCCTTGCCCGTTGCCGGGGACACCTGGCGATCGCTGCAGCAGGAAACCGCGCCCGCCTGTTCGACGAGGAGCCGGGTCCCCTTTTCCCGGGGGCCTTCGAACGTTTGCCTGCGCCCAGCCCGGCACAATGCCGCGAATGGTTTGGCGAGGACCTGGTTTTGCGCGCGCAAGAAGCTCAATCTTATGACCCGCTCGTCTTCGCCGTAGCCGCGGTAGACCCGCGCGATGCACCCATCCGCGCCACACGAAAGGATGGTCGCCCACCCCTCGCAGCCTACGGCTTTTACGTGGTAACCGAAGACACCATGCACGACGCCAAGGATTACGATCTAGCACCACTGACCGGCTCTTCGATCGCCGCTGCCGCCGCCACGGGCGTAGCCGCATTGGTATGGAAGGTAGACCCTAACCTTACCCCCGCCGATGTCATGCAGGTCATCTACGCCAGCGGTATCAACCTCGGCGGCGAAGCGGGAAAAGGTAGCAGCGACTTCCGCCTGATGTCCGCCGTCGCGCAGCAGCGCCGCGACATCCATCGCATTTCCATGTGTCGCGCCGTACGCGCCGCAGCGGGGGACTCGCCCGATCGCTGCAAGAACACCACCCGCGCCTATGCCGGCTCAAGCGACTTACTCAGCGGCTTTTG
>JBKJIA010000487.1:0-3314 GCA_046598735.1 Polyangiales bacterium
TGCGCGACGCGCTCGACGCCGTCTTGGCTGTGATGGAAGCGCCATCAAGGACGCGTGCTGTATCGCGCATGCCCTTACCTTCGCGCAGCATGCTGGCTTGGTGCGCACTGTCGGTGATGTTCGCGTTTCTACTCGCGATAGGCTCCAGGCACATGGGAAGGTCAGATCAGATAGCGGTGGCTAGCCGTGCCCTCTCTGAGCGCGCCGTCAGGGAAACCACGCCCATCGTCGACGCCCCCGTCGCCGGCCCCGCGGCGCAGCAGACTGAAGTTCTTGCGGTCGCAAATCAGAGCGCGCCTGAACACGCTCCTTTGCGCGCAACGCATCCGGCGCCTACCGCTCGCAAGCCTGCGCATCAGATCACGCGACCGGGAGCGCTCGACACGCCTGCCCCCGTCGTGCACGGCGTGTTGATTTCCGACTACATGCAGCAGCTCGAGGAGTTAAGCCGCGTGGTATCGCAGGTGGCGGAGGATCTTGAAGAACACGGTCCCCTACCCGCCAATCCGTATCCATGAAGCGCTGAACGGAACGGCCCCGGGGGCACAGCGAGCACTCTCCGATAATCGGGCACTGTGCTCCGATTTTACGAGAGTGCTTCGCCTATCACACTCAGGTGCGCGCGTAGCGAAGCGCAGCGACCACCATCTCGCGCGTCCACGCACTGTGCACATTTGATACGCTGCGCACGGCTTGCTCGATGGCGTCGCTTATCGCTCCGCGTTGGGATCCGGCTTCGCGCAGGAGGGCAACCGCTGCGTCGAAGGCGTCATCTCCACCCGGCACATCCCGATCGATGAGCCCCCAGTGGCTGGCAGCAAGCTCGACGAAGGGGCGCGTGCCCGACATGCGATAGAGCGTCGGTGTGGCGCGCTCTCCAAGCCACGACATCAGGTCGACGCGACTCGTGGGTTTGCCTGCCTCGCGCAGGACGCGCTCCGCTTCGAAAAGATCACTCTGCGGCGCAGCAGCCGGCACCTGCGTGGCGGGCCGAGTTTTTTTTGCGGGTCTGACGCTCGATACCTTGCCGGGCGCAGCACCCGCGGCAGTCTCGTTGGGCGCGATAGTCAACGGACCGTCATCGTCCATCTTCGCGCCGCGCATTTCTGCAAATTCCGGCAAAGCGTACCGCGCGGGGCGTGTGGCAGAAATAATGCTCTGTCCGTAGCGGTCGTTTGTTACGAAAAGCGGTAACCGTAAGGCTACGCGCGCAAAATGCTGAAGCTCGAGCAAGCTCGGCAGATCCTCGAAAAAGGAGTCACGTTGCCGGATCTCATCCAGGCTGGCCGGCGCCTGCAACAACAGCTTGAGCCTATCGTACAGCGCGCGTAGGACCTTGTCATGAAAGCGTAAGGCTCGCTGCGTGGAGCTTGCCGCGCGCGGCACTCCACTCGTCACACGGAGTGGCAGGGCCGCCTCTTCGCTCGGCATGGCTGCAAGCAAGCTGTCGCGCAGACTTGTAAAGGTCGTTGCCCGATCGAGCGGCGCAGACGATGCGAACGGATGCGTGCTGAGCAACGCCTCTTGCAAACCATCGCAAACGCGCTGGTTATCCCACTGGCTACCGACCTCGTGCGTGCTCAGGGACAGTAAGCCAGCCACCGTCTGGATGCCGTGCTCCAGGCTGAGGCGGATAACTTCAGACACCTTACTATCGGCCCACGGCACACACGAAAGCGGTGCACCCAAGATGTCCACGGGCACTCGCGCGCGCAGGGATTGCCAAGGCGTACTGCTCGTGACTGGATCGCGCGCAAGCCAGCGTGAAGGGGGAAGTAGCCCGACGCAGCCGGCTTCCGCGAGTGCCCGTTGCGCAAGCACCTTGTTCGATTCGCCCAAAATCCGGGCCGACTCTTTGGCGTACCAGCGCCAGGTATGCTCCGTCATGTCGAGCGCAAGCGAACGCTGACTTGCGCCGAGGGTGCACGCATAGAGCCCAGCGAGCTCGACCGACGGTGGATAGGCTTTTTCTTCTGCGCGTGCGAACGCGTCCGCTATCACCCGCGCGACGCCAGCGTGATTCACGTACTCAAAGGCCAGCGCCTGCCACAGCCAACGCTTGAGCCCGGCCTCGTCCAGCGCTGCGTTTTCATCGCTGTGAACGACGACGCATTCAGCGCGCGCAAGCACCGAGACAAGCGAAGGCGAAGCGCTCGCGTCTGCGACCACCACGCCTAACCAGCGACTCGCGTCGCGATCGTCGACCGTAAGATCCGCAAGATCTGCGACCACGCGCACTGGCCGGACACCACGTAGACAACGAAAAAGCCGCGCGCGCAACTCGGCCGCTTTCGCTACGATCAAAAGCTCGCTGCCCGGTCGCGCGTAGGTGCGCGTGTCCACTGCGACAACTTTCTTCACGGCTTGAGGATGCGGGCCCTGCTCGCTGGGAACGTGATGCAAGCTCACGCGACTCGCAGACTCAGCAGACACGGTGGGCGCGCGAGACCTTACTGTGAGCTCCGTCGACCGACGTGTGCTTTCGAGCCATGCGCGTAGTTCGACTTCCCCGCGCACTCGGGCGATGTCATCGGGCCAGGCGTGCGTGAGCTCGACATCGACGAGCGCAATGCTGCGGCGCTCGCGTGTGACCATATCGAGCGACGCATCCCAGGCACTGGCACGCAACACCAACACACCCGCCCAACGCTCGCGGTCGGCGGCGCGAAAATGCGTGATGGTGGGAAACGGCACGCACGGCCCGTACTCGAGCACCAAGGCGCGCAGCTCCTCCGAGGGTTGCCCTATGACTGCGAACGGACGCCTTGCCGTCACGGCTGCAACCGTGCGCCTACGCGGCGGAGTTTCGCTCTGTGGTGAGTCGGACATAGAGAGTTGCGACAATCCCGACGCGCCGAAGGCCCTAGCTTGTGAGCCAGAGCCTTCGACATCTTCCATCTTAGTGGAGCTGTGGGGGATCGAACCCCAGACCTCCGCACTGCCAGTGCGGCGCTCTCCCAGCTGAGCTACAGCCCCTTAGTTCTTCCTAGTCGCTGCTTTCGCGTTTGGGCGCTTGGCAGCAGGCTTCGATGTCGAGGCCTTGGGACGGGCGGGAGTTTTGCTGCTCGCCGGCCTTGCCGCAACCTTCTCGGAGTCTTTTTCTGCAAGCGACTGTGACTTTTTACTGTGCGGCGCTGCAGACAGGGACTTCGCCCGCGACTTGTCGGCTGCCTTGCTCGCGCTCGCTACCGTCTTAGGCGGCGGTTTGGCGATCGTTCTGGCGGTCGTCTTCGCCGACACGCGCTTGGGCGCAGGCCGAGACGACGGAGCTCTTTCGGCCGCGTGCTTCTCTGCGCCCCTCGCTTGCTGACTCG
>JBKJIA010000583.1:0-5275 GCA_046598735.1 Polyangiales bacterium
TTTGATCTGCTTTGGCTGTTGCATGGGTCTTCCTTGGCTGGCCGCGACGTAGCAAATCGCAGCATACAGAGCAAAGCCCTTGCAGTGCGTATGCCAGACACGGTGACTGCGAAAACAACGGATTTTGCAGGGCTTCGCGCGTCGGAGCGAGCGAGGCCGGGATAAACGCGCACAGTCGCGTGAAGCGACGTCACGGCCAGTGTGCGAGTTTGGCCGTCGTGTCGACGAAGCCGCGTAGCGCGCGGGCTTTTGATACCATGTTCAGGTGCAAGCCTCCGAAGTTCGCAAGTCGCCGCGGTTTCGAGTCACGCTTCACGTGCAGATAACTGGCGTGGACGAGCGTGCCGTTCTGCGCACCGGCGATATCAGCAGCACGGGGCTGTTCATCGAGATCGATCACGACGTGGGTCTGATAGGTTCGATGCAGCGCATCGAGATCAGCGATCAAGAGCGTAGCTCTCCGGTCGTCATGCTCGCGCGCGTAGTACGCATCGCCAGCGTCGAAGACTTCTGGAAAGGACGCACGGTCGCGGGCGTGGCGCTGCAGTTCATGTTCGTGGAGGAGCCCGGGGCCGACGCGCGTCGCAACACGGCCAAGCCCGCCAACGAATCGGCCACGCTGCAAGCCCTCCTCAAGCACCTGGTCAAAAGAGATGCTGCAAGGCATGGCGTCGAGGTTCAGAGCTGGCGCGGCACGGTATGTACGCAGCAGGGCGAACGGTCGGCGGAGCTGCACGAGGTCAGTCCGCGCGGCATGGCGATCGAAACCGACTACCCCGTGGAAATCGGCCAAGTGATCCGGGTGGAAATGCCCACCCCTGCGGATATCAGTCGCTCGTCATTCACGGGCGAAGTGACAAGTTGCGAGCCGATGCGCGCCAAGCTCGGGCATGCCGAGCGCTATCGCGTGCTGGTGCGCTTTGAAAGCACCGCGAAAGCGCCTGTCGAAGCGTGCGAAGGGGAGTCGATGGACGCCGCGTTCGAAGCGCTCTTGCACGCGGTGACATCGCTTGCGCCACCGCCTGATTCCGCGCTGCGCGTGCGTCATTTTGCAGGCGAGCTTTCACGCATCAGTCTGATTAGTGTGATCACGCTGTGTCAGATCGAACGCGTCACAGGTTCGCTGTTGCTCAAGAACGGCACGAGCAGCATCCGTGCATTCATTCAAGAAGGCGAGATCGTGGACGCGCTCGTGACAGGACGCGATGTCGATCCGCGCTCGGCGATGAAAGAAGTCATCGCTTGGAAAGATGGCTCCTTCGAAGTTGCGTTCGAACAGGTCACGCGCAGCAACCGTATGGGCTTGCCGACCTCAGCGCTGCTGCTCGATCTTGCGCGCGAAATGGACGAGGCAGCCGCTCGCAAAAGCTGATGCGGCCACGACTACGTTTACAGTCCGAGCCACAACCGCGCGTCTTGGGTGCGCGTCCCACGCCGCACTTCGAAATAGACCGGATCGGAGCTGGCAGTGCCGAGTCGAGCGCTCTTCGAGAGATCGTCACCCGTCCGCACATCAACGCGACCCAGCCCGCCGTAGACCGTGTAGTAACGCTCGCCGTGGTCGACGATCACGAGCTGACCGTAAGACCCGTAGCGCTCCGCGAAAGCTACCCGTCCACCTGCCGCAGCTCGCACGGCGGCGCCCACGCTCGACGCGAACTCCAGGCCTGGGCCGTCGCTCTCGGCGCGGCTCGCGTCTTGAATGCTGCTTGGCCCAGACACGGGTAGGGCTAGGCTACCGCGCTGTTCTCCAAACTTTTCGGTGCTGGCGCTGCCACCGATGATCGACAAACCGTAAGATACGTGGTCGCCCGCGGTTTCCTGGGCACGCGCCGCGACGAAGGCGGAATCGAATAGTTGCTGTGACATCTGTTGCTGCGCCAGGCCCACGCGCGCCTGTTCCAGCGCTTGCACCTCGCGCTGCGCAAAGCCCAAGCGTGAATCGAGATCGGCCGCTTCTTTGCGAAGGGCGATGCCTTTACGTTCGAGAGCTTTGAGCGCGTCGAGCTCGCTTTTGACTACGCGCGTCAGGCGTTCCACGCGCGAGGCGTGTCCCAGCATCGCATCCAGACCACCGGCCAGCGGCAACATGCCGCCTCGGCTCACGCGATAGAGCGAGCGGCCGTGTTGCGCGACTTGCTCATGCAGCGTCGTGCGCTTTGGCCCGATCGACGCAAGCTCTGCTGCCACCTGACCACGCCGCGCCTGACTGCGTTCCAACGTACCGCGCGTTGCCTCCAAACGTTCGTCGACGGCGCCCGTGGAAGCCCCTGAGTTCAAGCTCCAGCCATCTTGACCGCTTGCAAACGGCACGGCCCAGCCGAGCAGACCGCACAATCCCAACAGCTTGAGGCTTCGACTTCGTGCGAAGGACATGCTCAGACCGCCAAATAGCGCCGGATCGAGACCGCGCTGCCAAGGGCCCCTGCCAAGCCGCCCGCGAGCACGATGCCAACCACGAGTAGGGGCGACAAGAAGCTCAACCGCATCCCCGTCAATGGACCCAGTGTCGAGTCGACTTGAGACCGTAAGGTTAGATACAGCACCACCAGGATAACGAGCGAGAGCACGGCCGACACGAGCCCTTGCAAAGTGCCTTCAAGCACGAATGGGCCGCGCACAAAGCCATCGGTAGCACCGCACATCTTGAGCATTTCGATTTCGTCGCGGCGTGACGCCACGGCCAAACGAATGGTGTTGGCCACTACCGCAAAGGCGCAGATGAGCACGAGCAAAGCCAGCATCAGGGCCGCTGTGCGACCGGCGGTCAACAGGGCGCCGAGGCGATCGAACCAAGTGCGATAGGTATCGACTTCAGAGACGGCCGCGCCAAACGCTGCGACTTTATCGGCCACTTCGCGAATGCGTACGTCCGTGGTGTCCGATGCAAAATCGACTTCGATCGAAGCTGGAAAGACGTCGGTGGGCAGGGAGGTAAGGTCGCTGTTTACGCTCGCGTCTTTCAGGAAGCGTTCGCGGGCCGTTGCCGACGTCAGGTGCTCCGCACTCGTGACACCTTCGATTGAAGACAGCACCGCCTTGAGCCGCTCGACGTCTTCGTTCGCGGCGCCGTCTTTCAAATACACGCTCATTTTGTGCGTGCGGCCCCAGCGATCGGCAAGGTCTGCCAGGTTGGTGACGCCGAGCAACGCAGTAGCGAGGCAGAGAAATGCAACCGTAAGGCTCGATACTGCCACGACGTACAGCTTGGCGTCTTCTCGAATCCCGCGCTTGGCCCGCGCCATCATGATGTTGAGATCCACGCTGATTCCCCCTGCTTCTAGATTGCGCTGCCGTCGCTCAAGCTGTGGCGCGTCTTACGCGCGTGGACCAACTGCCGAGCCCCTGACGTGCTTCCGTCAGACGTCCATCTTCGATCACGAGCAAGCGATGGGGGCGAGCGGACAGCAGCGAGTGATCGTGAGTTGCGAACAGTACGGTGGTTCCCGTGCTGTTGATCTCTTCGAACAAAGTAAGAATGTCTAGCGCCAGCGTAGGGTCAAGGTTGCCCGTGGGCTCATCCGCGATCAGTAAGGCCGGCTCGCTCACGATCGCGCGAGCAATCGACACGCGCTGCTGTTCGCCGCCTGAAAGGTGTGCCGTTCGGTCATCTCCGCGCCCCGCCAAACCCACGCGCTCCAAAGCCTCGGCCACGCGCGAGCGAATCAAACGCGTGGGCATTTCGAGAATTTCGAGGGCGATTGCCACGTTTTCGAACACGGACCAATGCGGGATGACTTTGAAGTCCTGAAACACCACGCCCATGTTGCGACGTAAAAACGGGATCGATTCGTTCGTCAGGCGCGCGATGTCGCGTCCGCAGAAGAAGATCCGGCCCTCATCCACGTTCGTGCGGCGATAGAGCAACTGAAGCAGCGTGCTTTTGCCCGAACCGCTCGGCCCCGTAATGAACGCAAACTCGCCGCGCTCGATCGTAAGGTCCACGTTGCGCAGCGTAGGGACGTCGGGCTGGAAGTACTTGTAGACATTCTCGAGCACGAGGATGGGCTTGTCAGCCTGTGCAGGGTCAACCCGCGCGCCGGCGCGAAAGAATGCAAAAGGTCGCACCACGCGTCGCGCGCCGCTGTCGTCGTTCCTGGTCCTCGGGGCCATACGCCACGGATACCAGGCAAACGTGCAGGGGATCAAAATTTCGGAGAGTTACGGATCGACGCCCCAAGCAAAGTTGAACACTTGCGCAAGCACGGGCTCGGCCACTTTGCCATGCGGCGAGAACCCCCAGATATGCTCCTGCGAGATGTCGTCGAGGTTCGCGTAGTAGCGCCACACAAAGAAGCCCGCGAACCAGGGTTCGGGCAAAAACGCCTCGAATACGGCCGAAAGTGCGCGTGCTTGCTCATGCTCGTCAAAGGCGACGTCGGTCATGTCATCGGGCCACAACCAGGGTTCGACCGCTGCATCGCTGCGCGTCGTGTAGCCGACCTCGACGAATAGCACCGGCATGCCCAACGCCTCGGCCGATCGCTTGATGCCGTCGCGCGCGCGCGCAGCACCTTGGACGTACTCCGCGTAAGTCGCCTGATTGTGATCGGCGAGCGGATAGAACGCGTTGACGCCAATCAGGTCGAGTTTGTCCCAAAACAACACGTGCTCAACTTCATCCCAGTTCGCGCTGTAGGTGAGAAGGCCCGGGAATCGCTGACGAACATCGTGGATGAGGCCGCTCCAAAACGCGCCGAAACGACCCGACCAACTCTTGCATTCGACGCCGATTGAAAAGGCATCCGCCGATGCCTCCCCGGCCAACTGAGCCCAAGCCAACACGAAACGAGCGTAAGATTTCTGATAGGCGGCCCAGCCCTCCGCTGAGCCGGGATCAATCTCGCCACGCCAACCGTCGGTTTCGACCCAGAGGTGCGGAATCAAGAGCACCTTAATGCCGCGCGCGTGCGCCTGCTGGATCATCCGTGCGACGTCGGCGCGGTTCTGTTCGAACGGGGCTTCGAAGTCGAGCGCGATCTCCGTGCTCTTCAAGCTCCAGATCCGACCGAACGGCGTAATGCTGATCCAGTTCGTGCCCATGCGCGCGAGCTCATCGAGCAGCGCTTCGCTGTAAGGCGATCCGTAACCACGACCGGGCCATTGCGACGATTCGATGGGACCTATTGTGATCCCTCGAATGCCCCCTTGCTCGCTCTCGGCCCAACCGTTCATGCCGGGAGCAAGTGTGTGCCAAGCGCGCGCATCAGATGCGGCCCCCAAGGTGGTGCACAGCAAGACAAAGCACAAAAAGCGCTCGCTCATGGGCAGCTTC
>JBKJIA010000628.1:0-11622 GCA_046598735.1 Polyangiales bacterium
CCTCTGAGAGTCAAGGGAGCAGGCGCCCAGACAAGCATCATACTACTGAACAATTTCATGGGCTTCCGGTGGTTGCAGGACACGCTGTCTGAGAAAAACGCAGCGTCCCGAATTTCCAACCGAAGGTCGCTCTCGCTCGATTGCGAGATTGACCGATCGACCGCAGCTCACATAGAGGTGTTGGGGCGCGACGCGATCGAGACGCGCTGGTCCACGCGCTTGCGCAGGGCGCGCATGGCCTGGCCGGCTCCCTTACGCATCTCATCCGTCACGAGCATGTCCGGGACGGGGAGGTCGGGGTCGACCAACAGCTGGAACGCGACCAGGCTCTTTTGACCGGCCGCAACCGGGGTAACTTCCCAACGCGCCAGCATCTGACCGATGTTGCCCTTACCCTTCATCATGCGCGCCTCTACGACTGTGGTCTTGGTGATGGGGTTGAGCTTGGCGCTCATGCGCACCTGGCTCCACAAGGTCGCGGCGCCGTGCAGGATCTTGGCCTCGAGGTAGACGATCGCGTCTCCGCCGCGCTGCGAGAGCACTTTCGACTTCTCGAAATAGGGAAACATGCCGGCGTATTGGCTGTAGTCGGCTAGCACAGCGAGCACGTCCTCGACGCGCGCGTTGACGACGGCTTCGGAGCGGCCCCAGTCGACGCCGGAGTCATTGTGGTCGACCGTGCCGATCGAAATCGTGGTTCCGAGCGCGCTTGCCTTGGCGGATGCGGCATCTTGAGCGCGCGCAGTCGACACGAGGGCTGGGATGCTGAGAGCCAGACAAACAACGGCGAAGAAGCGGGGTTTCATTCGGTCTCCTGACCCAATCGACGGGGGGTGCAGCTGGGTCATTCATCGGTGCCAACGCGCTCGGGTCAACGCCGCGTCAACTCTGATCCTATTTCATCGAATGGCAAGCTGTGTAGAGGAATGAGTCGGGGTGATTCCGATGTGACGCGGCGATCAATCCAGCACTTGTTCTGCAATAACGTGGGCCACTGTGGGCTCTTCCGGGATGCGGCTTTGGCCTTCGAAGACGACTCCGCGATCGATGGCGAGCTGGGGCGTGCAGATGTTGCCGAAGACGCGGGCCGGGGCGTGGAGCTCCACTGCGCGGGATGCCTTGACCTCGCCACGCAGGGTGCCGCCAAGGACGATGAGGCGGCCGACTTCGATTTTGGCGTCGACATCGGCGCCTTCGCCTATCACCAAGACATCGTCGCTGACGATTTCGCCGCGGAACTTGCCGTCGATGCGCACGCGGCCTTCGAAGAGAAGTTTGCCGGAGAACTCGGAACCTTCGCCCAGCAAGGCGTGCAGCTCGTTGAGGCCGGTGATTTCGCGGCTGGGCATTTACACCTCTTCAATACGGAAACGGCGGGCGGGCGCGCGCATCAGCGAGAGCTTGTTGATGCGATCAAGGGCGTTGACCACATCGGCTTCGCGGCAGCGATGGGTGACGAGCACGACCTCGACGGAGCAGCCGGCATCGTCGGGCGCGTCTTGGACGAGGTGTCCGATCGAGACGTTGTGTTGGCCGAGGATGCCAGCGATTTCCGCGAGCACGCCGGGGCGATCTTCAACCGTGAAGCGCATGTAGTACTCGCCGATGCGCGCACCCATGTCGCTGACGCGGGCTTCTTTGAGCGATTCCTCGCGATAGGAGCGTTGCGGCACCCGGCCACTGGCTGCGAGCTTGAGGTTGCGGCCCACATCCACGACATCGCTCAGCACGCTGACGGCCGTGGGGCCTGCGCCTGCGCCGCGACCGGTAAGGATGCAGGGGCCGAGTGAGGCGCAATCGATGTGGACTGTGTTCAGCGCATCGGTGACGTGGGCCATGATGCTGGAAGCGGGAACGAGGGCGGGGTGGACGCGCAGACCGAGGGTGCCTTCTTCGAGCAACTCGGCGATGGCGAGCGGCTTGAAGACGTAGCCGAACTTGGCAGCGAGCTGGATGTCGATGGCGTCGACGTCGCTGATGCCTTCGGTGGTGATTTCTTGGGTGCGGACGAGGGCGCCGAAGGCCAGCGTCGTGAGGATCGCAAGCTTGTGAGCAGCATCGAAACCGCCGACATCGAGCGTGGGATCGGCCTCGGCGTAACCTGCGAGTTGTGCGCCTTGTAGCGCCTCGGCGAAGCCTATGCCGCGCTTTGTCATCTGCGACAGGATGTAGTTGCTCGTGCCGTTCAAAATCGCGCGAATGCGCAGCACGCGATCGGAGGCTAGCGATTCGCGCAGGGTGCGGATGACTGGGATGCCGCCGCCGACGGCCGCTTCGTAATAGAGGTCGACACCGTTCGCGTCGGCCAAGGCGATCAAATCGCGGGCGCGTGCTGCAAGCAGCGCCTTGTTCGCGGTGACCACGGATTTTTTGGCCCGAAGGGCGGCTTCGATCAGGGTACCGGCGACCTCGATGCCGCCCATGAGCTCGACCACGATGTCGACGTCGGCGGCCGCGTACACGTCCTCGGGCTTGTGGGTGATGAGCTTGGCGGGGACTTGGCCGCAGGCTTTGCTGCCCTCGCGCAGGTATACGCGCTGAACTCGGATCGGGCGGCCCAGGCGCGCTTCAATCGCGCGGGCGCTTTCGTCGACGAGGCGCAAAACGCCCTGGCCGACGACGCCGCAACCGAGAAGACCCACTCTGAGCGCATCCGTCATCGGCCCGTTCTTAGCACGCAGGGCCCGTTGTGCTGAAGCTGCCTGACCCTGTGCGCGCCGGGTGCTAGGCACGGCCCATGAGCGACGAGCCCCGCTATCCGTATGTCCACGTAGAGGTGTCAGCCGAGGAGGTCGAAGAGGTCTCCTATCTGCTGTGGGAGCTCGGGGCCCAAGGGGTGGAAGAGCGCGATCAATCGACGCTTAATCGCAACACAGGTACGCAGGGCGTGACGCTGGTGGCGAGCTTTCCCGATGAGGCTGAGGCGCGTGCGGCGGCAAGCGAGCTCTATCCGCGCGAAGCCAACGTTACGTTTGTGATCGGCGATGCTTGGCGCGATGCATACAAGGCCTATTTCAAGGTTACGCGGCTAGGTGACCGGCTGGTCATTCGTCCATCGTGGGAGCCGTTTACGCCAGGCCTCTCCGATGTCGTCGTGACGGTGGATCCGGGGCGCGCGTTTGGAACGGGTACCCATGAGAGCACGCGCTTGGTGATGAAGGAGCTCGATCAGCGCGTGCGCGGCGGTGAGCAAGTTCTCGATGTGGGCTGCGGGACGGGTATTTTGGCTATCTGTGCGCTCAAGCTCGGCGCGGCGTCGGCCTTGTGCATTGATGTCGATCCGGATGCCGTCGCGGTTACGAACGAGAACGCAGAGCTGAACGGCGTGCGCGATCGCATCGAGGCTTCCACGACGCCGGTAGAAGAGATGCCAGGCAGCTATCCACTCGTGCTCGCGAACATTCAGGCGACCGTATTAATCCCGCTGGCTGAGCCGATTGCGGCGCGTGTGGCACCTAAGGGCTTATTGATTCTGAGCGGCATTTTGATCGGGCAGGAAGACGATGTGCTTGCGGCCTATCCCCAGTTCGAGGCGCTGGCCACACCCCGGGAGGGAGAATGGGTAGCGCTCGCCCTACAGAAAAAAGCCTGAGCGATCGACGTCTGTTTGCGCCTGACTTGGCGGCGCACGGCGCGTTGGGCGAGGAAATCACGTTGCCATCCGAGGCCGCCAAGCACGTGCATGTGCTGCGTCTGGCGGTCGGCGACGAGATCGAGTTGTTCGATGGGCGAGGGCATACTCGTGGGGCGAGGCTCGTATCTGTCTCACGAGTCGGAGCGACGTGCGTTCTGCTTGGCGCGCTGTGCACGGCCGAACCCGGGCCGGCTGTGGTGCTGGTGCAGTGTCTGCCCAAGGGCGGAAAGCTGGATGACATCGTGCGCATGACGACTGAGCTTGGCGTGACAGACATTCGATTGGCCGTGTCGAGTCGTTGTGTGTCGCGCGGTGCGGATGAGCGAAATGCCGCCAAAATCGAGCGTCTTACGCGGATTGCCATCGAAGCCGCTCGCCAGTCAGAGCAAGCGTTCGTGCCCACTATTTCGCCCGCGCGAGACTTGGAAGCGGTGTTGGCGGATGCACCCGCAAGCGCGATCAAGCTCGCGTGCCTTGAGCGCAGCGACGCGCCCTTTGCCGAGCTGCCGGGAACGGATGCGGTGTGGGTGGTCGTAGGGCCAGAAGGGGGACTGAGCGCGGAAGACCTGACTGTGATCGACGGCGCCGGGTTCGTGCCCGTGGGATTGGGCCGCTCAATATTGCGGACTGAAACCGCGGCCGTGGTAGGTGTGTCTCTTGTTCTGGATCGCCTGCGGCGGCGCCGTTGACACCCTCGATGGCGGGCCCAACAATCGTTACGGGCATGTCTGCGCTGACTTCTCTTCTCGCTCGCGATCGCATCGTCCCGGTCTCGAAGATCGAGGAGGCGCTGCAGCATCAAGTGATCGCCGGGGGCGACATCGAAACGGTGTTGCTCGAGATGAATCTCGTGGCGGAGGACGTGCTCAGTGCCTATCGCGCTGCGCTTTACGATCGACTGCCGGCCACGCGCGAAGAAACCATGCGCGCCTCGCGCGATGCGATTCGCACGTTGCCGCGAGATTTGGCGCGCAGCACGAACGCGATTCCGCTGCAGGTCGAGGGCCGCACGATGGTGGTGGCCGTGTCCGAGCCACTGAGTGCGATTGCGCGCGCGCAGATTTCGGCGGCCGTCGGCTGCGAGATCAGTGAGCGCATCGTTACCCGCCCGCGCTTTGCAGCGGCGCTTGCGCATCATTACGGGTTCGAGCTCGATCCGCGCATGCGCCGTTTGACTGACGCTTTGCGGCGGCGTGATGCGGGCGTCATTCCCTTCGTTCGTCCACCGGGGCCGAGCTTGCGCCCCAGTACGCCCGTGACTACCGGTGACGCCGGCTACAGCCGCAATCCGTTCGAAGATCGGCCGGACACGCTCCAGTATCCGGTGATTGCGCCGGTCCGATCGTTTGCGGGCAAAGTGCCGGTGGGCATTTCGTTGTCAGAGCCTTCGCTCGAAGCCGATCCGGAAAATGACTCTATCCAGGCGATCATTCCGCTCGCGCCCAAGGCCGTGACGGATCCGGCGTTCAATCGTTTTCGACTGAGCACCGTACCGCCTTCGCACGTTTCTACGCACGCAGCGCGGGCCGCACGTGGGCCGATGGATGAAGAGCGGGCGAGGCACCTGCTCGCACAGGCGATACAGCGCGATGATGTGCTGTTCATCCTGCTGCGCTATGCCCAGCAATTCTTCGATTTCGTCGGCGTTTTCAGCATCAGCAAAGAAGGCGCGCGCGGTCGCATGGCCCATGGCGCGGGTCTGTCCGCGGAGCTCATGGAGCACGTGGTGATGCCGGTCGAGGGCCCGGGTTTGGTGGCGCGGGCGGTACGCGATCGACGTGTGCTGATCGGCGATTTGAGCGCGAGCGAAGAGGAGCGTGCCGCGGCGGCGTTGCTCGGTCGACCGTCTGGACCGGGCATTGCGGTGCCGATCGTGATCGGTTCGCGCGCCGTGTTGCTCCTGTACGCCGACCGCGCGGGCGAGGGGCTTGCACAAGAAGACGCGACCGAAGTGCTCGCTTTGGTGCAGCCGGTGGCCGATGCGTTGAAGCGCATCATCGTCGAGCAAAAGACGCTGCGTCGCTCGTCGCTGCCACCCGTGCGCACCTCTGTGGCGCCGGACGCACCCGTGCCACCGATCATCGCAGAACTTTTGCCGGAGGCGACGAGCGAGCAATCTCAGGCGGCCATAGAGAGGCTCAGCGACGTGCAGGATGAAGACGCCTCGCCGAGCCGATTGCCAGCATCGAACACTCCCTCTGGCGGTTTCGATTTGCGCAATCCACATGCGTCGGAGTCGGGTTTGGGCTTGGAGGCGGTGGATCTCGATCGGCTTTCGCGGGTACCGGAACGGCGTCGCGAAACACAGCGTGAGCATGCGGCTGCCCGAGAGCCGGGCGTCAGTCGTAAGGCGCGTGAGGCCGCACGCGGTCGTGTGCAAGGCGTGCCGCGCACGGCGCCGCCACCCCCAGTGCGCGAATCGTTAGCGCCCGCGGCCGCGGTTGGGCGCGCGGATGGCAGCTATCACTACGCCTCGCCCACGGGTGCGGTCCTCGAAGAGAGCACGCGCCCCAAGCGCTCCCAGCCGCAAGCCCCCGCTCCGCTTGGAGTCGAGGTGCTCGCGCCCAGTGCGGCCGTTGGAGCGTCTTTCGCCCAAGTGAAGCCTCGGCGCATCGAAGTCGAAAAACCGCGCGCGGAGGTGCTGCCTGCGCCCGTGCCCGTTCCTTCCGCGGCTGTGCGCGAATCTCAGGCGCGGATTGGTCGCCCTGCCGACAGCGAAGGCACGCATCGGGTTCCCGAAGAACGTCCGAGCTTGGCCGAGAGGACGGCGCACGATCGCAGCAGCGTCACCACGTTGCCGATGGTGATCGCACCGTCCGTGATCATCGACATGGGCGATCAAGTCACGGCACTGGTCGAAAGCTTGCTCCACACCAAACCCGAGGATGAGCCGGATGAAATCGCCGAGCTTGTCAAAGTCGGTGAGGCGGCCCTGCCGGTGTTGCTGCAGCTGTTTCCGGGGCCGCTGTGGTTCGATCGCACCCAACCACACAAGCGCAGACCGCGCGGGCGTGATGTCTCTGCAGTGGCACGCGCGATCGTCGCGTTTGGTGGCAGTGCAGCACCGTACCTGGCGTCGAAAGTGCAGAGCACGGACCCGAACAGTTCCTTTTACGCGTTGATGGTCGCAGCCGAGATTCCGCATTTGGATCTGCTGGATGCGGTGGCGCGGCGCGCGCTCGATCAAGACGAAGCGATTCGCCGGCTCGCGCTCGAAACGCTGCGCAGGTTCTCGTTCTTGGCCGCGTTCGAAACGGTGCTGAGCGCGTTCGCGCAGCTGTGCGAACGTCCGGGCAAAGATCCGCGCCGGCAGCGTTTGGCGGTCGAAGCGTTGGGCGAGCTGCGGGATCGTCGCAGTCTGAAGGTGTTGCTTGCGCGCCTTTCCGATCCGAGTGAGGCCGTAGTGCAGGCTGCGCACCGCGCGCTCGTTCTACTCACCTGCCAAGACTTTGGCCTTGCGCAGCGTAAGTGGGAGACGTGGGCCGAGCAGTGGGCATCGAGCCATCGCGTCGAGTGGCTGATTGATTCGCTCTTGCATTCCCATGAAGCAGCACGTGCCCGCGCCGGTGAAGAGCTCAAGCACGCCACGCAGCAGTATTTTGGCTACCATCCGCAGCTGCCCAAGCGCGATCGCGAGCTTGCGCAGCGTAAGTATCGCGAGTGGTGGGAACAAGAAGGCCGCAGCGCGTTCGGCGCCTGAGCCTGCGCGACTAGGTGATGAGCCAGCTGATGTCGAAGAGGTTCTCGTCGTCGCCGAGGTAGCGACAGTTCAGCAGATTGACCTCGACCTCGCGTGCGCCGAAGCGACTGAGGCTGCGATCCAAGAAGCCCAAGATCAACACGCAAGTGGTGAGCGATGGCTCGTGATCGAACTCGTCGACTTCGAGGCGGCCGTAGCCTCGGCCTACGCTGCGCACTTTGCACTCGATGCCACGCACCAGCGATTCGACGAAGCCTGGCATCTCGGCCAACAGCAACTCGGGAGGCGGCATGGGCGGACCCAGTCGCTTCATTTGATCGAAGGTGCCTTCGGCTACCGCGCGGCCGCAATCGGCAACGAGGTGTAGGTCGTCGCGGCCGAGCTTGGCGTCGATCACTTCGACGAGCTTCGTGACGGCTTCGAACGACATCCAGGAGCCTGGCGACACCCCAGCGGTGAAGATGTGGCGCACGTCTACGGGCAGGTTATCTAGCACGGTTTTCAGCGCGCGTTCGCCATAGCGGCGCGACACGAACCGTAAGATCGAAAGACTGACGCTGGCTTCGAAACCACGAGCAGCCGGCGCCGCCCGACGTTTGCGGGGGCCGGTTGTATTCGGTAAGGCCGGCGGGCCCGGAATGGCGGGAACCGATGCACCCGCTAGCGGCGGCGTTCGTGCGGACAGCGCGGGTGGTGCGGGCCGCACGGGAGGCGGGGCCCCGGCGCCGGGCGCGACTTTAGGCAACGTCGACGATCCCGTACGCGCCGGCGCATCGGGCAGCATGCTCGGCTGGCTGCGCATCGTATCGGCGACGAACGGTCCCTCCGGCTTGAGTGCGGTGCGTGCCTTGGCTTGAGCCGCACCAGGCGAGGCTGATGGCTTGGGCATGGCCGATGTCGCCATGGGGGGTGGAAGGGCGCCGGCGCGCGCCGCGGCCTTGGGCAACGGTGCTCGCGAGGCGGCTAATGGTAGCCCGGGTCCGCCGGGGATCTTGGCGCCCACCGCGGGCGGAGGAAGCGAGGGCTTCTTCGTCTCTGCCGGCGCCGGCGCCACGGCCCGGCCGAGCTTGTCACGGTCGACCGCAATGCTGTCGAGATTGATGTCCGTCGACGACGTCGGGCTGGCCGCATTGACCTCGATCGCAGGCTTGCGCCTCTCGAGTGGGTCCGCACTCGGTCGCCCCGTTTGGCCGGCAGGCTCTCGCTTCTTCTCGCGGGCGCGAATCTTGATCAGATCCATGGTTAGGCTGTCGCTTGCACCATCGTCTGATTCGACGACGTGCCCCCCAAACGGTACGAGTGCAGCAGCGAAACTTTCCGCATCGGGCCAGCGGTCGTCTGGGTTCTTGGCCAGCGCTTTGATGATGACGCGCTCCAGACCCTCAGGTGCGTCGGGCCGATACAAGCGCAACGCAGGCGGAGCATCGTTCTGAACCTTGCGCGCAAGCTCCGAAAACGTAGGTGCATCGAAGGGACGCAGGCCCGTAAGCATTTCGTAAAGCACTACTCCGAGCGAATAGAGGTCCGTGCGTGGGTCGCGTCGGTCGTCCCCGCGCAAACGCTCCGGGGCGGCGTAGGCCGGCGTGCCTACTAGGGTGCGCGCAGGCGTCAGGCTCTTATCCGATGCCAGATTGCCGCCGAGCAGGGCGGCGAAACCAAAGTCAAGCAGCTTGACGAAGGCGCGATCGCCGAAACGTACCACCAGCATCAAGTTCGCAGGCTTCAGATCACGATGCAGGATGCCGCGGTCGTGGGCGGCCTGCAGCCCAGCCAAGGCGTGTGCGGTAATAGAGCAGGCTTCCTTGATCGCCCGGGGCCCGTCGGTGTGAATGGCATCGGCCAGCGAACGGCCACGCAAATACTCCATCACGAGATACGGTTTGCCGTCCGCTTCTCCAAAATCGAGAATGTCGATGATGTTCGGGTGCCCGATCGAGGCAGCGGCTTGGGCTTCGCGCAGGAACCGTTCGACGGCTGCCGGGTTGGCCGCGGCTGCGGGATGCAGCAGTTTGATCGCGACGAAACGCCTGAGGACGTTGTCCTCGGCCTTGTATACGGCCCCCATGCCTCCGTCGCCCAACATGCGCACGAGGCTGTACCTTCCGGCGATGATCTTGCCGATCATTCTCTGGTCGGTGCCAGTCTGCACCTGGTTGCGCCCCATCTCTTCCGATTGTCGCCTTTCGGGGGCCGCGCTTCAATCTCGCGTTTAGCCTTTCTTTCGCACCGCGGAGAAATATTCCGGTGAGGCTTCCAAAATGATCCCCTGGACTGGTATCCTGAGCCAAGCGTGGGGCAGGCAACGGTTCGACGGCGTCTCGTCGAGCTCGCTGAGAGCAGCGTGTCCCGTAGCGCACAGGGGAAACGAAACATGGCGCGCAACTTGGGCTGGGTGGCAGCGTTTGCATTGCTGATGTTGGCTGGCTGCGACGGCTTCGCCAAGATGGGCGTGGGCGGGAGCTGTCGGCAGGACCGCGAATGCACGACGGGCCTCGATTGCGTAAATCGCGTGTGCGCGGCCCGGGCCCAAAAGGGGGCCCCGGATTCATCGGACAAGCCGATCAAGTCCGAAATTCCTGTGCCGATGCTTGAGCCTATCGATGCTGGCGCTGCTGGCGCTGACGGCGGCTGAGCTTTGGCTTTCTGTGCGGGGCCGCTAGACATGTTTGGAAAGTAGCGCCTCGAGCGCCTCCTCATCCATGATCTTCGCGCCCTTCTTCTCGGCGGCCTCGATCTTGGTACGCCCGACCTTGTCGCCGGTCACGAGGTACGTGGTGCCCTTCTTGACGCTGCCGTGAATCTCGCCGCCGCGTGCTTGAATGTCGGCGGCGACCGCTTCGCGTGGCTTCTTCAGCGTTCCTGTGATGCAGAATGACGAGCCCGTAAGTGGCCCTTCCACCTGTGGCTTACGCTGGGAGTGGGTTTGAACTCCGACTTCGATAAGCTTTTCGAGCAGTGCGCGCTGCCGCGGATCAGCCACGGCCGCCACGATGCTTTCGGCGATTTTGGGACCGATGCCGTCGAGCGCCGAGAGCTGGCTGCGCAGTGCTTCATTGTCGATAGCCAGCAACACACTCAGATCGGCGAACTTCTCGGCTACCAGACGAGCGACGACGCTGCCCACGTGCGGCAGGCCCAGGCCCGTCAACAAGCGCTCGAAACTGCGCCCGGTACGGGCGACCTCGATGGCAGCGAGCAGACTATCCACACTCTTGGCGGCCATGCGCTCGAGGCCCAGTAGCTCGGTCCGCTTTTCGTACAGCGTGAAGACGTCCGCAAGGTCCCGGACCAAGTCGGATTCGACGAGCTGATCGATGAGCACCCGCCCGAGTCCATCGACATCCATGCCGGTCCGGCGCGTGAAGTAGAACAGCCCCGCCTTGAGCCGCCCAGGACAAGCCGCGTTGGGACACCGTAAGGCCGCTTCGCCCTCGGTGCGCGTGACCGCGCTCTGGCAGGCCGGACAGTGCGTGGGCGGCACCCAAACGACGGCATCTTCAGGGCGCTTTTCGAGATTGACGGCGATGACTTGCGGGATGATTTCGCCGGCTTTTTCGACCAGCACGTAGTCGCCCACGCGCACATCTTTACTGCGCACGTTGTCGGGGTTGTGCAGCGTCGCGCGTGACACGACGGTGCCGCTGAGTCCGATCGGATCGAGCTCGGCGACGGGCGTCAGCGCACCGGTGCGCCCGACGTCCGCAAAGATCGCGCGCACGCGCGTTTCCTTACGCTCCGCTGCAAACTTATAGGCGATGGCCCAACGTGGAAAACGCGAGGTCTGACCGAGCTGCGCACGCGCTTCGTAAGCGTCGAGCTTCAAAACGACCCCATCCGTTTCGTAGGGCAAGGCGTGACGCGTGCGCTCGAACGCGTGGATGTAGTCGAGCGCGGCATCCAAGCCGCGGCATACGCGTTCGTTGCGATGCGTAGGCAAGCCGAGCTCCGCCAGCTTGTGCAGCGTGGCGTGATGCGAGGGGGCCAAGCGCTCCACACAATCGTAGAAAAGCACGCGCAGTGGACGTTCCGCCGTGAGACGTGCATCGAGTAAACGCAGCGAGCCCGCCGCGGCATTGCGCGGATTTGCGAAGGGTTCTTCGCCCCGTGCCAGGCGCGCTTCGTTGATGGTGGCGAGGTCTTCGCGATGGATCACGACTTCACCGCGCAACGTAAGCTTACCTTTGTGCGCGATGCGTAAGGGAGTGCTGCGAATGGTGCGAATGTTCGTCGTCACGTCTTCGCCCGTTTCACCATCGCCACGCGTGGTCGCAAGCGTGAGTACGCCATG
>JBKJIA010000023.1:0-4551 GCA_046598735.1 Polyangiales bacterium
GCTGCCTTGGCACTCGACATACCGCCGCCATAGCCCGGAATCACGCGCTCGGCCGCAAGGTAAGACAGCGCGAGGAAGGAGCCCTTGGGGCGCATCAAAGGAGCCATGTGCTGGATCAACGAAACGTACGAATAAGCACTGGCGCTCGAAGCTGCGAGGTAACCTTTTCGACTGGTTTCGAGCAACGGCTTACGCACCTCGGGACCGTTCGCCAGGCTGTGCACGACGATGTCTAGACATTGCGGTCCGAACTCTTTTTCCAAGCGCGCTGCCGCCCCCGAAATACTCACATCGCCGATGTCTTTGTAGCGCTTGTTCTCGCGCAGCTCCGCGGGGATGTCCGTCTCGCGATCGAACTCGGCATCGAGCGGAATCACGCGCTCGAACGCAAGCTTACCTTCGCCGCTTTCGAATTTGAGTGATGCGTCCATCTTGCCGCGCCGCAACAGCGTCTCGAAGATGCCGAGCGCTGGCGGCCACGTGCCCACGCAAACGGATGCTCCCGCTTCGGCCAGCGCCTTGGCGATTGCAAACCCAAAGCCACCATCATCCGCGACACCCGCCACGAACGCGCGTTTCCCCGTTAGATCGATGCTTAACATGGGGTGCTTCGTTCCTTCTGAAATGGCCCTTGTCAAACCCCCGAGCGCAAGCGCGCAGCCACTCGCCACTTGTTGAGCCATGGTGCAAGCAGAGTTTGGCAAGGGCGCAATACTTTGGCTCGCCGGTGCAGCGCGGGCTTCGAGACCTTTCCACCCGCGGTACCCACGTGGTATTTGATGTCTGATGCAGGGCGGAACGAGCGGCAGTCAAGCACTGCGAAGACGGCGCGGGAGACCCATCATTCGGATACTCGAAAAGCTCACGACCTACGGTCTCGACCTCGTCGGCCGCATTCAAGGCGGCGCTAACAGCTCTGACATACGCGTGCAGCGTAACGTGCCCTATCGCGACACTGGACGCCGCTCGCACCTGCTCGATGTGTACATCCCCGAAGGCCGCATCGGCCCCTTACCCATCGTGTTCTACGTGCACGGCGGGGCCTTCATGTGGTGCTCCAAAGACACGCACTTCTTGTTCGCACGTCGCTACGCCGAACAGGGCTTCATCGTGTTCAACGTCAACTACAGCTTGGCCCCTCACAACCGCTATCCCGCCGCGATCCGCGACGTGTGCGACGCCTTGCTATGGGTACACGCCCATGCAGCGCGCTTCGGCGGCGACCCCAAGCGCATCGTGTTCGCAGGCGAATCTGCGGGCGCAAACTTGATCACGGGCCTTACCATTGCCTGTTGTTCGCGACGTGAAGAGCCCTGGGCACGCACGCTGTTCGACGCGGCGATCATGCCGCGCGCCGTCATCTCCGCCTGCGGTATCCTGCAAGTGTCGAACGCGCGTCGCTTCACGGCACGCCGTAAGTTGCCGCGCATCGCGCGCCGCATCCTGCACCTCTTACCCGACGCCTACGTGGACCTTGGCGCTAGCACGCACGAAGGCGCCCTCGATCTGCTCGATCCGTTGCTCGTGATGGAAAGCGACTATCGTTTCGAGCGCCCCCTGCCCGGCTTCTTCTTGCCTGTGGGCACCGCCGATCCTTTGCTCGATGATTCACGGCGCATGGCCGAGGCGCTTACCCGACGCGGCGTCCCAGCCGAAGCCCGCTACTACCCGGGCGAAATCCACGCCTTTCACGTGATGCGCTGGCGTCCGATGGCGCAACAATGTTGGCAGGACACGTTCCGCTTCATCGACGCGCAATTACGTGCACCACGCATCGTTCGCGCGGCGGGCTAGCAAGCCTACAGACTGAACACGAGCGACGAGCGCGCGATGGCATCGAACAACTTCACGTTGATCGCGGGGCCTGCGTCATAGAGCACGGAAAACCCAGTCTGCAGCCCCACGTAGTCGTTGCCGTAGATGCGGAGATACGTGGTCGTGTAGACACGTGTGTCGCACGGACAGTGATCGAGCGGCACTTGGATGATCAGGTCTTCACCGATGTGAAAGCGCTCGGCGATCTCCCACGCGAACTCTGTGCCAAACCAGGCGCGATGGGAATTGAGCTCGTACTCCGAGTCGCGTGAGACCTTCACAGGATCGTTCGGGTCCGTCAGCTTGGCGAACTTCTCAAACTCGAACACGTAGGCAACCGTAAGGTTCCAGCGCAGCCTGTCGTTCGCGAAGATCTGAATGTATGGGCCAAGCCCGGCATTGAGCAGATGTTCCCTGCGCCGAAATTCATCACGATCGTAGTGAACGATGAGCTCCGGTCCCAGGCCTCCAAGCAGTTTGGGCAAGACATCGTAGCGGTACTGCGCGAGGCCACGGATCGCATTCAGATAGCGATCGCCATCCTGCACTCCGAACGCGTGAATGCCGCGCAGCGACACGTAGTGTGCGTCGCGCAGATAGCGCCCCCAAAACTGCTCGCTTATCGACGTGATGTTGACGTTGCCAGACCGCAGCTCTGCCGACCCCATCAGGTCGAGCTTGAGCCCTTGTTCGGGCGCGCCCGGCACGTCGGCGAGGTCTTGTGCGGATGTCGACCCGACCATACTCAGCAAGCTCGCGCTGCTTAGGAACAACGCGAGCCGTAGAACACGACTAAGAGAACGCATCAATCGACTCCTCGATGGGGCGACAGCGGGGTGCCGAAGATAATGGTGTCCGAATCGCCTGCCGCAGGACAGACAAAGGAGCTCGTTTCTTCGTCGCCCGGAATCTTGAGCTCCGTATTGCCGGGGACTGTGACCACACCGATCTTGAATGGCCCGACGGTACGTTCTGCATCAGCCGAAGACAGCTCACAATGCGTGCAGCCCGTATTCGCGCTCTCAAGTGGCATCGGATACACGAGCGCGTACTTGCTCATGCCCAAATCCATCTTAGTCGCTTCATCGTACAGGCGATTGTACTCAGCGCGGTCGCTGTGCATGAAGGCGTTCTTCGTGTCGATCGCGCGATCCTTTTCGGTATCGCCGTAGCGCACGGGCGGAACGATGCCGTCAGGGAAAGTGGTGGTATCGAGCCCGAAGAAAACGATGCCTGGAAACTCAGCGTTCGAGCGCGGCAACTTCACGTCCTTGACCTGCACATCGAGCACGGCATCAGTCTGTTTGTCTTTTTTGACCTCGAAGTACTGGGGCTCGATGACGTAGATGCCAAGCGCCGTACCTTCGTAGTTGATGTCCATCTGACAGTCGCCATCTGCACGGAACACCGATACTTCGATGGACTCCGGAGGACAGCATCCTCCTAAGACAAACAGCGAGCCTGAGAGCAATAAGCCTGAAGAAAAGAGCTTCACGGATAGGGGCATATCCTCCTGAACATAGCAAAGGCCCCTCGGTTCGCGAAATAGGAAACAACTCCGTCTGCTTTGATCTTCGAACGGCCCATGTCAGATCGCGCGCGTGTCCGACCGACCGATGTTCCGTATTCGTAAATCCATCGACGTCGACTTCGCCCATCACGTGCGCGGTCATCTCGGTCCGTGCATCAATCTGCACGGGCATACCTGGAAGCTTGAAGTGGTGATCGCAGCCCGCGAGCTCGATGCGCAGGGCTTCGTGATCGACTTCGGTGTGCTGAAACGCCAAGTGCTCGCGCCTTGTCATGCGTTGCTCGACCACGCTCTAGCGATCGGCACCGATACCTTTCGGGAAATCGAGCCAGAGCTCCGCGAGACCGGCCGCAAGCTCCTCCAAAGTCGCGGGCCCGCGCACTGCGAAGAAGCAGCGCCTGCCGAGCTCAGCCTGCACGGCGCGAGCAGCGCATTTCCGGGCGGCATGAAGGTGGCGCTGTTTCCGTTCAGCCCGACCAGCGAACGCATCGCGCGTTGGCTGTTCGAGCTAGCAGCATCGCGCCTCAACGACGAACGCGTGAGCGTTGCCATCGGGCGCGTATATGAGACGCTGCATCCGGTCGAAGCCGTTGCCGAATATCACGGCTAGCGCAGCCCGCGTGAGCGGCCAGATCTAGCGGGTGTTGCCGCCGCGCGTGTTGCCGCCGCGCGTGCCGCCGCCCCGCGTGCCACCACCACCGGAACCGCCGCCGCCGCCCGGGAAGCCGGTGCCGCCCATCGTTAGCTGGCAAAGGATCTGCGTCAGGAAGTCAGGTTCCTTGGCGTCGCAATCCAGGTTGTCGATGATCTCCTGGATGATCTCAGCCGGATCCGTGGGAACGTTCATGCCGCTGGTCAAGCCTGGGAAACCGCCGCTGGTCGTGCCACCAGGACGTCCGGTCGTACCGCCCGAGGTTCCGCCCGTTGTTCCGCCGGTGGTCGAACCGGGCCGACCGCCGGTGGTGCCGCCGGGTCGCCCGCCCGTGGTTGCCCCGGGGAAACCGCCCGTGGTCTGACCTGAGCTATCGCCGCCCTCTTGCAGACCGCAAAGCAGCTCGGTGATGCGATCGGGAGGATTCTCGCAATCGAGGTCGCCGAAGGGGCCCATGCCAGGATCGGTGGGACCTTGGTTATCGCCACCGCTGTCGTCGCCACTACCTGCGGTGGCGCCTGCGCTGTCGCCGCCGTTATCGCCGCCGTTGTTG
>JBKJIA010000059.1:0-29550 GCA_046598735.1 Polyangiales bacterium
CCTTCAAGTCCGGGTCGCTGGCATCCTTGGCTGTTTCGATGCGATAGGGCGTGTAGCCGCGCGCGCCGCCGGTGCCGGGTAGGTGATAGCGAAGCTTATGTTCGGTGCTGAGTGCGAAAAACGCTCGTACGGCGGCGTAGGCCGGGTGCGTGATGCCAGGACCAATCGCGTGACCGCGCAGCTTGACGAAGCCAGTGTCGCGAAACGCCTCGAATAGGGCCTCATCGAATACGGGATCTTCGACTGAAATATCGAGCGTGGGAACGTTCTGCACACCTGCAGCATAACGCGGGTCCACCCCTGGCGCTGAGCCTGTTACGATGAGCGCTGCGAGGGTGTCATGTCAGACCGCTACCGTATCTTCGGCGTCGAAGCGTCGCCTTACTCGGTGAAGGTGCGATCTTACTTTCGTTACAAGGGCATCCCGCACGCTTGGATCGTGCGCAGCATGGACCAGATGCCGGAGTTCGGACGCTACGCCAAGCTGCCGCTCGTGCCGCTCGTGGTCACGCCCGATGGCCAAGGGCTGCAAGATTCCACGCCGATTCTCGAGAAGATGGAGACGCTGTTCCCTGAGCCTTCGATTGCCGCGCCGGGGCTTACCGCTTCATTCGTCAACTTGCTTGTCGAAGAGTTTGCGGACGAATGGGTCAACAAGCCCATGTTTCACTATCGCTGGACGCATCCCACCGATCAGGAGTCTGCCGCGCAACGCGTCGCCGAGGAGCTTGCGCCTGCGAACGCGCCGAGCGAAGTCGCTCTTGGCATGGTGGAGTCCGTGAAGGCGCGCATGGTGCCGCGGCTGTCGCTCGTGGGCTCGACGCCCGAATCGGCGCCGCTTATCGAACGCTCATTTCTGCGTCTGGTCGAGATCATCGAAGTGCACCTGACCGCGCGACCTTACCTTTTTGGGGCGCGACCCGTGCTCGCCGATTTTGGGTTGTTCGCTCAGCTGTACGAGCTTGCCAGCGATCCCACGCCAGGCGAGCTGCTCAAGCGTCAGGCGCCGCACATCATGGCGTGGCTTGCGCGCATGTTGAGCCCCGAGAGCTTAGGCGAGCTTGAGCCATGGGACGCCCTTGCGCCTACCTTACAGCCCCTGCTCAGCGAACAGATAGCGCAGCTGTTTCTGCCCTGGTCCACGGAGAACGCGCGCGCACTCGTGGCCGGCGAAAAGCGGTTCACGGTGACGCTGCAGGGACACGCGATGACGCAGGAGCCGCAGCGCTATCACGCCAAATCCTTGGGCGTGCTCAAGCAGCACTACCAGCGTCTCAAGAATCCGGAGCTCGATGCGTTTCTCGAAGCCGCGGGTCTGTTGCGATTCTTTTCAGCGTAGGTAGCTGCCGCAACGGGGATCGCTTTCGCCAACCTCGGGCTCGCTGCCGGGGCCCTTGGGATAGCGTGCGCTGTCACAGAGTGCGGCCAGCAGATCGCGCACGGCGAAGGCCTTTTGTTCGCGCGTCAACGAGTGGTCGATCTGCGCGTGCATCTTGCTGCCCGGTTGACCATTGAGAACCTTGAGCCAGGTCTCGTAGGCTTTTTGTCGCGCGATCGAACCCACGCTGTACTTACCATCCTCGACTGGCCATTTGGCGCCGTCTGCCCCGTGACAGCGCGCGCAGGTTTGCGCGAACACCTCGTGGCCGCGGGCAACGTTTGCGCCCGCCACCAAGCTGTAATTGCCCTGCTCTTTGCTCGTCAGCACGAAGATGTCTGCGGGCTGTGGCAGTGCGCCATCGCGAATGCTCAGCAAGAAGGTCACGAGTGCATCGATCTGTTCGGCGCTGAGCACCTTACCGTATGCCGGGATGGCATCTTCGCCCTTGGTCAGGCGCGCAATCCAGGTCTCACGCGTTTCGGTGTTCTTGAGCAGGTCGGGCAAGAGCACGTGCGTCTTGTTGAGAAAGCGTTCGCCGTAGATGCCGTCACCGCCGCGCAGATCCCAACCGAACAAGTTCTTGAGGCGATACCCGTGGCCGTCATTCGGCATCGGTGCGCCTTCGCAGTTGGGCAACGTGCCATTGCCGAAGGGGCCACCCTTACCATCGAGGGCAGGCGTGGCGGGATCGTCAGGCACGAACTCGAGACCGAGCTCCGCATACCAGTTGTCGAACAGTCGTCCGCCCAGCTCGACCGCGGGCATGGGGCTGGGCGCGACTGGCGCGACCTGAGCTTGCTCTGTGCCGGATGCAATCTCGGGCGCTTGTGGAGCTTGCGTGGGCTCGCTGGCCGGGCTCTTGCCACAGGCCTGTGTACTCAGATTACTAAACAAAAATAGAAGCCCGAAAACGAGCGATACGGCGCGTGACATGTCTCCTCCGTGCTGGCGCGGCACATTACCACCAGGGCATTGACGGGCATGGCTTTTGTTCGCACTGTCTCGTTATGTCTGACCTCGCTCTCACAGCCAAGATCCAGGCCATTCTGAGTGCCGCTCCCAGTCCTGTTCGCCTTGAGCTGACGAGCATGGCGTTTGATCACTTGCTGGCCCAGCCAGCGTCGGTGGTGCTTTCGGATAAGCAGTTGGTCTCGAGCTTGTTATCGGCCCTGACTGCGGAAAATGCGCGGCGCGTGGTCGATAGGCATGTCTTGCCGGCAACGTTGCGGACAGGCGAGCAGCTGAGCGCGACCGAGCAGCGTCTGCGTGATCTGCTGCCCGAGGCGTCTCGCCACGAGCTCGAAGCGATCATCGCAAAAGGGCAGGGCCCGCGCTTTGGTTGGCTCAAGGGCGCGCTCGATCCGGCCGATCTGCGAGAGCTTTTTGCGCCCGTCGTGCAGCAAGTGCTCGTGCAGTTTACGAGCAAGCTCCCGATTCCTGGCGTGGGCGGTAGTGGCACTGGGCACAGCGCAGCCGCGGGAGCCATAGGCGGCCTGGTCGGCATGCTCGGCAAGCAGATGCAAAAGAGCGCGAGCCAGTTTGCTGAAGTGGGCAAGAGCGTGATGGGAGGCCTTGGCAGCGAGCTCGAACGACGCATGCACGCCTTTGCGCGCGACTTCAGTCAGACGGCCATGGGCGAGTTTCGGATCGCGGTGGAAGATCGCTTGAAGAGCCAAGAAGGTAAGGCGATCTTGCTGCGCATGCGCGATCGCGCCGTGGCACACGTGTTCGACGCCAAGCTTGCGGACGTGGCCCAAGATATCCTGCGTCTACCCATGGCGGAGCTCGCGCAAGTTGCGCCCGCTGTCGTGGCGCATCAACAAGAGCAGGCGCTGTGGCAGACCTTACTGTCTGCAGAGATCGAAGCGGCGTTGTCGGTGCTGGGCTCGCGTCCCATCGCCGAGCTACTCCGCGAGGCAGGACTGCTCGACACCGCGCGCGAGATGAGCCTACGGATCGTCGACCCCGGTGCCCAGGCTCTGTTTGCGTCGCCTGCTTTCGGCGATTGGCTGGGTCGCTTGCTCGACGCTGCGGCCGAACCATGACTGTGCTCGCTCGCAATTGAGCGTTCGCTCAGAAGCCGTAGTGGAGCTCGAGCGCAAGCGAGGGGCCGCCCGCCAAGCTCGTGCGACCTCGGTAGCCGCCGATGAAGCGCACTAGTGCCGCGTCGTTGAGTTGATAGCCGAGGTCGAACAACATCCGCACCCCGAGATCTTCGTTGGTGGGAAAGTTCGTGATCTCGACCGATGCGCCCATGGGTACGCGCGGGATGGTGGCCCAGCCGAGGCGCGTGCCGAAGTTGCCGCCGAGGCCGGACACGTAGCCACCCTTGAACTCCAACTGGGTGCCGTCTCGGTCGCCAAGGATCGTACCGAGCTCGAAGCCGCCTTCGAAACCCTCCGTGGATACGCCGAGCAGGACACCGGTGCGCAGTCGAAAGAATGAGCCGAATGCAAACGTGATGGCCGATCGTCCATAGTCGAGACCGACTTTACGACGCTCGGTGATTTGCGTCTGATCCAGCAAGTCGCCGCGCAAGCTGCCGAGCGCGAACTCGAGCTCTTCGATGGTGCGGAAGAACCGGTACGCATACTGCGCTTCGAGGTGATAGTAGCGATCGGCCTCGTCATTGGCAGCCGTGCCGGCCGGTGGGTTCTTGACCTTGAAGCGACCAAGAGCCACGCGCTCGCCGCGTAAGGTGACCCGCGAGCGCTGACCATGAAAGAACTGCAAAAGACGCTGTTCGCGCGCGGTTTCTTCGTCCACGTGCACGTGCAGAGGATGGGGCGCTGCCGCAGATGCGAACACGGGCCGTTCGATGCCATCGGACTTGAGCTCGATGACCCAATAGGCGATGCCCGGCTCGGGAGCGAGCTTGGCGGGAATGCGTGCAAAGTATCCCTTGCTCTCGCGCATCACCACGACCATGTCGGGCTTGGCATTGGGCGCTTCGAGCGGACGAAAGTAGACGCGAACTTGGCCCGCGCGGTCATTGCCACGAATGTCAAATCGCAGGGCGATCGCGTCCGCACGCGCGCTCCCCACCGGCAAATGTCCGATGAACGCACGCCCTTCGCGGGCCGCGATGTCAGCCGCGTTGGGCGGTGCTTCAACATTCTTGGCAATCGCGTCGCTTGCTTGCTCTGAGTCTTGAGTCGCTTCGCCAGAGTCGACGAGCGGCGCTTGGTCGCTAGCCGCCTGAGTATTGGGTGCTGGGCCGGCGGGCGCCTGAGTGTTGGGGGCTTGCGCTTGAACCTGCGCGAGCGGCCCGAGTGCGAGGCTCAGAATAGTAAGCTGGATGAGTGGGCGAATAGTAAACATGGCGTCGTTCCTCACCAGTCGAAGGTGGCGGCCAGGCCGAGGCCGGGACCCGCGTGGTCGATGGTGCGTCCCTGATAGGAAGCACGCGTGGAGAGTGAGAACACGTCGCTGGGGCGATAGCCGACCTCGAACACGGCGCGCACACCGAGCTCGTTCGTGTTGAGCGGCTGATCGGTCACGTGCACTTCAAAAGCGAGCGGCCATTTTTCGACCAAGCCGAGATTCAGGCCCACGAATGCGCGCTGTCCGATTTCAGGTGCAGACTCGCCCGCGAGCACGAGATTGGTGCCGCGCGCACGCCCGATTCGCAATCGCAACTGCGCACCGCCTCTGACCTTGGAGCTGGTGTTTGTTTCATCGACGGGCCGGCCCAAACCAACCTCGACCCGCGGCATCAGCGCAAACATCTCGTGTAACGCGAGCACTACTTCGAGGTAACCGTAAGTAAAGGCCGCGCTCGCGGGTTTGAGCTTCTTTTCGTCGAGGTCTTCGAGCGTGCCGCCCTTGCCGCGGTAGTGGCCGTAGCCGACGCGTACGCCTTCGATGATCGGACGATGCAAGCGTAAGAGAAAATCGCCTTCACTCAGTACGTAGTAGTCGCGCCCGCTCAGCCCGTCGAAGCTCACGTACTCCACCACCGCACGCACGCGTGACATGTCTGTGCGTGGTGGCTCCGACGGGGCTGCGCGTACGACCGCAACGGCCGGTTTAGTGCCACTGCCGAGCACCGGTACCGTGCTGCCCGTGGGTAGGACTGCTTCCACGAAGTACGCAAAGCTTGGCGGCCGCACGCGCTCGGCCGGAATCTGCACACGCCCCTGTCCGCGCGCATCGAGCGCGATGATCAGACGCTGATACTCGCCAGTCTTACTATTTTGCCGCACGTACAAGAGCACGCTGCGTACCTGAGTTTCAGGCGGCACGTATACGCCCAACCACACGGGGAGGCCCGAACGCACCTGTTCGATCGGCTTGACGTTCACCAACGTGGAGACGGCGACGCCACTTGTCTCTTGGGCGATGCGCCGCGCGGATTCCTCGTGCAACGCGGTGGAGAAATACGCGATCTCATAGTCGAGCCAAGTCTTGTACGGCGTCTCCGGTACGCGCTCGAGATACTCCTTCATCACTTTCACGCGCTCGCCGGGCGCCTTGCCTAGCGTGCGATAAAAGACATCGAGCACGTCACGCTGAACGGCTTGAGCCGCCATGCACTCATCGCATTGCGCGACGGGACGCGGTGCGGCGGCGCTCGCGAGCGCTTCGGCTTTGTCGCCTACGAGCGCGGCCCGTGGTGGCGGCTCAACCGGGTGCGCGATCGAAAGCGATTCGCCCGCGCGCACGATGCGCACAAGCCCATTGGGAAAGCGATCACGCAACGTCAGGCCCGAGACCGGATGCTTGACTTCGATCGTGCGATAGAGCGTGAGCGTTGCCCCCTCGCGTACTTTGTCTTTGCCCAGATCGAGCACCAGGTCATCGCCGTCGAGCGCGACCACCGTGCCCGCCAACACGCTCACTGCGCTGCTCTGCTTCGCGCTCGCTTGCGTGGTTTGCGTTGCCGGCGCGGCTTGGGCCTGCGCGCGGGGCGCGGCCTGCGTGGGGATCGCGATCAGAACCGCGAACCAAAGCGCGAGCCCGTTCGGGAGCTTGGTCATGGCGCCCCGCATAGCAACCATACGGCGCAAAGGCACAGTGATATTGGGGTGAGGTCGATGGCAAGGCACGCCGTACTGATGCCGCTTGCGCGTCGTTGTGACGTATCGGAGTGCAATACTTCGACGACGGTTGCTGGCCAAGGGCGCGGGGGTGGCCGGCCGACTCACACTGTCAGACGTGGCCCGTCCAGTGCAACGCACCGACCACGGTCGCCATCCCCAAACGCCACCAGGCGAACACGCCCAGACCGTACTTATTGAGCTGACTTACCATCCAACGTACGGCCAACATCGCCGCGAGCCAGGCCACGACGAAGCCGAGGGCGAGTGGCAACGGACCGTAAGCCTCGAGCATGATCGAACCGCTCTTCAGTGTCTTGTATGCGGTGGCCGCGCCGAGCGTGACGAGGCCGAGCAAGAACGAAAATTCGACCGTGGCCGTGAGCGATAGACCCACCGCAAGCCCGCCCAAGATCGTGGCCAAGCTACGACTCACGCCGGGCCAGAGCGCAGCACATTGCGCGACGCCGATGATGAAACCGGCGCGCAAAGACAATGTCTCGAGCGCGCTGCCGGTCACTTGTGAGAGACGCCGTTTCAGCACGAGCAAGAGCAGCCCGCCGGCCGCCCACGCCGCCACCACAGGCCAGATGCCGAACAGATAGCGCTCGATCATGGCATCGAATGCCAGGCCCAAGACCGCGGCCGGTATGAAGGCGACCACCAACGTGCGCAGCAAATGCGCGCCCGCGGCATCGTTGCCGAACACGCCTGCGATCATCTGCTGAATGCGCGCGCGATAAAGAGTAAGCACGGCTAAGATCGCGCCCGCCTGAATCGCCACGACGTAGGCGTTGGCCGCCTCGCTCGCTGGGATCCCGATCAGCCGCTGCGTGACCACGAGATGCCCGGTGGAGCTCACCGGCAGATATTCCGTGATGCCTTCCACCAGGCCCAAGATCAGCGCTTGCCACCACTCCATGCCGCAGGCTTTAGCGCAGATCGTGCGCGTTGGGAGGCATGATCATGGTGCGTGTCGATCGAACGCGACTCGGTAATCGTCGAACAGACGCAATAGCTCGGACGCGGGCAGACGATCACGGCGGCCGTCACTCGGTGCGCGGTCCTGCGGTGAGAGCAAGATGCGCATGCCTGCGCGCTCTTTCAACAGCGTAAGCTCGCCCTGTGCTGGTATCAGCGTCAGCAGGCCGCTCCCAGTCGGCCCCACGATCATCACGAAGGGATTGTCAGCGATAGGCGTTGAGGCGGGGGCAAGCTCATTGAACAGCAGATCTTTGAAGTCGCTGTGTGAGAGCAAGCGCGCATCGTCCCGCCCTTGGAAATCGCTGGCGAAAAATAGCAGCGGGATCTGATAGACCCAGCGTTCGCTCTGCAAGCTCTTGTCACGAAAGCCGTGATCGGAGGTGAGCGCGATCAAGGTTTGATCGAGCACGCCTTGCTTCGAGAGTTGCGTGATCAAAGCGTCGACGTACTCGGAGTAATACTGAGCATTGCTCTTGCCGGACGCTTCGTTGTACTCGGGCGCGTGGCCCCAGATGAATTCTTGGAACACAAAGGCGCGCTCGTGCTGCACGACGAAGTCGACGACTTGCGGCAATAACGCTTTGTCTTCGCAACTCTGCTCGTAGATGTCTGGCGTCAGACAGAGTTGGCTGCGGCTCGCGCTTTGAATCTGGGCTTGGCTCAGATGGAGTCTGCTCGTCCAAGGCAAGTCTGACACCACGGCCTCAAGCTCGACCTGGGATACGGCAAAAGCCGTCGCATAACCGAGCCGTTCGAAGCGGCCGACGAGCGAGCTTGCACCGCTCAGCCAACGGTAATGTTCGTAGTCTGCATCGGCGTACGCCTCATGCGGGATCAGGCGCGAGCTGAGTATGTCGAGCATGCCCGTGCGGCTGTCCTGATTGTTCGGGAAGTAGCGCGTGAAACGATGCTGCCGCGCTCGCTCGCGGTGTAGAAACGTGGCATCGGTAAGCGTTTCGCTTTCTTCCGCGAAAGCGCGTGAGGTCATCGTTTCCATCACCAACACGATCACCTTCTTGTAGTTCGTGTGGAGCTGGTTGGGACCAGACGCGCTCTTGTCCAACATCGCGAAAGAAAGGCTCGCGGGCTTGTGACTGGCGTTCAGCTTTGGAGCGCTCAGCAACTGCCAGAGCTCCTGTCCGGAATCGAACAAGGGCGAGGCAATGCGTTCGGCACGGCTGGCCGCGCTGACGGTCAGCGCAACCAACATGGCCACGAGCAACGAAGCGCGACCAAACGAGGGCTCGCGCAAGCCGCGGCGCCAAGCCCAGCTGAGCAGCGCGGTGCCCACGATGAGTAGGCTCAAGGCGCGCACACCAGCCGGCGGTAACACCTCAGTAAAGAAGGTAAGCACACCTGGCAGAGTCAGATTGAACACCGTCAGACGGCGTTCGATCGCTGCGTGGAAAAACCAAGTGTGGGCAAATACCAAGCCCGCGCTGAAACAGACGAGCAAGTAGTACAAAAGCTGTGGCACGCGCGAGCGACGCGCGGTTTCGAAACGCAGCGCGGCTTCGCACGCCCACCACAGCATGCTCCACGCGCTCACGTTGACGGCCCAGGCCAGCACAAGCTCGAACGGCCGGCCCCAACCGATCACCCACGCCATGGTCGCGCCGAACGTGATGCTGCACGACAGAAGCAAGGCGCATCGGAGGCTGAGCTTTGGATCGTGCGCCATCAGACGCGCACAGATAGTAAGGCTCGGGGGCTTCGTCCAACCGTCGCTTGCGCGGACGAAACGTGCTGCGTGCTGCGCTCAGAACTGAAACATCGAACCGAACATACCGCCCCAAGCCACGTTGTTGGATGCCACGTGATCGGCCGGATTGATCTTGAACTTAGTGGAATACACATAGGGCTCGAGCACGATCGACAGGCCCTTCAGCGGCGAATACCAATAGCCGACGTGCGCCGTCATGTTGGATGTGATGCCCGGACCTGCGGCTAGGTTGATCGCTGCTGGCACCAACGTCGTCCCCGTGCTGCTCGCCGATGTATAGCCCGGCACGACTTTCGACGCGTTGAGCACCTTGGCAGTACCGCCCATCGCGGTGAAGGAGTGATTGCCGCGCGTGTACTTGCCGGAGAGGTATCCACCTACGTCTTGGATGTCTTGATCGTAGCGACCCTGACTTAGATTCAGCGACCCAGCGTTGGCGAGGTTCTGCGCGAGATACACCTCGCTATGCAGATTGAGCCCGCCGAACGTGACGTCGGCAAAGAGCTGTGCGGCCGCGGAGGTGCGGTAGTGACTGTGGCCGCTCGCTTTGTCGGTATACCTGAGGTTTGTGGCGATGCCGCTCGCACCGATCACGCCCATGCTGTCAGGGAGGTGGTACATCAAACGCAGCGAGCCTGTGGGGATCCCCCCGCGCTCCGCGTTGTTGTAGCTACCTACGCCCGCCGGCCCGCCCGTAATGTTGTTCTGAGGCGCGCCGACAGCGCTGGCGATTTCGAGATCGCCGAACTGGCCCATCCAACCTAGCTGCGGGCGCATGAATCCGATGTTGCCGGCCTGAAAGAGTGTGCCCACCAGATTGAAGCTGTGCGAGAGCAGCTGCGGCCCCGTGGCATTGCCGAAGATGTCCCAGGTCTGCCCCATGAACAGCTTTTGCTTTTCCTTGAGCTTCCACTCGAGCAGCGCGATGCGAATGCGCGGATAGGCCTGCGCAAAGGGCGTGGATTGATCGAAATGGATGAAGTCGATTTCGAGCGTGCCCTTGAACGCAGTGCCCTCGCCCACGACCACGCCAGCTCGCGTCTGCTGAACTTGAAACGACAGCGTGCCGTCATCGCGATGGGCGTCGATCGCCGGATTGATCGCGGAAGTGGGCGCCGACGAATTGGGTTGCCCAAACGATTGCACAGGCTGCGAGGCGAGCGCGCTCGTCCACAAAATGCCGTAGAAGCGCAGCGGTACCGCTGGCGTTGCAGGCGCGGGCAACGGAGCCGGCTCGCTAGTCACGGCAGGCGGCGCGGGCTCATTCGCTACGACCGCTGGCGGTGACGTGTCAGCTGGCGTTTGGGTTTGGTCGGGAGCTTGACCCAAGCCGTGCGCCGGTTTCAACGCAGCCACGACGATCAAACACAAGGCAGCGAGTCGTTTTATTTTCACGCATCCTGGACGTCGGGACGCGCAATGCGGTTCCCACGTTTGTCAGAATTCGACCCATGCGCAGCGCCTCGAGCCCGATCCAAAAGCCGAGCCACACACATCAACACTCAGATAGGTCAGCGCATGACGGGGCGCAGCTTGATGCCAAGGAAGTCGGCGATCTTCTGCGCGAGCGGCCGCGGGATGTTGGGCAAGCGCTGCTCGACGACCGCGCGCGCGCGGGCATGCGGCTCGCCCTTGAGCGCCGGCAACACGATTTCCGTCCAACGAATCAACAGCTTGGGATCCGCATCGCCGAGCGCCCGTGCCAGGGCCGGCTCAAGACGCTTCTGATAGGCGACCGATGCCGTGCACAAGCCGGCGAAAGCACGCACTAGGCCGTCTTGGCCTTCTTCGGTGGTGTGCTCCCAGTTCTGCGTGAGTAGGGGAAGCTGCTTTGCAACCTTGGCGGGAGCAATGCGCGACAAGGGTCCGAGTGCGGCCGCGCAGGTTTGCACCACCCGCCTGTTCTTGGACACGAGCAAACGCGAAAACCGTTCGATCAAGGGCACGAGCATTTCGGGCTTCTGCTCGGCGATCTCTTGCAACACGCGCGCAGCCTGGCTCGAGGGCCCTTCGCGCTCGTCTTCAAGCGCAGCGGCATGACGCATCACCGCGTGCTGATCGGCCTGGGCGATAAGCTCCGCGGCCAACGCCTGGGTACCGGTCAATGCCTTGGGCGGCGCGGCAGGTTCCGCCGAAGCGGGTCCCGATCCGGTCGGCGACGCAGCAACAGCAGGTGTGCTGGCAGCAGTGCTCCCCGCACCGCCGGGCGCAGCGTCAGGCGCGGGCGCCTTGGGCTTGCTTCCACCGCTTGCTTTTTTGTCAGCCGCGGGTGCGGCGACTTTTTTCGTCGCTTTCGTCGAGCTCATAGACGTTCGCACAAGCAGGCACCCTCGAGGGCGGACAGGACTTTCGGTAAGGACACTTCGTAGCGGTGACCTGTCCCCATGTGGCCCCCCTCGAACTCCTCGTGGTGGACCCGCGCCCCCGAATTCACTAACCGTTGAGCCAACATGCGGGCTCCGAACTGCAGACCATACTCGTCTGATTTCCCGGCGTCGAGAAAAACGAGCCGCGCGTCGTTAAGGACATTTGCATCCCTTTCGGCGCGAATCAGAGGGTCGTGCGCGAGCCAGCGCGTCCAGGTGTCGGGCAAGATCATGGCGGTGATGGGGTCAAAGGGTAGCGCAGCCCGAGGCAAAGGGCCGCTCTCGATCGGCGCATAGGCTGCCGCTAACGCGACTATTTCGAGGGCATGGAACTCGGACTGGCTTCGTGGACCTGCCTGTTTAGCCATTTGCTCCACAAATCCTGGCACTCCACCCCAGCGCTCGTACACCGGCGCCACCTCCACAAAGCGTGGGCGGATGCACAGCTCAAAGGCGCAGTCCCCCGCGTGGCTGCCCACCACCCCGAAGATCTCCGGCCGGTCCATGCCCATGCGCAGCGCGCCAAAACCACCCGATGACTTGCCGATGATCGCGCGCCCCTCGCGCTTGCCATGGGTGCGATAGCGGCTTTCCACTGCGGCCACCACGTCATCAGCGAGATAGCTTTGGTAGCGGCCGGTCGAGGGCGAGTTGATGTACTGACTGCCGCCCCAGCGCGTGAAGCAATCGGGCATGACCAAGATCGCTTCCGGACAACCTTGCGCGAGCAAACGTTCGTAGCGTTCGAGCAGGTTGGGCTCCCACGGCTTGAAATTCAGCAGCGACACGTTGGTGGCTGCGTAGCCGGTGAGCACCATGATCACGGGATAGCGATGGCTGCCCGTGCCGTAGCTAGGCGGCAAATACACGAGCAGCTCGCGTTCGACGGGATCGCCAAGCGCGTTGCCTTCGAGCGCGGCGCCGCGAAAGCGCACGCGATCCAGCGTGCCTTTCAGCATCACATTTTCTCCACGACCTGAATGCCGAGCAGACCGAGCCCGCGCCGCAACTGACGCGCCGTGAGCCAGCACAAAGCGATGCGACTCCCGCGCGTTTCGTCTTCGGCTTTGAGCACGGGGCAGGCCTCGAAAAATGTGCTGTAGGCTTTGGCCAGCGCGTACAAATGATCGGTGATCAAGTGCGGCAGGCCCGCGTCTGCAGCCTGATGCACGATCTCGGGAAAGCGTAAGAGCGTGCGCGCGAGCTCTTTTTCCTGGGGCGCCTCGAGCCTGATCGCTGCGGACGCTTGCGCGGGGTCGAGCTCTCCCTTGCGGAAAATGCTTTGCACGCGCGCATAGGCGTACTGCAGGTAGGGGCCCGCATTGCCCTGGAAGGTAATCATTTTGTCGAAGTCGAACTGATAGTCGCTGGTGCGGTTCTGATGCAGATCGGCGTACTTCACCGCACCAATGCCGACGGCGCGCGCCACATGCGCAAGCTCCTCGTCGGACACGTCCATGCGACCTTCGGCCTTACCTTCGTTGAGCCGGGCCAGGGCGCGCTCTTCCGCTTCGTCGAGCAGTGACGCGAGCGTGATCGCCTTGCCTGAGGCATCGCGCGTTTTGAGCGGCTTACCATCGCGGCCGAGCACGCTGCCAAAGCCCAAATGCTCCAAGCGCACGTCATCCCAGCCCAGCATTTTGGCGACGCCGAACAACTGTTTGAAGTGCAACGATTGGCGCATGTCCACGACGTAAATCACGCGCTTGCCGTGTTGGGTTTCGCGGCGATGTTGCAACGTCGCAACGTCGGTCGTGCTGTAGAGGAAGGCGCCGTCCTGCTTTTGCACGATGAACGGTTCCTTCATCTTCTTGAGCTCGGCCGGCGCTTGCTCAAGCTCGTTGAAGAAGATGCACAGCGCGCCCGCATCTTCGCGCGCGAGTTGTTTTGTTTTCAGAAGCTCGACGATGGCGGGCAAAAACGCGTTGTAGAAGCTCTCGCCGTACCAAGTGTCGAAGTGTACATCGAGGCGCGCGTACACCTTGTCGAGCTCGACTTTGGTGGCTGCTACAAAACGCGACCATTGGGCCTTGTTTTCGGGGTCACCCGCTTGCAGCTTCGCAAGCTCGGCGCGCGCGGCGCTGCCGAAATCGGCGTCGGTTTTGGCGCGCTCGCTGGCGAGCTTGTACACGCGTTCCAGCTCGACGATCGGCTCCTTTTCGAGCGCGGCTGCATCGCCCAACTCGCGCATGCCGACAATCAACAGCCCGAACTGGGTGCCCCAATCGCCGAGGTGATTGTCGCCCACTACGTCATGACCGATGAACCGCAACATGCGCACGAGCGCGTCGCCGATGATGGTTGAACGTAGGTGGCCGACATGCATCTGCTTGGCGATGTTGGGCCCTGAAAAATCGATGATCACCCGCTCGGGGCTCGCGCTCGGCGGCACGCCGTCTCGGCTGGTATCGGCCAAGCAATCGTTGAGCGCACTGGCGATGAAAGCATCGTTGAGGCGCAGGTTCACAAAGCCCGGGCCCGCGACTTCGGCGCTGGCGATCGAAGGGTCGCTACGAAGGTGCACCGCCACCTGCTCGGCGAGCTCGCGCGGGTTCTTCTTGTGCTGCTTTGCGAGCGGCAGAACACCATTGATCTGGTAGTCGCCGTGGGCCGGATCGCTGGTAGGCCTGAGGACCGCGGGCGCCTCAAGGCCCAGGGCGGTCTGTATTGCGCGGCTGCCAAGCTCGCTCAAGTAACGTTCGATACGCATGGAGGCGGCTAAATAGCACAGCTGCCGGCTCGCAGCGTAAGTGCCCCACTCTGCGGCGATTTGTGCTGCGTCACGGCTATCGTCATGGCGTCCCGGGCGTCGTTTGGCCGGATCAAATGGCACGCTCTGTGGAGGCGCTTACCGAAGTTTACACTTTCTACATTGCGCCCCTGAGCGACTTTGGGAATACTAAAGTTGTCACGTGTCACATTGCCAACCGCACGGTCGGCTGAAGCTTCTTGGCCGCCCTAGTATTCCCGTGCAAACGCAAGTGGTTAAGTGCTCGACAGGCCGGTAGGCTAAGCCTACAAATTGAACCGCTATTCATTTCGATCCGAGGCCGGACGCCGCGGATGCCAATCGGAGAGTACCGCGATGTCCCAGCCCATCAATCGCTACAAAGCTGACTTACGCGACTTTCAATTCTTACTGTTCGAGCAGTTCAAGCTCGACGACTTGCTCGCGCTCGACGCGTACAAGGATTGGGATCGCGACCAGGCTCAGATGGTGCTCGACGAGGCGTATCGCTTCACTCGGGAGGTGCTTGGGCCATTGAATGCGGTGGGCGACAAAGAAGGCTGTCGCATCGAGGACGGTCGCGTGAAGACCCCGACCGGTTTCAAAGAAGCTTGGGACAAGTTGTACGAAGCCGGCTGGAAGGGCATCGGCGGCGCAGCCGATCGCGGCGGGCAGGGCGCTCCGCTTCCGTTGCAGTCATGCGTCGAAGAGATGTTGACCGGCGCCAACACTGCATTTGCGATGTATCCGGGCCTTGCGCACGCTGCTGCAGACGTGATCGCGGAATGCGGCACGCCCGAACAGAATCAGAAGTACGCGCAGCGCATGTTCAAGGGTGAATTTGCCGGCACGATGTGTCTGACGGAGCCGCACGCTGGCAGCGACGTTGGCGCAGCCACGACCTCGGCGCTCAAGAATCCGGACGGTACCTACCGCATCCGCGGCACCAAGATTTTTATTTCCGGAGGCGATAGCGATCTCGCGAGCAACGTCATCCACTTGCTGCTTGCGCGCGTGGAAGGTGCGCGGGCCGGTACGAAGGGCTTGTCCTTGTTCGTGGTGCCGCGTTTGCGCGTGAACGCGGATGGCTCCTTGGGCGAGCTCAATGACGTCCAACTGGCATCGATCGAGCACAAGATGGGCATCAACGGTTCGGCGACGTGCGTGCTGAACTTTGGCGACAACGACAACTGCATCGGCGAGCTCGTCGGAACCGTCGAGCATCAAGGCATGGCGCAAATGTTCTTGATGATGAACACCGCGCGTATCGGCGTCGGCATTCAAGGCCTCGCGCTTGGATCGGCGGCGTATCTGTCGGCGGCGGAGTACGCCAAAGACCGTAAGCAAGGTCCGAGCATCAAGAATTTCAAGGATGCCAACGCTCCCAAGGTGCCGATCATTCAGCACGCGGACGTGCGTCGCATGTTGCTCGAGATGAAAGCACGGGTGGAGGGTACGCGCGCGCTCGCGATGAAGCTGACCACGCATGCCGATTGGGCGCGCTCGCTACAAGGTAAGGACGATGCCAAGGCCGGTTACCATCACGGTCAGGTCGAGCTGCTCGTGCCGCTGCTCAAGAGCTACGGATCGGACATGGCCTTCGAGGTCAGCGCGCTTGCGATTCAAGCCATGGGCGGCGCGGGTTTCTTGAAGGATCACCCGGTCGAGCAGTACTGCCGCGACTCGCGCATTTTCGCTATTTACGAAGGCACCAACCACATTCAGGCCCTCGATTTGGTGGGGCGTAAGCTCGGCCAAAATGGCGGCAGCAATGCGCGTGCCTTCCTCGGTGATGTGCAAGCGTTCGTGACCAAGCACAAGGAGCACCCGCAGCTTGCAGCCAGCGTGGCGCAGCTACAGAAGGCCCAAGAAGCGGTGGCCGGTTCGGCCATGAAATTCATGATGTGGAATGCACAGGGTAAGGTCGAGCGCGTGCCGCTCGCGGCCAATCGCTTCTTGACCATGATGTCGGAGCTGACGCTCGGCTGGCTCTTGCTCGAACAGGCTGTGATCGCGCTCGAGAAGCTCGGTAGCGCGAGTGCAGCGGACAAGGCGTTCTACGAAGGCAAGCGCTACTCGGCGCAATACTTCGCGAACAACACGTTGCCGCACGTAGCGCACTTGGCGACGGTGATAGGCGGCGATGACGAGAGCGCGCTGCTCATTCCTGAAGAAGCGCTCGGCTGATTCGACTCGTTCTGACTGGCGAACACGCGCCTCGCACACACTCAGGTTTTGAGCAGTCGTGCGAGGCGTTCTGGTTCTACGCGCAAGCGTAAGACTTTTTCGCGTTCGATCGTGACGGCGCCGGGCGCGCTGCCCTTGGGCTTGCGCACGTAGCGACGTTCCGTGTGTTGGACTTCGGCGATGGGCTCGCCGCGCGCGCCGCTGAAGTGTGCGGCCAGATGCGCAGCGTCGAGCAACACCTCGGGGTGCATCGTTTGGCCACGCTCGACCGGCACGACCACGTGCGAGCCTTGGATGCTGCGCGCGTGGAACCAATGGTCGTGGGGCCGCGCAACAGTAAGGGTGAGCGTATCGTTGTCGGCTGCGTTCTTGCCCACCAGAATACGCGCACCGCCGGCGCTTTCGAAGCTATGAAACGGCGTGTGCGCCTGCGGCTGACCGCGTTTTTTGGATGGGCCACGTTGCGGTGCCGCCGTCGCATGCTTGCTCAGCGCACGTGTGACGGACTCAAGCTCGCTTTCGTCCTGCGTGTCGTTCACCGCGCGTTCGAGCTCGTGCAAACGCTCGACTTCGAGAAGGGTTTCGCTGCGACGTTGCGTAGCGATGATCGTGCCGCGTTCTACTTTGCGTGCGCGCTCGAACATGCTTTGCGCGTTGGCGTTCGCGTCGCGCGCCGGATCGAGCGTCAGCGCCACGAGATCGGGCGGATCCACGCTTTCGTCCAGCAGCGAGATCTGAGCCGTGCCACGAGGAATGGCCGTCAGATTGCACAGGATGAGCGAGGCGTGGCGTCTTAGCGTCGGTGCTTGCGCCGCGCGTGCCAGGTCGCCTTCGATGGCGCTCACCTTACGCTCTGCGCGTTTCAAAAGGGCGCGCAACTGCACCCGCAGGCTCGCCTTCAGGCCATCGAGACGCGATTCGTTGCGTTGCTCGCTGAGCGTCGCGCCCGCTACGGCGAGCGCGCTCGCATCGTTTGGAATGCGAATGCCCTGCGCGTTGGGCAGCGCAACGTAAGGTTTTCCGAATGTCAGCCCACGTAGCTTGAGTGCCTTCACATCCGAAGCACCCACGACTTGGCCATCGGCACCGAGTAATAGTAAGGTCGGGGCTTTACGGTCGAAGTCGACCACAAGCGTGACAGGTGTCTCGCTGCGCGTGAAATGCAGCATGAGCGCGGCCCCGCGATCGGGCTTGTCTGCGCTGCCCAACCAAGAGGCCCTCGTGAGCCGACCGTTTTCGATGGCGCGGCGCAGGCGTTGTACGAACGAGGATGCCGCTTCGCCTTTGGGGCGTTCGCTGGCGGAGCCGATGCCGCGCGCATCGTCGCTGACTGCGATAAGCAGCGTGCTACGTTCGCCTGCGTTAAACAGTGAAAACGCGAACAATCCAGGCTTGGGCCCGTCGATGCGCTGAATACGCGCGCCCCATAGCCACGACAGCGCGGGCTGCTCGAACGGATTCGTCATGACGCCTGCTGCTTCGGCTTTGGGGCCGCAAGCGAACGCGGTCTAAGCGTCTTCTTCGTCGCCATCGCCATCATCGGCGTCTTCTTCGTCTTCTGGTTCGCCGTCGATTGCGTTTTCGCCGTTTTCGCCGTCTTCGTCGTCCAGCTCGTCCTCATCGTCGAGCTCGTCGTCGTCACTGTTGGCTGCAAGCTCGCTGGCTTCGTTGAGGGCGGCGCTCATGCGCAGGGCATCGCGTGGGCCGTGCTCGGAGGCGATGCTCACGTAAATGTGCTCGCAATCGCTGGCGAGCAGACGTTCGGCAGCACGCATCAGATGACCTTCGGACAAACGGGCACGCACACCCATGGGCCGAATGCGCGCGTACACGATGGCGCCCGGCGGAGCATCATGCTCGAGCGGATCGAAGCCGTACACCGCGCCGATCTTCTCCACGAACGGGACGCCTTGCTCGGGCTCCCAGAGGCCACCCGGTGCGAACACCAGCGTCTTGTTACTGGGCTTGAGCCGATCAAAAAACGCGGCGGTCAAGTTGCGATCGCGCTCGCCGGGCGTGAGCTCTGCGGCCGTGGGCACCACAATCGTGCTCGCGCCGATCGAGTCGGCCGCGCGCAAGATCCATGCGATGCCTTGGTCGAGCTCGGGCGCAGGTCGCATCGGGCCCTTCGAGGTGAGCCACGTACTACGTGGCACCACCAAGCTCACCTCGAGCTTGGCGCCAGCATCCTTACGAAAACGGGCGAAAGTCCCGAACTTTGGAATCGGTGGACGCGGTGAAAGCTCGAAGAACGCAATGCGTTGGGTGAGTTTGAGGCCAGGTAGGCGATCGAGAAGGCAGCCGATGTGAAGAGCAGGCATGGGAGGCGCTCCTCGTAGCACGCAAGCACGGTATAGTGTCGTGGTGAGGGGTTTTACGCGTAAATATGGCCTGCTTACGCTGCTCAGCGTCGCCTCTTTGTGTGCGTCACTACTGCGCTTGCCTTCGCTCAGCGCGCAAGACAACTGGTCGATCACGCGTGAGAAGCAGCCGCACTCTAAGCCCGCACGCGCTCGGGAAGGTAAGGTCGCGCCTGTGCGGACCTCGCGGGGGACCGCGCCTACGCGTGCCGTCCCCAGCGCTCAGGCGCAACCCAGCGAGCTTGTCGAACGCACCTATCGCGCCTTCGTGAGCGTTCCAGAAGACGGCTTTGCCTTGCGCCGTTTGCGCGAGCTTTGGCTGCTCGGTCACGGCTCGTTGGATAGCTTGGTCGCACGCCTGCGGACGGAGCAGGCTGCCAACGCTGCGCGTGTGGAGCCAGCGCTTGCGCTTGCGCACGTGCTTGTGCTGACCGATCAACGCGCGGATGCCTTGGCGGTGCTGGCGCCTTTTTTGGCCGACTCGCGCGCTGCGCTGCTGCAAGCGCGCCTATTGCGAGATTCAGGGCGCGTTCCCGAGGCCGAGCAGACATACCTGACACTCAGCAAGAGCGCGCGCGCTGCTGCGGACAGGCAGGCCGCGTTGAATGCACTGGCCGAGCTGGCGCTCGAGGCAGGGGACACCGAGCTTGCGCGGACGCGCTATGCCGAGCTTGCGCGCGCTGGCGGAGCAGGCGGGGATCAAGCCGGGACGTTTGCACGGGCGCTCGCTCAACGCGGGTCGCACGCGCAAGCAGCGCAAGAGTTCCTAAACGCAGCGCAAGCCCGACGCGGAGACGTGCGTGCCGTGGTGCCGCTGTTGCGTGAAGCCGCGCAAGCCCAGCTTGCCGCAGGCGATGCCAGCGGCGCCAAAGCGAGCTTGGAACGCGCGCTTTCATTGGCCGGTGCCGACAGCGGCCTGCGCGGCACGCTGTACGATTTGTTGATCGAGGCTGCGCGCCAAAGCGACGGTTTGCGCGCACTTGCCGAGCAGCTTTCGCGCGATGGACGAGGCGGGCTCGATGCCGCTGCACGTGCCGCGAAACTGTGGGACGAGCTCGGTGACGAAACCCGTGCAGTCGAAGCCTATCGCGCGCTTTTACGGCGCTCGCCGCGCGATTTGGACGCACGCCGCGCGCTGTCGCAACTGTTACTGCGCGCCGGTCGACTCGACGAAGTGATCGTCGAGCAAAGAGAGCTTGTGCGCCTTTCGCCCGATGAGCCGGCGTTCGTCGTCGGCTTGGCGGAGCTGCTCAAGCAAGTCGGTCGCGCGTCCGAAGCCGAGCGCATCTTGCACGACGCATCACAGCGCGCATCCCAGTCCATTCCACTCCATCGCGCCTTGTCTGAGCTTTACGCGCGGTGGGGAGATGCCGCGCGCGCGGAAGCCGAGCTTTCGCAACTTGCCAAGCTCGATCCTGACGATCCTGTGCACTTGGTCGCGCTAGGCAGCGAGCGTTTCGAGCGCGGTGATCGCGCGGGCGCTCTGGCCGTGTGGAAGCGTTTGCTCGAGCAAGCTGGCCACGAGACCGCCGAGGGACACGCAGCTTTGTCGGCGGTGCTGGCCGATCACGATTGGCTCGATCTTGCGATCGAGCATGCGCAAAAGGCAGCCGTGCTCGAACCCCGCAGCGTCGATGCCCAGCGCGCCTTGGCAAGCTTGTTCGAACGCGCCGGTCGCTTTCCCGAGGCCGAGAGCAGCTGGCACGCAACGATCAAGCTCGCCGTCCATGACCCGGCGACGCGTCGCGAAGGCAGGCAGCACTTGGTGGGGTTGTGGTCGCGTTTTGGCACGCTCAAGCGCCATCAGATCGACTTGGACGATCGCATTCAACGGGAGCCCAGCGATCTCGAGGCCGCCCGTTTACTCGCCGAGGCCCATGCCCATGACGTAGGTCCGCTGGCGCTGCGCGCCGAGCAGCTAGTGCTCGAAAAAATCGTGATCCAGGCGCCGAGCGATCTCGAGAGTCTGCGCGCACTCGAACGTTCCTACATGCGTGCTGGCGATAAAGTGCAGGCGCTCAACGCGCTCGAACGTCTGATTGCGGCCGATCCCGCGCACGCGGCCGATGCCCTGCGTCGCGCCGTCGAGCTATCGCTTGCGAGCTATCGTGATGCCGATGCCCTGAGGTTTGCGCAACGCGCGGTGCAAGTCTCTCCCGATGATGCGCGTGCCCATCGCTTGCTCGGTGATCTTCACCGTGGCTTGCGTGATCTCGACGCCGCGCAAGTCGCGTACACGCGCGCGCTCGCGCTGTCGCCGCGAGACTTCCAAACGACACTGCTCCTGGCGCAAGTGGAGACGGCCCGCGGCAAGCTGGAGAGCGCGGAAAAAGCCCTGATCAGCGTCTTGCAAGGCTCGCCCGATGATGAGCTTTTGAGCCGTGCGGCGCGCGCGCTCGTGCAGCTCGATGTGTCGCGCTCGCACCTCGAACGCGTGGAGCCCGCTCTGCTTGCGCTTGCGCTTCAACACCCGGAACGCCCACTCCATCGCAAGCAGTTGATCGAGCTCTACAGTGTGTGGTTGACACCTTTGGCCCAACGGGTCTCTGACGAGCGGGCCAGCGTCGAGGAGCGCGAGCTCTTGGCACGCGTGGGTCGTCGCGCTCTCAAGCCGCTACTCGAAGCCTTGCTCGACGATGATCCGCTGCAGCGCGGCGTGGCCCTCGATTTGCTCGGCGTCATGGCCAACGAGAATGCCGCGGGCCCCTTACTATCGCTCGCCGAGCAGAGCACCGATACGGCTGAGCGCGCACGGGCCCTCATTGCAGTGGGTATGTTGTCCGACGGTCGGGTCGGGGCGCGTCTAAAGACGCTCACCTCGCGCGCCGAGGGCCGCTTGCGGCCGGTCGCCGTCTGGGCGTTGCTTCGATGCGAAGGCGAGCGCGCGCACGATGCGCTGCTTGCCATGGCCACTGACGAGGATGCCGGCGTGCGCGTGATCGCAACGCTCGGTCTTGGCATGCTCCGTTCGACCGCGGCCGAAAGCGTGTTGCGCAGCTTATTGAACGAGCGCCACGCGAGCGTCCGCGCCGCAGCACTTTGGGCGTTGTCGCGCAGCACGCACGATTCAGGGCTGTCGCAAAGGGCTTTGGATTGGCCCGCGCCAGCCTGGCAAGTCGCGACGTACGCCGATCACGATGCCGTCGTCCTCACGCGTGCGCTCCTGTCCGCTCAGAGCGAGCAGCGAGCCTACGCGGCGCAGCGCCTAGCCCGGAACGCCAGCCGTCCGCTGCCACGGCTTCCCCCGCCGAGCTGGCCGTTCGTGCCCAAGAGCTATGTACTGCAAGTGGCTGAAGCCGGTGCCGCGTTGGCCGCGCTCTCTCCTGCGCAGTCGGAAGCACTCGTCTCCGCGTTCCCCGCCGCGTTGCAGGAAGCGCTCGCCGATCCCAAGCGACGTTACGTCGCGCTCTCCGCCTTGACGCAGTCGCCGGGCCGTTTGTCATTGGGGGGCCTCGAAGGCGCGCTCGATTGCGCACCACGACAGGCTGCCCTCGATAAGCTCGTCACACTGCAGGCTGCGCTGACGGACATCGCGACGCGCGGCTCGCCGCAAGAACGTGAGCTCGCCGTCACGGCCCTTGCGCGCATGGGCGCCCCTGGTTTGGATTCGCCGGTTCTGTTGACCCTGATCTCTGGCCCACCTTCATCGCTTCGCGGCGCCCTGCTCGACGCGCTCGCCGAGCTCCCCGGCCGTGCCACAGCCATGAAAACGCAACTGCGAAACCTCGCCGAAAGTGCACCCGATTGGCCCACACGTTTGCGCGCCCGCCGTGCGCTTGAGCCCTCTGTCGCGGCGTCCCTGAGGCCCGATCCGGTCGCACTAGTCGGCGCCGAGAGCGCGCCCGCTTCCGCTGCGAGCGCGAGCAGCTCTCGCTGTCCCCCTTCCGCGCTCAATTGACGGGCCGCGTCGGAATGGCCTACATAAGACGTGACAAGCCTTTGGCGCGCGTGCGCCGGGCGACCTGAGGGAAGAGCAAACTTGGCGACTGCCATCGAAGTCGGGCTCGCATGCGGAAGCTGCGACACGTTCAGCCCCCTCGGAACGCGCTTCTGCGCAGGCTGCGGCGGAGCTCTAACGCTTGTGACCGAGAGCGCGCCGAAAGCGCAGGCACCCGCCCGGGCCAATCCGCTGCCTGGCCGGCCAGCGCTTGCGGATACACCCGCCGTGCCGCCCCTTCCCGTCGTACCATCGCGGCCCCAAGCCAATGTTCACGCAGCAGCCGCTGCACAGCTACCTACGCGAGCATCCGCTTCGCAGCTCTCTAAGGAGGAATTGATGGAGCAGGCCCGTCACTACGTTTGTAAAGAATGCTCGACTCCAGTTCCTTCGGGACACAAATTTTGCGGTCGGTGCGGCGCGGTCGTTCCACCGCAAATTCTCGACCTGCGGACGGACTTCTTCGGGGCGATGCAGACGCCGGGCAAGGCCCGTCTGATCCTGATCCGTGGCGATGCAGGCACCGAAGGCGTGAGCTTTCTGCTCCAAGGCACTGAGCACGTAGCGGGCAGGCGCGATGCGCAGATTCCGTTCCCTGACGATCTTTGGGTCAGCCCACGCCATGCCAATTTCGTGTATCGCGGCGACAAGCTCGTGGTGCGCGATGAAGGCAGCGCCAATGGCGTCTACGTGCGCGTGCGCGGGCAGCTCCCGCTCGAGCCAGGCGATCTGTTCTTGTGCGGCGACCAAGTGTTCCGGCTCGATCGCACCCCAGCCGACACGGCGGGCCCCGATCCCGACATGACGTATTTCTACGCGTCGCCGAAGCGCCCAAGCCCGTTTCGCCTCACGCAGATGTTGCGCGGTGGCAGCGACGGCATGGTGGTGTGCTCGCGCGAAGCCACCTGCACGATCGGCCGCGAAGATTGCGATCTCAACTTCCCCGAAGACGTGTTCATGTCCGCCAATCACGCGCGTCTCGGGGTGGCGGCCGACGGCACGTTCTCGCTCGTCGATAACAACTCCAAGAACGGCACATACCTTCGCATCCGCGGCGAACGGGAGCTGACCCAGGGTGACTACGTTTTCCTAGGGCATCAGTTGTTGCGTGTCGAAATCACGGCCTAGTCCCAGGCTAGCGTTCGCGCGAGCGACTACGGCTTGGGGGCCGACTGAATCAGCGCTTCGACCACCACTCGGTCGCGTGCTTGAGGAGCGAGCTGCAGATAGCGCGTGAGCGTGCGAATGCCTCGCGACTTGTCGCCTTGCTTGAGCTGCGCCTCACCCAGTGCGCGCAACACGTCCGGTCGCTCGCCCAGCGTATCGGCGGCTTGTTCGAGCATGCGCACGGCGCCCGCGAAATCATTCTGCCGCAGGCGTCGCTTGCCTTCGCTGAGCGCTCGTTCGCCCGGCGCCAGCGCTTGCGGTTTGGCTGTGACCTTGGGCATATCCCGCGCGTCGCTCGGTGCGGGCTTCGCCACCGGGTTTGTGCTCACTCCGTCATGATCGCGCCCGCTCAACAGCGGAATTGCGATCGCGGCCGATGCGGTCACGAGTAACAGCGCGCCCAACCAAACCCGCGTACGCGATCGCATGGCATCGCCCGGTATCGTCAACCGCTCAGGCGCAGCGCTCGTGGAAATCTGCGCAAGCGAGCGTTCGAAGGTGGCGCTGCCCATGGGCACGTCGGCACGGCCGTCAAGTTGCTTGACTGCTGCGCGTAGCGCTTCCGACATCTCGATCGCGCTTTGATAGCGGCGCGACGGGCTCTTTTGCAGGGCTTTCAGGCACACCGCCTCGAGCTCGCGCGGCACGGGTCGATCTGGACGTCGTTCGCGGGGCGGGATGACCGGATCGGTTGCGTGCAAGGCCGCAGTGGCCACAGGGCTGCTCCCTTGAAATGGCAGCTCGCGCGTGAGCATGAGGTAGAGCACCACGCCCACTGCGTACACGTCGACGCGCCCGTCCAGGTTCTTCCCGGTTGCCTGCTCGGGCGCCATGTAGTCGGGCGACCCGCACAGCATGCCGTCCATGGTCAGCGCGCTACCGGATTCGCTTCGTAAGATCTTGGCGACACCGAAGTCGCACAATTTCACCAGCTCGCGGCCCTCCGAGTCTTTTGCGATCAGCACGTTGTCGGGCTTGAGATCGCGATGCACCACGCCCTTACGATGCGCGGCCGACAAAGCCGACAATATATCGGTGAGCAGCGCTTCGATCCGGCGTGGCGTGAGCTCTTCCTCCCTCAAGATCGTCGCAAGACTCTTGCCCTCGACGCATTCCATGCACACGAACGGGCGGCCTTGGGCGTCGACGCCGGAATCGATCACGCGCACCACGCACGGATGATCGATGCTGCCCGCAGCTTCGATCTCACGCTGGAACCGTCGCAAGATCTGGGCATCGTTGGCGTGACGATCGTGCAAAAGCTTGAGTGCCACGTGGAGGTTGTCGCTCAGCCTGCGCGCACGAAACACGCGGCCGAGCGCGCCTTGCCCGAGTACGTCCATAAGCTCGTAACGCTCTGCAATGCGCAGCCCGATCAAGGCCGCCGCGGCGGCACTGGGATCGTCTGGTGCCGGTGCGTTGCGGTCTAGTGCGTCGTCATCGGCCGTATGGTTACTGGACTCCATCCCCTAAGTGCCGACGAGGGTAGCGGATTTTGAGTTCGGTTGCTTGACCCACAGAGAGTGCGCCCCGTATCCTCCCGACCTGCCGTAGAGCCCGTACCAGTTAGAAGCTGACGGGCCGTAGTCGGCGCAGGAGGCTTGGGTGATCGTTTGTCCTCGGTGCACAAAGGAAAACCAGGACCACTACAAGTTCTGCCTTGGGTGTGGTGCAGAGCTGCCGCGCAACGCTGCGCATCAGCCAAAGAGCTTTACGGCGCCTACGCCCGCTGCGGGAATATCGGCGCCGATGGCCGCGCCGCCTTCAGGAGCGCCCGCGTTTCAGCGGCCGTTCGCGCCTAACCCAGCGACATCGCCGGCGGCGCCGGATGCGCCCACGCAGATGGCAGCAGCTCCTGAAGCGCCCGCCCGCCGTCCGTTTGAGCCGCAGCCTGCCCCTGCAGCAGGGGGCCCAGGCCAAGGCGGCGCCGAGCTTCTGACGTGTCCGAAATGCGCCGCGTCGGTGCCCAAGAACTTCAAGTTCTGCGGCACCTGCGGCTACGCAATGGCGCAGGTCGCGGCAGCGAGTGCAGTCGGTGCGGCGCCCACATTGGCTGCGCCACCGCCGGCGATGGCACCCACTGCCCCGCCGCTGGCACCGGCCGCTGCGCCGCGCGGTGCGCTTGTGCTGATCCGTCCGGACGGCAGCGAAGGCGAATCCATCCCGTTGATGGACCAGACTTTGGTAGGCCGTCAGGCGGGCGGCGTGTTCGCGTCTGATCTTTACCTTTCCCCACGTCACGCGAACTTCGCCTTCGAGGGCTCGCAGTTGTTCGTGCGCGATGCGGATTCGCTCAATGGCGTGTACACGCGCATCGATCGGGACGTGCACACCGAGCTGAAAGACGGCAGCGTCTTCCGCATCGGCCAGGAGCTCATTCGCTTCAACACGATGGAGCAACCTCGCATTGGTGCGGATGGGGTCGAGCTCATGGGCAGCCCGAATCCAGGCTTCGTCGGCCGCCTCAATCTGTTGATTGGACGTCAAACCACCGGCAATTCGTTCCCGGTTCCGCCCACAGGCTTGCACCTGGGCCGTGAGCGCGGCGATCTGATCTTCCCCGAGGACGGCTACGTCTCCGGCTTGCACGCGAAGATTCACGTCGAAAACGGCCGCGTATTCTTGACCGACGTGGGCAGCTCGAACGGCACTTTCGTGCGCGTTCAGGGCAAGCACGCCGTGCGCGCAGGCGACCTGTTGTTGATGGGTCAGCAGCTGTTCCGCGCTGAATACTGAGCGCGGTCGGCGTCCCCTGCAGGCCTGGATCCGCTCACGTACTCCGTGAAGGCGATTCTCAGGCGAATCACCCGCTTTAAATGACAACGCGGCCCTCCCTAAGGAAGGCCGCAGCCGCTACATCACCTGAGCTTCAGATATTGGCGCCAGGAAGATCGTCATCGGGGATTTCATTCACCGATGGCAACTTTCGAATGTCGGGCAAACCGATCTTCACACACCGCTGGACAATCCAGGAGAGAGAGCGGTCCAGCCGAGCCGCCTCTTTCTGAATGTCCTGCAACATGGACTCAGGAAAGTAGAGACTCTGTTTACGTTTATCGGTGCCTGACATGCTCACCGTTTCCTCCAATCCGCGATGCGGGTTTTCCGCAGGTAGGCGCGACATATGTATGTTTTTCTGCGTCATTCGCCCCGAGTCTCCACTGATAGTCAGTAGTCGTCGGTATGTTCCCCTGGCAACGAACGATGCGAAGTAATGGTACACCAGCACCTCGCGTACCTGTCAATCGAAGTCGGGAGAAGATTGCTATGTCCTCACAACATCGGGCCGCGCGTGCTGCTGTCATGCTTGCGGGGGCATTGGTCGCCGCGCCCGTGCTCGTGCACCAAGCACTTGCTGCGGATACGGCGCACAGCCCCTATGCGAATCTCGCGACTTTTGCACGTGCACTCGCACATATCGAGATGTCGTACGTGGGTGCAGTCGATCAAGATGCGCTGATTTACGGGGCAATTCGCGGCATGGTGCGCACGCTAGATCCGCACAGCGACTACTTGAGCCCGGAAGAATATCGTGTGCTCTCGAGTGACACGCGTGGACGTTTTGGCGGCATTGGCGTCGAGATTGATGTACGCGATGGCTGGCTCACGGTCAGTGCCGTGTTTCCCAATGGGCCTGCGCAGCGAGCCGGACTCAAAGTCGGGGACAGGTTCGTGAGCATCGGCGACTTGCGTGCCCGCGACATGCCCATCGAAGAAGCCGTGCGACGCATGCGTGGCGAGCCCGGCACCGAGGTGCACACGACCTTACGTCGCGCAGATGATGCGCCGGCGATCGATGTACACATGCGGCGTGAGATCATCTCGGTGGATGCCGTCGAAGGCGAAGTGATGGCCGATCGCTTCGTGTACGTGCGCATGCGCGTGTTTCAAGAGACGACCACGCGCGAGCTGCAAGACGTGCTCGATCGCGCAGAGCTCGTCACGCGTTCTCAAGGCGGCATGCGCGGCGTGTTGCTCGACCTACGCGACAATCCAGGCGGTCTGCTCGATCAAGCCGTGCTCGTGGCGGATGAGTTCTTGAGCGAAGGCGTGATCGTGTCCACGCGCGGTCGCGGTGATCGCGAGCTATCGACCGCGCAGGCGCGTAAATCGGGCACGCGACCAGACTTCCCGATGGTGGTGCTGGTCAATGGCTATACGGCCTCGGCCGCGGAGATCGTGGCCGGCGCTCTGCACGATCAAGGTCGCGCGGTGATCGTCGGTACGCGCACGTTCGGCAAGGGCAGCGTACAGAACGTGATCGAGCTGCCCGACGCAAGCGCGCTCAAGCTTACTATTGCGCGCTACTACACGCCGAGTGGCCGTTCGATCCAAGCCCAGGGCATCGAGCCGGACGTCATGATCGATCAAATCGCGGAGGCGGCCGCCAATCCCGCAGCCGGCGTGAGCGAGGCCAGCCTGGAAGGGCACCTGCAGAACGACGCGACCAAAGCGCCCGTCAGCGCCCCCACGCAGCGTGCTGAACCGCGTCGCCAAGGCGCCGAGCGCGGCGCGCCATTCCAGGGCGACTTCCAAGCGCGCATGGCCTATCAGACCTTACGCGCGATCGCTGCGGACCGCGTCCGCGCGCACAAATAGTGCGGACCGCGTCCGCGCGCACAAATAGTCAGAGGGAACTGACGCCTTCGAGGTGCACGATGCGCAAGCTCGTCGCGCCTGCGGGATCGGGCACGCTGCAGCTGACGACCTTGGCCGAGCCCGAGGTAATGCGCACGCACTGCTGAGGGTCGAGGTTGAGCTTGGTGGCAAGCCCGGTGTCATCCGTGCTGTCGAGCATGCGCGCTTCGGATTGGGTAGGGTCAACTAGCTTGACCAATCCGTTGTGGCTTAGGCCCTTGGCCTGCTGCATTAGCTCTGTCTCGAGCTGCGGATGGAAGTACACGGCTGCGCCCTTGCAGTCGGTCTTGCAGATCTCGAGCACGTTCTCGAGGGATTGCGCCACACGCGTGCGCCACTCAAGCGTGGGACCCTCAGACTCGATCCTGCTCGTGAGAGCGCTGATTTTGTTCTTGGCCACGAAGAACAACACGCCGCCGATGATGCAGCTGAGCGCGAGCAGGCCGGCGCAACCGATCGCGATCATCTTGCCGGTGTTGCTCTTGGGAGGCGTGGGCAGATCGCTCGTCGTGTTGAAGCCACCGCCGCCGTAGTTGCCGGCCCCCGCAGATCCGCTTCCGCTTTGTGCGCCCGACGTGAAATTACCCCCGGCCGGGGTCCCAGGAGGCTGCGAAAACGTGGGTGCTGCCCCCTGAACCGGCGGCTGATACGCTGCGGGTGGCTGCTGAAAGGTGGGCGCTTGCTGCTCGACCGTAGCTGCCCGGCCCAGATCCGCGGCGGAGGGCTGCGACGGCGTTTGAGGCATGCCCGTGCCAGGCGGCACAGCCATCGGACCCATCATCGTCTTTTCGAAAGCGAGGTTCCTCGGACCGGGCGGCGACGCTTGCACGGGTGCATGACTCGCAGGCGTAAACACGGCAGGCGTTGGTGGTTGAGGCGCAGCCGGCGCTGGTCGTTGAGGCGCCGCAGCAGGCTGACCAGGGCCGGTCGGCGGTTGCACGCCCGACATCATGATCGTGCCTTTGAACTTCGCCTTTTGTTTTGGCGCTAGCTCGAAGGCACACGAGACGCACTTCTCTGCTTGATCCGTATTCGGTGTG
>JBKJIA010000108.1:0-26536 GCA_046598735.1 Polyangiales bacterium
CAAGCGGCAGGCCGAACCAGGCGCTCTGGAAATTGCTGGCTTTATGGCTGCAGTCTGCCTTCAATGTTGGTGCGCCCAGACCAGGACCTAGGTCCCGTTGACCCCAGCGCGCGCGGGAACACCCGTCGCCTACCATGCAGGCGACATCCTACTTGGCCTGAGAGTGGGTACTACACCTTGCGACCTGCTACCTTCCGCTCTAGCTCACGCTGCAACAGTAAGGTTCGCTTGCTGGTCGAGCTCGGCTATCATCTGTGGGCCAGTAAGGTCCATCGCGGAGGGGCCCTTGAAGTACTTCATCAGTCCCACGCGCTCGTAATGCGGCATGATGCGCTCGCTCAACAAGCCGATTTCGCGCAAATTGGGCACCAAGCGGCTGAACATCACCGAGCGGAACAGCTCCATGCCGGGTGCGCTGTTGACGACGTCACGCCATTGCGCACGTGTGAGCCTGCCCTCGAACCACTCTTCGTAGACTTCGTACGCCATGAACCGGTTGCGCATGAGTAAGGCCACCTCGAAGGTCCAATCCTCGCGCTCTCGCTTCTCGCTTTCGCTGAGCTGATGCTTGATGTGCTCTCGCAGCGCGAGCACGCCGTAGTGCACGTGTCGCGCCTCGTCTTGTATGACGTTCTTAAGCAGCTCTTTCAGCAACGGTTCCTTGGTCTGGCGGTAGAGCGTGCTGAAGGCACCGAGCGCAAGGCCCTCGACCATGATCTGCATGCCCAAGAACTTCATGTCCCAGCGCGAGTCGCGCATGAGCGCATCGATGATCACGAACAGGTTGTCGTTGATTTGGTAAAGCTTATTGAGCTTGGTATCGAGGTAGCGATGGAATACTTCCACGTGGCGCGCCTCATCCATGACTTGCGTCGCGCCATAAAGCTTACCGTCAAAGAACTGCACGGCTTCGGTCACCTGCGCGGCGGCGAACAGCGCGCCTTGCTCGCCGTGCAAGAATTGGCTGAGCATCCAGGCGCATAAGCTATTGCGTAGCTTGAGCTCCTCTTGTTCGTTGAGCTTGATACCGTAGCGCTCAAGCACGCTGTAATCGAGAAAGGTATACGGGATAAGTGGCACCTCAGGATTGTCCGGATCCACTGAGGTGTGCCAGGCTAAGTGCGCCCCATTCCACTGCTGCTCTTTCGCGCGCGTGTAGAGCTCCTGCATGGCGGGTTGATCCGACGGGTATTCCCAATTGAAGAAAGCTTTGTGGTTGGCCTGAATCTCCGTGGGCACGCCTTGCTTTCCGCGCTTCAGCACCATGCCCTTGAGGCCCGAGGGTCCAAGCGAGCGCAGCACCCGCGGATCACGGATTTGGCCGAAGATCTCGAGCGCTTCCGCATACTGCTCCAGTTGATCTTTGACCTTGAGCGGAACGATGCTCAGAAGCTTGTCTGCAAAACCGGACATGAGGAAACTCCGTCGTTTGTTTGGGGGGTGGTAACAAAGTAAGACTGAGATGCGCATGAACACGCATGCGGTAAAAAACGTTCATGCACCCGTAAAGAAGTTGCGGATAAGCGTGCCGTGGTAGCGTGCGATGAACTCATTCAGGATGGGAATCACACTCTCCAACATGCGCGCGGCAACGGCGGGATCGAGCGTTGCAAGCCTTTCCCGCAGCATCACGGTTTCTCGCTGAAACAGCTGGTTTATCGCCTCTTCGTAGAACGCAAAATCAGTCACGGAAAAACCGTGCGCGGCGTTGAAGCCGATCTTTTGGATCTCGGCCCAGGTCTCCACGATCCAGGCATCGCTACTGGAGATGACCGTGGCGCCATGCTCGTCCGTGCCTGCGCCGAACAGCCCCATCTCCACGAGCTTGTCGAAGTCTTGGCGGATGACACCAGTGCGCTCGAGCAACTCGCCTGCAGCAACACGTGCAACTTGGTTTTGCGCGGGAGAAAGCTTACCCACCAGGCGCGCCCGTATGTCTGCCAGGAAGACCCGTTGCGTGGGACTAAACACACCTTCCTGTTCGTCGAGCAAGGCGCGAATGGCTTTGAGCGGCAAGAAACGCTCGTGTTGGAGGCGACGGATCAACAGCAGGCGCTGCACGTGCTCCTCGCCGTAATAAGCCATGTTGCGCCCAGTCTTGTGCCCCTGCGGCAACAACCCCTGCTGAATGTAGAAGTGAATGGCCTGACGCGGAAGACCGGTGCGCTCGCACAAGTCCTTCATACGATAGGAGTGCTCTGCGGACGCAGGCGTGGCCGGCGAGGGGGGCAAAGTGGCTGGCATTAGATCTTCTCCACACGGCACAGGCTCGTGGGGCGCGCAATGCAACTTAGTATCTTACCTTCCGCACGCTCGCTTGCGCTGAGGCAGCTCGGCTCCTCCATCTGCACGCTGCCTTCGACAAGCTTCACCATGCAGGCGCCGCAACCGCCCATCATGCAAGAAAAGTCGAGTGGTACATCGGCTGCAAGCGCCGCTTCCAGCAAGGTAAGGCCTGGTTTGACCGATACGCGCGTCTCCTTACCTTTGAGGTTGTAAGCGACGGTTTGAGGCTCTAAACCGGCGCCACTCGTCCTAGCAAGCGCGACCGGCCCGCTGAAGCGTTCCTCGAGAATGCGTGGTTCTGCGACGCCAAGCGTGAGTAAAGCCGCGCGGCTGGCCTTCATCATGGGCTCAGGACCGCAGATAAGGTACTGGGTGTTCGCGGCGTCTATGACGCCCAATTGCGTAAGCTCGCGGCGGGTGGTCTCAGCGTCGAGCACCCCGACAGCGCATGCCAGCGTTTCGGAGGGCTCGCTGAGCACGTAACGAAGCACCATGCGATCTGAGTGTTTGCGCAGCAGCCCCTCGAGCGCACTCTTGAAGATGATGTCGCGCTCAGCGCGATTGCCGTATAGGAGCGTGATGCGGGTATGCGCCTCGCTTGCGAGCAGGTGTTGCACGTGACTCATGAGCGGGGTGATGCCGCTGCCGCCACCCAACAACACCACGTGCCGAGGCGTCGGGGAGTGGGCCAAGGTAAAGCGTCCGCTCGGGCCGCGCGTTTCGAGCACGTCGTTGACCTTCACACCGTCATTGAGGTGCTGCGAAACGCGTCCGCCCTCGACTCGCTTGATGGTGATCGCAAGCTCGCCCGAGCTCGGCGCAGCGCAAATCGAGTAGGCGCGCCACAACGTTTCGCCGTTCAGGTCGGCCCGCACGGACAGGAACTGGCCCGCTTGAAAGGCGACTTTCGCACCCGCCACATCCTCGAGTCGCAGGGTCACGGCATCGGCCGTTTCGCGCACCAGCGCGCTGATGCGCATGCGTCGCGTGGAGCTCGGCTGCTCTGTGCTGGTCGAGCGCGCTATGCGGCTCAACACCTTCGCGCGACGCTCGAAAAGAGGCGCTGGATGCTGCCCCTGAAAGCCACGCACCACCACCGTCACGTCGCGCTTGATTGCAAGATAACGGCCCCGCGCGGCGCGGGGTAATAACGCTTCGAGCACATCGATCTCGGCCAGTGGCTTAGGCGAACGCGCAGGAGACAGCTCGCTGCGATAGCTGAGCTCCTGATGCCCGAAGAAGCCGTCGAGCACGGCGTGCGCATCACGACGGGCTTGGTCGACCGCAACCGTAAGGTGCTTGGGAGCAAGGCGCGCCAGCATGCTCGCCGCCACGTCGATGCGGGTGACAGGACGATAGCGCTGGGGGGAGATCGAGCGGGCCATGTGCGCACTCTGTCGGCAGCAACCCCAAGCGTCAAGCGGCACTTTACACTTTACACAAAATAGTATGCAGAATCACCGAATACCCGAGACCGCGAGCAGCTCAAGGCTCGGAAACTAGACCGACGGTAGAGGTCGCGCAGTCCGCGGGACACTGGAGGTGTCCGTCGCTTGCGACTTCGCACGAGCTCATCTCGAATGCCATCGGGCAGTACACGAGGTGAAAGCTGACCTTACCTTTTGATTCGCCCAGGTCATAAGACATGGGCAAGCGCGTTCCAAGGTCCGACTTGCTTACGCTCCCACTACTTGGTCCCGGAAAAACCGGAAAGGTGGTTGCTTTCGACTTAACCCCAAAGATCATCATATGACCCTTGGCAGGAATGGAAACTGCGAAGCCCAACTTGTCCGCTGGCTCGTACGTGGCTCCCGTGGTCAATGCTTCGGACTTGGGCGCAAGGCGAAACACTTGCAGCGCCACCTGACTTTTGTGCGCTTCGAAGTCGCGCGCGTCCGCGCCGGAGAGTCGCCCGTTCGTGGGGCCAAAGAAGAACAGCAATGCCATCAGCGCAACCGCCGTAGCGGCCAATCCCTTGCGCCCGAGCTTTTCAATGAGCCCCTTACGCGCAGGCGCCGCTCCCTCCTTGGCACCCTTTGCCGGTGTGGTGGGGGAGGTCCGAGCCGTCATTTTCCCTTTGGGGGCGGCTGAAACCCTGGTGCTGCGCGTGATGCGCTCGGCGGCAGGACGTTCCGCAGCACGCGCCGGTCCACCGCTCAAACGCAATGCCGGCTCGCGAGGCGCACCCGCTTCGGCTGCGGGCGCCGCGGGCATCACGCATTCCTGAGCCCAAGCCATCGCCGGCTCGATCGCAGAAAAAACACGCCCAGGGACCGGAGATATGCCGAGCCAAAATTCAGCTTTGGTCAGACGCAGATGCTCAGGTCCGCCTACGACGATGGCGAGCGCAGCCCACTTCTCCACGATGGCTTTGGAATGCATCTGGATCGCTTCGGCGACGTAAATACGCTGCTTGTCCGGTAGGGCAGCGCCTTCGGTAAGGTCGATGACCAGCGCGTGGCGCTCCGATCCGGTGATCAAGTCCTCGAGCTGCTCCATGACGGTGGTGCGCTCAAGATCGCTGAGCAGACCGCACTCGGTCAGTACCACCACCGGAAAATTGGAGACGCTCAGATATGAGTTCTCGGTGTTCAGACTCTCCCCCAACTGCGCGCACTGGCCTTAGTCGCCCGGCTACGAAGTCTATCAAGCAGACTTCAGAGTGGGAAGGCCTTGGCCGACGAGCGCACATCGATAGGCAACCGTGAAGTGCGCATCATGCGACACGGCCGCCATGACCTACAGTCTGACCCCTTCAAATGTGCGACGCGTTGGCTAGCCAGCGCACGTTTCTGCGCGGCGAACGGCTGCAACTGGCCGTAGATCGTGGGTTTACGCCTGGACGCGCCTTGCCTTGCGCACGCTCCATCCGCACGCTGTGTCCGGATGAAACGTCTGCGCTTGGTCCAGCTCCCCGTGCCTCAGCCCGCTGCGCTATCGGCCACCGGCAATGTGCCGCTTGCTGCGGGCTGCCTAGGCGTCTCGGCCAAGGTGCATGGGCTCGATGCCCGGGGGCTCGCGCTCGACGTGGTGGCGCCCGCCGTGACAGATACCTACGGCGACACTCAGCTTGCCGATCATATCGCACGCGATGAGCCCGACTATGTGGGCTTCTCCCTCTACTTGTGGAATGTGGAGCGCAGCCTGCATTTGGCGCGTGAGGTCAAACGTCGCTCCCCGCGCACCAAAGTACTGGTGGGCGGTCCCGAGGTAAATGCCGACAATCCATTTGTGCTCTCGCAGAGCGGCTTCGATATCGCCGTGACGGGCGAAGCCGAGGATACCTTTGCCCATGTCATGGACCGCTTGCTCGAGAGTAAGGATGTGACGGGCTTACCTGGGGTGGCCGTGCGGCATCCATTGATGGGACTTGGCTCGTTCGGCCCGCCCCCCAATGCTTCGTTCCCCATGACTGATTACCCGTCGCCTTACCTTCAGGACTTGGTGCCCGTCGAGCCGCAACGCGCGACTTACATTGAAACGGTACGGGGCTGCCGATCGCACTGCACTTACTGTTTCTATCCACGTAGCAGCGGCGTGTTGCGCGTGCTCGATGTCGAACGCAGTGCAGACTTGGTTGCAAACCTGCGCGGGCGAGGCGCGCGCGAAGTCGTGTTCTTGGATCCCACCTTCAATCATCGGCCCGAGTTCGAAGCCCTGCTCGATGCGCTCGCGGCGGTGAACCCAGATCGCTCCGTTTCCTTTTTTGGAGAGGTGCGGGCCGAAGGACTCACTCCTGACCACGCCAAGCGTCTGGCGCGCGCGGGGTTCACCAAGCTAGAAATCGGACTGCAGTCCGTCAATCGCGAGACGCTGAAGCGCGTGCGACGCCACGGAAGCCCCGATCTCGTGGCGGAAGCGGCCAAGATGCTGCGCGGCGAAGGCATCGACCTGTTGGTGGATCTGATGGTTGGTTTGCCGGGCGATACCAGCGATGACGTAGCGCATGGCGTGGACTTTCTGCTCGAGCATGGCCTGGCCGAACATGCTCAGGTTTTTCCGCTTTCGCTCTTGCCCGGCACAGCCATGCGCGCCAGCGCAGCGGCGGACGGAGTGATCTTCAATCCCGCGCCACCTTACCGTGTTCAACGCACGGCTACCTTCGATGAAGAGTCGCTATGTGAAGCGCTATTCGATGCCGAGCTACGCCTTGGCCGCCGTCTTGATGAGCTGCCGCGACCGCACCTTGTCGAGCAAGCCGCGGAGCCGCGCGATGTATTCATGGTCAATCTGGACGACGCCCTCAGCCTGAGCGCGGTCGACCGACCTGGCGCCCAGCACGTAGCGTTATGGCTTACGGGCCGCGACCTGTTCGCGCGTCGCGACGTCGCGCTGAAGGCGCTCGACCTGCGTCTTACGGTCGATCCCTACGCCACTCTCGATGTGGTGCTCAGACCCGAAACGCCCTTCCCGCTCGACCTCATCGACGTGCTGCGCGCGCGCCTGTCACGGGCCACTGCGTCTTATGCTTCACGTTCCCTTGCGCACCGCGGCGAAGATCTGCAGCGCCGCATCAACGTCGTGTTGCCCGAAGGTCGCACGTTTCCCGACGATTGGCTGAGCGCGCTGCGCGAGCAGGTGCCCGTGTATCGCGAACAGAGCGCAATCGTGGCCGCTGCCAGCGCAGCCGAGCTCGGCGATACGCTCGACAGCGCACGCATCATGGATACTAAGATCGATGCGCAGCTGTGGACGACCTTAGTTTCCAATGCGGATCCGGCCGCGGTCACCTTTGCTGAGCGCAGCTACGAGATCGCCTGGGTGCGCGGCGTGCTCGAGCCCTGGGAAGCCAACTGAGCGGTCACGGAAGGGTGTAATCAAACGCGTAGGAATGTTTCCCGCCGGCTATGATAACAGTCCCTGCGCCATAACACGGCTTCCTATCAGCAGGCCCCCGTTACTTCTCGGGCATCACGGGATCGACCACCTCGAAGGCGCTGCTTGGAATGTCTTTCAAGCCGTTCAGGTCGTCGTCGTTCCAGCGCGCGTCGGGCTCACCTTGAAAATAGAAGTCGCTGCCGTTGTCGGCCAAGATCATGCCGTAGGTCTTCATGGCCTGCACGATGACCAAGGCCGCCCCCTTGAGGGCCGAGGTGTTGTAACTATCCTTGAGCCTTACGCGCACCCCCATGGGCATCGCATTGGGGTCACTCGCATTGCAGCTGGGTGGTACCGCCTGGTGAGAAGCAGGCTTGGTATACGCGTTGGCCGAACAACCCAGGGTAAACCGTATGGCGTGCCGGATCGCCCCGGCCTGCGTCTCGTCATAGCGAATCAAGCCCGCCAGAATCGACAAGCCCGCCGCATCAGCGGAGGTATACCCTTTGGTGCGTTGGCCGTAGCTGTTCTTCTTGAGGTCGAACTTGGCGCCACTGCCGCACTCCCAGGCCGAGCCGAAGCTGCAGGCCCACGCCTCCCACACCAGACAGGTTCCCTGTTGGACGGTGAGTATGTGTCGATCGCCATCCGTAGAGTAAGGATCGCGTCCCTCGATCTTCACGTCTTTGGGGCCCGGGAAAGGGTAAGGTCCGGGGTCACTCTCATCGGCGTAGTCGAAGCTTATCGGTGTCTTGACTTGGTTTTGTGGCACGATCGTGATGGGGATGCCGAACGGCCCGCCCTGGTAAGCGGCGCCAAAGTCCGGGTGCAAATCCGGCTGGTTTTTGGCGTTCAAATACTTGGTCAAGCGGGCGGTGTAGTCGCCATTCACCTTGGCCTGCTCTACCGGCGTATTCCAAGCATCATCGGCAGTAAAGACCGGACAGCCAGCCACGGTCGGTACGTTCCCGCCAGTGTTGGTGCCCGCGCTGGCACCGCTACTGGCACCGCCATCGCCAGTGCTATTGCCGCTGCTCGCGCCGCCGGCTCCGTTGCTCGCACCATTCACACCGCTGTTGACGCCAGCCGAGCCATTGCCGCCCGTGCCTCCGTCGTTTGCGCCGCCATTGCTGGTGCCCGCGTTGGTGCCTGTACCCGTGCCGTAATCGCCGCTGCTGCAGGCTGCAAGGAGCCATGAAAAGCCGATCGAAAGAGCTCGCATCGGCCGAGCTTCGGACAAACAGCGCGAATGCGTCAATGCCAAGCAGAGGACTACATCCACCCCTACGCGGCTGCGTGCTTGATTCAGCGCGCTCTTGGTACGCATACTCAGCCTCGTGACTACGCGTACCTTTGCTATCGGCGACATTCACGGCGACCTCGATCAGCTGCGCACGCTGGTGGCCAAGCTTCCGTTGCTCAATGCAGAAGATACCTTGGTTTTGCTGGGTGATTACCTAGATCGCGGGCCCAAATCCATGGACGTGGTGCGTGTGGTGCGCGCGCTCGAGCGCGACCTGGGATGCAAGGTGGTATGTCTACGCGGCAATCACGAAGACGCTTGGTTGCGCGTGCTCGAACGCGGTTGGCCGGAGTTCGTGTTTCCGCCCGAAAATGGCTGCCTTGCCACCATGCGTTCTTACGTGGGCGGTCCGGTTCCCCGCGATGAAGAGCTGCCGAACGAGACCGAGTCGGAAGCATTGTTCGCGGGCACCTTCCTGCCCGACGACGTGGTGCGGTGGATGAAAGGCCTCCCGTACTGGTACGAAGACGAGCACGCGATCTACGTGCACGCAGGCTTGGTCGAACGCGATGGCGTCTGGCCCCATCCGCGCGACGTGAAGCCTGCCACGGGCCTGCTTTGGACGCGCACGGAGCGTTTCTTTCGCGAGTATCGTGGCAAGCGCGTCGTGGTAGGGCACACGGCCACGGTGCTGCTCCCGCCTGAGCTTTCGAGCCACACGCCCGAAGATCCCACCGACCTCTGGGCCGGCGAAAACGTAATCGCCATCGACACGGCGTGCGGCAAGGGGGGCTTTCTAACGGCCGTCGAGCTACCCGCCCTGAACATCTACGAATCGCGCTAGGGCCCAACCATAACGGGCGTCACACCGGCCGCGTTAGAGCGTAGGAGCGATGCGCTTGGACATCAGAAAGCGCTCGTGATCGCGAAAGCCCAGTCGCTCATACAACTGCTTGGCGCGATTGTGCCGTTCCACTTCTAAGCACAAACGCTGCACGTCGAGCTCGACGCACTCACTTTCGACGAACTCGATCGCGCGCATGCCGATGCCGCGACCGCGCGCCTCAGGCTCGAGGTAGATTTCGTCCAAGAATGCATCGCGGCCTCCCGCTTCGATGCTGAAACCAAGCGTGATCGCAAGGTAGCCGACGGCCTTTTCATCGAGCTCGATAATCCAGAGTCTTACGCTTGGATCGCCGGCAAGCGCCGCGTCCAAGGCGCGTTCTACCAACGCGTCGGCAGGCGGCTGCGAGTCTGTCTGTCGATAGGCGCGACACAAGCGCGTAAGCAATGCCTTGTCGACCAGGCTAGGCGCGCGAAACGAGATCAGAGGCGACCTGTGCGAAGTAGCGAGATCGGACGAATCCACGTTCATGACTGGCATCGTACATCGCCCGAGGCTGCGCCACGCGTCGTTGCCAGTCGAAAGTTGGGCGCGTAGGCTTTCTCAGTGAAGTGCCCCTATTGCGCGGAAGAGATTCAGGATGCGGCTGTACTATGCCGCTTTTGCGGTGCACGACGCCGCGCAGCAGCAGATGGCGTGCGAGGCGTGCAAGGTGAACAACAGACGCAGGAAACCTGGCTAGCGCCACCTTACGCCGCCGCGCCGCGCCCAGTGCACGCCGCCACTGCCGCAGAAGGCACTAAGACGAACTTCACCATCGTCTCGTCTGGCTGGCTACTCATGCTGTCCGCTGCGGGTTCGCTTATCTTCATTGGCTCGCCCGTTACGCTCGCAGGCAGCTTGTACCATGGGCTGATTGCCGTCTTGTATAACCTTACCTTTGTGGTGCTGTTTGGCGCCATGGGTTACGCCTTGGCTTACCGTAAGCCTTGGGCGTTGCCAGTGACGCTTCTGACCTCGATTGCCTACACGCTGGATAAGATCGAGGTCATCTTCGATGAGACTGCAACCAAAGTCACCTTGGGCGAGGCTGCAGACATGTTGGGGGACATGGCACCCGTGGTGCAGCAGGTTCGAGTGCTGGTCGCAGTGCTCTTCGTGCTGATGTGGTGGGGCTTTGCCGCATATCTGTACGTGAAGCGCGACTACTTTCTCGGGGAAAAGACCGCCCCTAAGCCGCGCCCCGCGGCCACCATCCCACCGACCGCGCCATCCGCCTGAGCGGGTGCTCAAGCGTGCGCAACCAACATGGTAAGGCAAGGACGGGTGCGACTTTGCCGGCTCTCAGACGGGCGCCACGGCCGAAAGTCGAGCCAGACGGAGGCGATGGCGCCAAGCGTGAGCAGCGCGAGCAGGACCGCTGCGACAGCAATAGCGCGCGAGGGTTGTGGTGTCTGCAGCCGCGCGCGCATGTTCGATCGCTTCATGAACGTGCGGGCCACGAATAGAGCTCCAACCACCAATCCGCCTGCGTGGCCGAGCAAGCTCACCCCGGGCAGGAGCGAAATGATCAGATTGGGCACCAGCATGCGACCTATCGAGCCGCGAATCTCCTTACGTTCCTCGGGCCAATGGGAATTGCGATAGCGACGATAGAGGAGCGCGCAAATCGCTCCGAGCAGCCCGAAGATGGCGCCCGATGCGCCGGCTGTGATGTGAGGGTTGGGCGAGAGCGAAATCGCGATGCCACCGCCCAACAGCGAAAGCGTATACAGCACAAAGAAGCGCGCGCGCCCGAGCAACGGTTCAAGCAGCCTACCCGTATTCCACAAGGCGAACATGTTCATGCCGAGGTGGATGGCTCCGATGTGCAAGTAACCGTAAGACAGGAAGGTGCCCCAGCGCGCATACTCCGGACTGCCGGAGAAGATCGCCCCCATGCGCAAGAGCGTGGCCGTACTTTCGCTGCTACCCCAGGTTTCCTCCAGCATGAAGATCAGGAGATTTGCGGCCACAAGGCCGCTCGTGATCGGCAACTCTCGCACGCCCGGCGGCGCTGGCATCGATTCGTGGGGCGCGCCTTCGTGAGCCGGCGCTGGATTGGGAGACGGGTTGTGCACGTCTGCAACGTGCCACTCATGGCGGCACTAGGCCATCACGACCGCATCAGCCGCAAGAAAGCGCTCCACGGCCGCGGCGATCTCAGGGGCATGATCGAGCATGGCCGTGTGAGTGCCATCTGGAAGCCTCACGAAATCACTGCCCGTGGCCGCTTGATGCATGCATTGACCGATGCGATCGACCGGTGCAAACGGGTCTTTGTCGCCCGCGACGATCAAGAGCGGTACGCGCAAACGCGCGAGCACGTCAAAGGCAGAGTGGGCTTCAGCAGAGAGCGCCATCATGCGCATGGTGGCCGGATCGAGCTTTGAAAAGTGTTGGATCACGCCGCGCATATCGGCGCTCGAGACGCTGCCTATCAAACCAAGACGCCGACCAAGAGTAAGACCAAAGTCCGTGTCTGCAAACTGCGCAAGCGCGCGAAAGCCTGGCGTGAACGCAGCGCGCGGGGTCTTCTCGAACAGGAACGACAGGATGGGCGCAGGCAACCACAGACCGGTGCTGCTGAGTGCGTGCTCCGCTGTACCGAGCAAGGCCACGAGCGCCGAGCAACACTCAGGAAACTGCCGGTACATCTCGAGCACGACCTGGCAGCCAACCGAAAATCCCACGTGCGTTGCACGCTGAATGCCAAGCGTGTCCAGAATGCGGCGCAACGTGCGCGGCTGCTCTTCGATGCTGGCGGCCACCTCGCTGACAGCCGGCGCCGATTCACCGTGACCGGGGTAATCCCACGTGACCACGGTATGGCGCTCGATCCACATCGGCCACAAATGCGACCAAAAGTTGGTGGTGGTCGTCAAGCCGTTGGTCAAGACCAGAGCCGGTCCCTTGCCTGCAACACCGTATGCAATGCGCGTCCCGTCGGCCGCATGTAGGAATCGATCGTTGAGCTTCATGGCGGCGCAGCATAGCTCGTTTCGAGTGTTCTACGTGGGCGTTGCTACCTACCCAGGAGCGCGCTGTCGCTAAGCCCGCCCTTCACGTGCCCGGCGTGTTCGCAATCTCCTGCTCGAGCGAACGATCGAACACGAAAGTGCCAAACGGAACCAGCGAAGCTAGAAATGCCAGCAGCGTGCGAATCAATGTCCAGTTGTATTCGGTCGCGGCGCGCGCCAGCGCCAGGATAAACAGCAAGAACAAGGAGCCATGCAGACTGCCCACGAAGCGCACCGCAAGCGGAAGGCCAGCCCAATACTTGAGCGGCATCGCGATGAACAGTAAGGCCAGAAATGAGCAGCCTTCTGCAAGCGCCACATAACGAAATTGCACGATGGAGGTCATAGCTGCCGGGCAGCCTGGCATCCGCCTCGAAGCGCGTCGAGCACGCTTGGTGCTGGGCAATTGGGGGTGCTGCGCAACAGGGTAACCAGCGATCTCCGCACCTTGGAACCTCACGCCACGGCCTTGAGCGGGGCTGCCCGCGATGCCATGCCCTGCCCTGACGATGGGAGGGTACACGTGACTTTGATGCTCGCTGCTCGGACTATTTCACTCCGGCTATGGCGCGACTGTGTGATCGCGTGTGCACCGCTGCTGCTCGGCTGCCACGGACAGCATGTCGAAGCGCCGCACGCTCGTAACAAGCCTGAAGCGTCCGCCGCGCAGGCCGACACCAAGCCGCAACCCTTACCATCGATCGCGGCCACACGCTCGGCAGGTGTGCTGGGTCTAGACGCAGCACTCGCCCAGATCACCGCACAAGGATTGCAGGCGCATGTCGAAGCGCTGGCCTCCGACGCGTTCTTGGGCCGTGCGCCTGGCACGAAGGGCGAAGCGATGACACTCGCCTACCTGACCGAGGCCTTTCGCGCGCTCAAACTCGCGCCGGCGGGAGACGATGGAACCTATACCACTAAGGTTCCCTTGCTCGGAGCCCGCTCCGCTGCCACGGCGCAGTTTCGCGCTGCAGGCAAACCATTTTCGCTATCGGCGCCTGAAGACTTCGTGGCGCACAGTCGAACGGGACGCGCGGACGTGAAGCTTACGCAGGCGCCCATCGTATTCGTGGGTTACGGCGTCGTCGCGCCTGAATTTGGCTGGGACGACTTCAAGGGCGTGGATGTGCGCGGCAAATTGCTCGTGATGTTAGTGGGCGATCCACCGGTGCGCGACACGCTCGATCCCAGCAAGCTCGACGAGCGCGCTTTCAAGGGACGCGCCATGACCTATTACGGACGCTGGACATATAAGTACGAGGTCGCCTCAGCGCGCGGTGCCGCTGGCGTCTTACTGGTGCACGAGACGGCCGCGGCAGGCTACCCCTATGACGTCGTCAAAGCAGGCGCGATCAAAGAACAACTGATGCTCGTGGAAGCGGGTGCGGCGCAACCTAGGGTAGATGTGGAAGGTTGGTTGTCGGAAAGCGTTGCGCGCAAGCTGTTCGCTCAAGCAGGTCAAGACTTCGACGTGCTCAAAGCACGCTCTGTCACGCGTGACGCCACGCCCATTGCGCTTGATGCCAGCGCGACCATGCGTGTGCGATCGACCTTGCGCCGGTTTGACTCGCACAATGCCCTTGCCGTGCTGAAGGGAAGCGACCCGACGCTGACTCAGGAGGCGGTCGTGCTGACTGCCCATTGGGATCACTTTGGTCACGACGAGCACGCAGCAGGAGATGGCACGTTCAATGGCGCCATCGACAATGCTTCGGGCGTGGCATCGATGTTGGCGATCGCGCGCGCGCTGGCAGCCTTACCAAGCAAGCCGCGCCGTAGCGTGGTATTCCTGGCGCCGACCGCAGAAGAATCAGGTCTGCTCGGCGCCAAGCACTACGCAAGTCAACCCTTCATCCCGCTCGCAAGCACGGTCGCCAACGTGAACATGGATTGCATGAACCTGTGGGGACGTGCCCATGCCATCGTCAGCATCGGACGCGGTACTTCCACCCTCGATGAGCTGCTCGAAGCCGAAGCCTCGCGTGCAGGTCGCGTGGTGCTCGACGATCTCGAGCCCGAAAAGGGTTACTTCTTTCGCTCAGATCACCTGGAGCTCATGCGCAAGGGCATACCCGCCTTACACTTTCTCCATCCCGGCGCAGAATACGAGGGCAAGAGCGCAGAAGAGAGCGCGAGCTTGCGCAGTGGGTATGTCACCTCGACCTACCATAAGGTGACCGACGAAGCGGGCCCCAGCCTGCGCTATGACGGCGCGGTAGACGACGCCCAACTGCTCACGCGCGTGATCCTAGACATCACCGAGAGCGAGCAACGTCCCAGTTGGAAGCCCGGGGGCTCGTTCGCGGTGCATTGACTGCGCCACCTCGACCTTACGGTGTACCTAAGGGCTCAGCTCTTGCGCGCTCAGGGACAGGAACCGAGCGCGTTCTGGCCGAAGCCAGCCGTAAATACAGGGCACGGGTTACCCTTGATCGTAAGCGTCCAGGCTCCATCGCAAGGTCCGCTCACGTGTTGCACATGCACGGCCAGCACACGCAATGAAGCACTGGTCGGACCGTAAGATCCCCAGATCGCGGTCTTGTCGAGCGGGTCTGTGTCCGTGACATTGGCCGCCACGCAACGTCCACCACCCGCAGGGGAGGTGTCCCCCATCAACGTCACGGAGTACGTCGAGCCGCCGGAGGCTGTCAGCGTGACGCCCACGCCGATCTTGGTGTTTCCCGTAGCGTTGATGTTGCCGTCTTTGAGGTCCACGGCGAACCAACCACTACCCTTACCTTGTCGCGTGATCACGCCGGCGGAATCCGAAGCATCGATTTGACCCAGCGCCGTGGCGTTGGCGCAGGTGAGGGTGTCCGGGCATTGCACGGCGGGGCCAGCGTCGGGTGTACCGGCTCCTGAATCGATCTTACTCATGCCGCTGTCTTTGCCAGCGTCCTTCGACCCATTTCCAGCGTCCTTTGACGTGGGGCCAGCATCCTTTTTGCTCGGGCCGCCGTCTGTCTTGCCGCCCTTGCCCGCATCAGTCTCGTCGTCGTTGGGCCCAGCCGTCGCATTGCTCTCATCGACGGATGCGGAGACCTCTTCGGCCGTGCCGCGGGCACAGCCGGCCAGCACGCATAGACAGAGACAAACTGCCGACAGACGCTTTGCGGTAAGCTGCATAAGCTTCAAACCTAAGTCAGGGGGTAGACACTTACCATACCGCTTAGAAGGACCAGCAATCAACCTCCCTGTGTGACCCTAAGCAGCTTCGGTAGTCCCTTCGACCACATGCGCCCCCGGTCGCCCACCATCCGCAATTCGGCTCCTGGCAAACTGTCAACGACGTCCTGTCATCTGCCCGACGGCGAATTGCCAGCAAGACGGCGTTTTGTAGCTGGGCTTGCTAAGCTCGCGGGCATGACTCTCCTGTTGTTCGATGTGGACGGCACCTTGATGCGCGCCCACGGCGCAGGCTCGCGTGCCATGACGAGGGCGGGCAAAGCCGTGTGCGGCGAAGCCTTCAGCCTTGAGGGCGTGAGCATTGCAGGCGGGCTCGATCCCACCATCTTTGCAGACGCCGGCAGACAGATGGGCCTGGCCGATCCGGGGCCTTTTCACGACGCATTCCGCGAAGCCTATTTCAAAGAGCTGGCGCTCGAAATGGTGGCCGAAGCAGAGCGCAAACCGCACCGTCTGCCTGGCGCCATGGAGCTCTTGCTGACGCTCAAGCCACGCACGAACCTTACGCTTGCGCTAGTGACTGGCAATTATCAACGCGCGATCCCGATCAAGTTCGCAGCCGTCGGGCTCGACGTCACGCTGTTCGAGTTCGGCGCCTTTGGCGGCGATGCCCCCACGCGCCCCGAGCTCGTGAAGCTCGCACTTGAAACGCACGCGACCCGTCGAAACAGTAAGGTATCGCCCAAAGAGGCGTTGGTAATCGGCGATACGCCGCGCGACGTCGACTGCGCCCACAAAAACGGCGTGCGCTGCGTGGCCGTGGCTACAGGCGTGTTCACGGCCGACGAGCTGCGCGCCTCAGGCGCTGACGTGGTGCTCGATGGATTGCACGATGCCGAGCGATTTCTCGCGTTGCTCTGACCCGAGTAGCGCGTTTAGTTGCCCACGCGCGCGATGGTAATGACCCAATGCTTGTCGAGCTTGGCGAGCTCGTAGATGACGTTACCCATCACGCCATCGCCGAACAGTTGCAGCTCCACGCGTGCGATGTCGCCTTTGATGTCCACATGGCGCCGCAAAATCTTGACCGAGGTGCCGAGCAGGCGCTGCAAACGCGCGTGCACGGCGTCGTGCAGGCCTTGTGCATCCTCGCCTCGGTACAAGCGCATGTCGCCCAGCACGGTGGCGCTCAAGGGCTTCTGTTCGAGCGCAAGGTACGTGGTGAGCACGTGGTCGATGCGCGCCGTCGTCACGTCTCCTGTGACCGCATTGATGAACGCATCGATTCGGTCTGCGTCGTCTTCTGCGCAGGCTGACAATAACCACGCACAACTTAGGAGCGCTAGACTCCACGCAAATGCGCGACGCCGAACAACCGAAAGGTGTGGCAGCTTGGACATGTTTGCGATGATACCCGGATTGAGCACGGAAAACGCAGGCCCCAAAGCACGGAACGCTGGCATTCTCGCGTGCGATCGCGTTCACATGGGAGCGAGATGCCGTCCGAATCCAAACTGTCTCAAACCGTAGCCGACACGGTACTCGAGTTTCTCTCGGTCGTACCCGCAACACGCGAGCCACCGCCGGAAGTGGGCGTCGATCCCAAGGCGCATGCCACTGAGATTGGGCGCAAGGCCGCGCTCAAGGCCAGTGTCATATCGGGCTCACTCGCTTTACCACCCGGCCCTGCGGGCATGCTGACAATCCTGCCGGACCTGGTAGCGGTCTGGCGCATCCAATCGCAAATGGTGGCAGACATCGCGGGCGCATACGGCAAGAGCGCCATGCTGACGCGCGAACAGATGATGTACTGTTTGTTCAGGCACGCAGCAGCCCAGGCCGTGCGCGATCTCGTCGTGCGCGTGGGCGAACGCTTCGTATTTCGCCGCGCGAGCCTGCGCGCCATGCAAACCATCGCAAGTAAGATTGGCCTAACGGTAAGTCAGCGCGTGATCGCCAAGACCGCCGCCCGCTGGTTACCCGCGGTGGGCGCCGTGGGCGTTGCGGCCTACGCCTACTACGACACCGGCAAGGTCGCGGACACGGCGATCGAGCTCTTCTCGCACGATCTTACCGAAGCGCAGTCTTAGCGATGACGCGCTAGTTGAGAAAGCCCTTCGCAGCAGGGGAATTCACCACAGGCTCGTCCGAACCGTCAGAGGCTTCCGCCCCATCGGCAAGCTCGCGATTGCGCGTGGCGTTCTCTTCGTAGCCGGCACGAGCCTTACCCGGCTTTTCACGTTCGGCCGCGCGATCCCATTGATGGGCAGCATCGCGATAGGCGCGCGTGCGTGCAGAGGCATCGCCAGCATCCGCCGCTTTTTGCTCGGCCGCCTGTGCTTTGGGGACATAAGGATTTTTGCCAAAGCTCATGGCAGAACCTCAGGTCTCAGTGGCGGCGAACCATACTTCGGCCATGGTGGTGAGCGCGTCTTCTGAAATCGCATCACCCTCTGGCACGCCGTTGGCTGCGCCAAACGTGTACACGATGCGACCCACGGGAATGCCCGCGAGCAAGATCGTGAACTGATCCACGTCGAGCGCTTGCACGGTGTAGGTCTTGTCCCCGTGCATAATGGTGTTGCTGGCTACGTTCGCGACAGGCTGGGTGGTCGTCATCGCGCGCAAGCTAGCATGAAGATCCAAAACGGGCTCAAGCGAGCTTTGGTCAATCTACGCTCGACCATTCCTCGCCATAGTCGAATGTAATTTCGGCGCTGGGCGGGATTTCGCTCAGTGCAAAGAGCTCGGCACCGAGGAACACCGCATTGGGCTTGCTCGAATGGTTCACGTAGCGCAGCTCGTTTTGACCATCGATGCCGACTTCCTTGCCATCGTCGTCTTCCACCCACAGCACGTAGATGTCGTTCTCTAAGGTGGAGGGTCCTTTGTAGACGCCAATCTTCGCGTCGGCGCGAATTTTACGGGTCGCGAACACGCCTTTGCCGTGGATGGGGCTGTCCTTTACTTCGATCTTCTTGTTCATGTCCATCTACAGCGGCTAGAGGTCTATGGCTGGCGCGCCGCTATGAAACGAAACAGCGCGCTGTGCCAGCTGCATGCGGACGATTCGTGTTCGCGCGCAAATGGATAGCGTTCGCGCACCCGCAGCAGGCGTCAGCAGGCGGGCGCATCCGATGGACCTTACGGTCTGCTCACGTCACAAGCTGGGACCGAAGCCGTGGCTACCTGCTGTGCCGGTATGATCGAGCCTTACTGTTTACTCTCACGAGGCGCGCTTGACGAGGACGGATCAGCGCCAGCATGGCGTGACAAAACACCCGCGGCAATTCGCCTCGCGGGGCGAATTTGCATCACGCATTTTTGCTGCGATCGCGCTCGCGCTCAGATCAATCCGGTGTATTGGCTAGCAAGCTTGAAAGGTCGTCGGCGTGCTCTTCTTCCTTGGCCAACAGATCCTCGATCAACCGGCGAGTCGTGACGTCTCCGTCCCCAAGCCAGCGCACGATTTCCGAGTAGGTGCTGACCGCCACGCGCTCCGCTACCAGGTTCTCACGCAGCAGGTCGCGCAAGCTGTTCGAGGTCGTGTAATCCGCGTGGGAACGCGCGGTTAAAGTTTGGGGATCCATGTCGGGTTGCCCGCCTAATTGCACGATGCGCGTGGCGACCCTGTCAGCGTGATCTTGCTCGTCGATCGCGTGCTGCTTGAGCTCGGCCGCGACTCCTTCGGCGTGAATGCCTTGGGCGACCAAAGCATTGTTGCGATAGCGAAGATTGCACACGATCTCGGTGGCCAGCACTTCGTTCAAGACCTTGAGCACGGCCTGGCGGTCGGCGCCGTAGGTATCCGTGACAGCCCCTTGAGACATATGCTCGCGGGCCTGACGCTTGATGTTTTCGAGATCGAGACGGAAGGGTTGTTTCATGACTGGAGGCTCCTCGCCGGCAGCCACTGCATCTTCCGTACCGGTGCAGCCGACGCGTTCTATCCCTCGCGTTATGTGCGACCGTCTAGGCTTTGTCAGCCCACGCGGATCGATAAGGCTTCTCCAACGAACGAGCGGCGCACAATGCTTGGCTGCACCTTACTGTGGTGGACAGGTCGGGTTGAGGCAGATGCTTCTTTCGCCGCTCTTGTCGCACACCCAACCGTCAGGACAGTTCGCGTTCTCGTTGCACTCGATCTGACAAGTGTTGCGCGTAGCATCGCAGATCAAGCTCGGATAACTCTCCGTCTGTGCATCGGTGCAAGTTTTGGCGTTGCCCTCGCACGGTTTGTTCACGGCATCCACGCCCCGCGGATTGGCAAACACGCTGAACACCGGTTGTAAGCACTCAAAGCGCACTTCCGAGCCATTTTCCTGCTCGGCTCCCTCGGTAAAGGCGATGCGCTGTTTGTCGCACTGCTTGTTGGCCTTGAGCTCGGCGGAAAAATCATCGTAGTACCAACCCACCATCGCGTCGGTGATCTTCGGGTTGTCCCGGTCGTCTGCAGTATTGGGGTTTCCATCCAAGCACTCGACCGGGTTCGCTTCTCCGTTCGGTTCGCAGCGGTCATTCGTTTTGTCGACCGCCAGCTGGTTGATTTGACAGACGATGTGGTCCTGGCCGTCCTCGTCCTTACGTTTCTCTAGGAACCTGCGGCCCTTACTTGCAAGGCAGTCGCTCGTGAGCTGTTTGTCGCGCGGTAAGACTTCCACCAAACCACAGGGCGCAAGCTTGCTGGTCGGGTCGGCGATCAACGTGCGCTCCAGACACGCACCTTGCAGCTGGTCGGCAATCTTGACGATGATGGCATCGAGGGCGCTCGAGAAGTCGGTCTGACAGATCGAGCGAATGATGCCATTTTTGCCAAAGCCTTTGGCGACCTCCACGAAGCGCCGCGCGGGCGAAGCATTCGCATCCTCTTCCCCCGCACTGGCCGCCTTCAAGGTACAGGCGGGTCGAGGTAAGGTGCGGGTCTCCCCCGGCTTCATGTACGGCATGAATTGCATCGCTTCCAAGCTAAGAATGGCGTCGAAGTCTTGTTGGCCATCGGTGGTGAGCATGCCTTCCGCCTCTACAGGGATACCGGCGATCGCCGCGAAAATGATCTGATCGGGATGCTCTGGCCGCAGCAGTTGGAGCCCCTTGATGAAGCGCTCTGGCGCGTGCAGCAGGCTCGGATTGAGACCACAACTGACGTTGATATTAGCCCCTTGCATGTCACGGTTGAAGAGACTGCCTGAAGCGTCCGGGATGGAACAGTCTTCTTCGTCCGTCACGTGAATGACAGCCACCACGGAGTCCGGCCGCATAAAGCCCGCGTTTTCGGCATCGCCGTGGCCCGTGCTGCCGCGAGAAAAGGAATTGTCTTTAGACGGAGCGAGCGCCTTCAGCATCGCCTCGAGCTGCTGCTCGAAACCGCAACCATTGACACCGAGACGGGTAATGCAGCCAAAGCTCGTGCCGAGCGCCTGCGGGTCATCACCCGCCGCGAAGGAAAGGTAAGGTGCTTCGCCCTGTACACAGCTTGGGTCCGTCGCGTCGATCCTGCTCAGCAGCAGACCGTCATCTCCAAACGCGCGCCCAGATGGCGAGTCGGCGCCACAGTCCGTGGAGAGCTTGGCTACATCTTCCACGCCATTAGTACCCATATCGCTCGATACCACCGCCAGATGCAGACTCTTGACGGGGGTAAAGGTCCTCGTCACCTCGCCGGCCGCGTTCTTGAATTCACCGGATGCCAATGTCTTGACTAGCTCGGGCAACCGTAAGGCGAGGTTGGCCTGCTCTTCAGCCATGGAGCCTGAGTTATCCACCACGAACAGCAGATCGACCTTGTCGTTTCTCTCGCCCGTAATGGTATCGAAGACACCGGACACCGTGCAGGGCCCGATGGGCGCAAGCTCGGAGTTAGGGCAGCCGAACAAACTTAACAATGGAAATAGGCAAGCGCCGGACGCAGAAATACCACGAGCTAACTTAGTCATCCGTACCTCGCTGGACGCACGTCGGGCAGTGACTGCCCCGGAGTGTCCGGAATGGGTGACGCGACTCAAACGTCGACCTAGGTCGACTTCAGTTCAGCGCACCGCTTCGATGTATGGTGTAGGGCGCGGAGAACCCGCTCGTGGCTCATGAAATCCGCAAACACTTGGGGTGAAGCGCCTCGCCCAGCGCGCCTTACTGCCCCACTTCCGCCCTGCCTGAGTGTGTATGGGAAGCGAAGAGCGGGCGCACGCGCCCGGTTTTAGCGGGAAAATGACGCGTTTGCGCGCCCCTGGCACGAGAGCTGCTTAGACGGCGCCTGTTTGGCGCATGACTTGGATCTCGACGGAGGACTCAGATGGCAACGACTTTCTCAGGTACAGGCCCTGCCGCCGGACACGCGGCCCACTCGCGCACCGCGGAGTATTTGGCGTTGCCAGCATTTGTATTCGGCTGTCACGCTGCGGGCTTTCTTGGAACCTTGGCAGGCAACCGGAATTTCTACCAAGAGCTTACGCAACCTTCGTGGGCGCCGCCTGCGTCGTTGTTCGCGCCAGCATGGCTTGTGCTCTACACGTTGATGGGGGTGGCCGGCTGGTTCATCTGGCGACTGCCGCCCTCGCGCGAGCGAAAAGTCGCGCTCACCATGTTTGCGGTGCAACTCGTCCTCAATGCGATGTGGACGCCGCTCTTCTTCGGGCTTGAGCGCATCGGTCTTGCGTTCGGGGAAATCTTTGTGACTACTTTCGTAATCGGCGCGACGACCGTGCTTTTCTGGAAACTGTCACGGACGGCAAGCTTACTGTTTGTTCCTTACCTCTCGTGGGTGAGCTACGCGACTGTGCTCAACTACGCGCTTTGGCGATTGAATAGTTGAATTCAACGAGGGTTCCTTCCTTGGCTAGCGCACGGCGCGCACCATGATGGGCGTGTAGCGCATGCTGGCACCCTCCTTATCCGGCAGCGCGCGCATGGCCGCACACGCTTCTGTGATAAGCGCGCGCATCTCGGGCATGGCTTCGTCGACGCTCTCGAAGATCTCGGCGAACTCTTCGGCAAACGTCCGAAAGAAGCTCAGGTTGCTGACGTCGCCCAGGCTGGGCAAGGGCGTAACTTGCACCGGACTGAAACCGGCTTGCTCGAAAATCGAGCGCAGCTTTTGGCCCACGAAGGGATCGCCACCCGTGGCCATTTGCGCTGTATTCAGTTTGGACAGCAACTCGCTTATCGCCGCTATTTCTGGCTCGATACGAAAGGTCGCGTTGTCGACTTCCAGAAAGTACGCAACGCCGCCCGGCGCGAGTACACGATACGCTTCGCGTGCCACCGCGTTGGGATCGGGAACGTGCTCGAGTAGCCAAGAAGCATGAATGCGCTCGAAGCTCTGACCTTGAAACGGCATCTGCGCGGCATCGCCATGGGTGTACTGCGCGACCGGATGCCTGTCCCGGGCCACCGTAAGCTGCGCCATGCTGCGATCGAGGCCCGTGATTTTGGCGCTGGGCCAACGCGCGTGTAGCTCGCTTGCCATCGCACCGATGCCGGTGCCCAGATCGAGCACGCGCGCCGCCTGCGGAATCTCCACATGAGGTAACCACCAAGCCGAACAGAACTTGGCTTGCTTCTCTAGGCGCGCGACCTCGCGCGCGTCCGTGCTGCCATGAATGTATGCTTCCACGCAACTCCTTAGGCGAATACTGTAGCGCTCAAAAAAAGAATGACGGCATCTGCTGCTCGCGGCCACGCAACCCCACGCGCAGGCTTGTGCTGGGACTGCGGGCTTCCCCAAATCCCCCCACATTCCACGCGCCGGCGCGGGTTCCTGTGAGAGAACGAGACCGAAAACAGTCGGATCGATGATACGCGAACCGCATCACTCCGCGCCGGAGTTTGATCCCCCTTCCCTCCAAGGTGAGTGCATGTCCAGAGTTAGCTGGTTAGGTCACAAATTCGTCCTGTGTCTGTTGTTTGCTTGTGTGGCCTGCGCCGATCTTGGGCCTGAGTCAGAAAGCCACACGCTCGGTAAGAAGCAGATCGAGCTCGATGACATGGGCATTCCGCCCACGGGTGCGGAGCTGTTCTTGCTCGCCACCGCCAATGATCAGCGCAATGTCGATCGCGCGCTCGAAGCCATGGGCGCCCAGGTCGTGCATCGATCATGGCCGCGTCTGCTCGTGGTTTCGAATGTGCCCGCCGGGGCAGATCAGGTGCTGCGCGCAGCCGGCGTGCGTCAGCGTTTCGCCCGTTCAGTGTCCGCAACGGAGCTACGTGGCCTGAGTATTACGGAAGCACGCTTCGTACGCGTGTTTTCCAATCGCTACTATCCGAGCACCACACCCCGCGCAGAGCGGATCACGCCCACGCGCGCGGTGCGCGCCGCCGGTGAGTCGTTCGAGCAGAGCGCGCCTGAACCGACGGCGACGACGCGCGCTCTCAAGCCAGACGGTCCCGATGCCGAAGAGCAGGAACGCAATGTATTCGTTCCTTACGCATCGGGCCGCATCGTGGTCTCCATCGTCATGCCGGAGTCCAACGGACGCGGCGAGCCCAGCACCGAAGATTGGACCGAGGACGCCGTCCTCGAGACCTACGCCAAGGTCCAAGCAGCGCTGGACGCCATCGCGCGCCATGAGCCCAACTCCAAGCTCGAGTTCGTGCAGCACTACGAGTCCGCACCGGCCGCGCGCGGTCTTGCGGGCACGGTCGACATCGACTGGGAGTACGGCAAGCGCGTGAGCGAAGGCGCAAACCTCGGTGCGGCATATGCTCAGATCTTCTCCCGCGTGCTCGGTCGTGAAGTCAACGAGCAGGACTATTACCTGGCCGAACGCGACTACCTGATCGGACTCAAGGATCGTTACGCGGCAGATGGCGCGTTCGTGGTCTACGTCGCCGCCAACCAGAACTACACCGCAACCTTTCGCGCCTACGCCTCGTTCAACGGGCCGATGACGACCTTGCATACGGGTTATGGTTACGAAGTGTTCATGCACGAGTTCGGGCACATTTTTGGTGCCCAGGACGAGTACTGTCCGGATGCGTGCATCTCGCCCGCCAGCACGGCAGGCTACTTGGGTGTAGTCAACGCCAACGCGCAATTCCGCCCGGGAAGTTGGGGTGGTATTCAAGGCGGGCGCGGCGAGTCGCAGCCCTCGTTGATGATGGGTAACATTAGCAATGGCGTCAATGGCTATACCCGTGGCGCATGGGGCTGGCTCGATAGCGACGGCGACGGCACGCTCGAAGTACGCGACACCCAACCGCGCAGCGAGCTGACTGCGTCGATCGTGGCAGACACTGTGCACCTGACGGGTCGTGTGGTGGATGTACCGGCCACGCCGCTCTACGCCACACCTTACTCTGTCAACCGCATACGCGCGATCTACGTGCGTCCCCTCGGCGCGGCCGACGATGCTTGGTTGCGCTTTGCATTGCCGGAAGTGACCCGCGGTCGCGAGCTTGTGGACCTGAATCTGGGTAGCCTGCCCAAGGGTAACTATCGCTTCGAAGTACGCGCAGAAAACAGCGCCGGCAACTTCGAGCTGACCCCGACTGTCGTGGCGATCGATGTCCCGACGGGCCCACGCAACGGCGCGCCCCTGGTATCGCTCGAAGCCAACGCATTCGCAGTGTCACCCGCAAGCGGCTTTACTCTGCGCGCGCACACTTACGATCCTGAGGGTCGTGCGCTGCGCGTACGTTTCGATCTCGACGGCGATGGTCGCTATGACACCGCCTATGCCAAGCAGACCACCATCACTGGCCGCGCCGCACGGGCGGGTAAGCTCAACGTCGGCGTGGAAGTGATCGACGACGCGGGCTTGCGCGCCACTGCCAAGACCGAGCTCTACGTGCTCGAAGGCAATGCGCCCGCACGCGCCACGCTGGCGGCCTTACCTTCACCGGTCATAGGTTCGCTGCAGCTGCCGCTACACGCCCAAGCTCAGGTGGACGATCCAGAGCGCGGCGCGGTAGCCCTCAACTTCCGTGTGGAGCGAGACGACGCCGAGCGCAGTCAGAACCTGGCGAGCGGCTTTGGTGAGGCGCGCAGCTACGACGCGTTGCTCACGACACCACCCGCGTTACCCGCGCGCGCAATCGATCTGTCAGCGCTCGATCGCATCGATCCCTCCGCCACCGTTTATGATGTGGAGCGCATCAACGCCAATGTGATCGCATTGGCGCTGGGCGAGCTTGGCTTGATGTTCGTGGACCTTACGGATCCTCGCGAGGCACGTCTGATCACACGCCTAAGCTTGGAAGTCGACGCGTTCGATCTGATTCGCGCGGGCGACAACCTGTACGTTTTGGGCGGCAACCTTAGTGTCGTGGACGTGCGCACGCCTACGGCGCCCGTCGAAGTGCTGCAAGCGCGAACCAGCAAGCAACGCCGCAGCGTATCGAGCGAGGGCGACTGGCCGATCTCGGAAGAGCCCACCAAGAGTATGTTCCTGCCCGCGTCTTGGCATGAGCGCATCGAGCATGTGCGCATAGAGACCACGCTCGATCATCCCAACTTTAGCGAGCTTACGATCGCGCTAGAGGCACCCGATGGTCAGCGCTTTGTCCTGTGGAATCGCAAGAGCGCGCCCCGCGGCACCCGCACCTTACGCTTTGACGAGCGCTCGCAGCCTGAGCTTGCAAGCCTGCTCGGCAAGCTCGCTCAAGGCGAATATCGACTGAGTGTCACCGACGACGTCGCCGACGGCGATAAGGGCACCGTGCGGGCAACGCTCTCGTTCGACACCGCCCATCGCGCGTTCGCGCCGATCGCCGGCGCCATGCAGTTGGTCGGCGTGTACGGCGCAAGCCAGCTTATCGTCGCAGGCGAAGGTATTGCATTGGTCGACGGCGCGCGTCGCAATACCCTGCGCGTGCTCACGACCCTGCCGGGAGCGCCCATCAGCAACGCCGTCTTGCGCGGCGACCGCGTGTTCGCACTCGCGCACGCAATCGACGAAGGTAAGAACGGCGATGACTTCTCGCTGGCCAACCGCGGTCTTTACGCGGTCGATGTGACGCGCTCGCGACTGCGCCTTGTGCGCATGGACGTAAGCGTGGTCGCGGCGAGTTTGACGGTCGTCGGCAGTCGCTTGTATCTCGCGAGCGGCGAGCGCGAAACCTTGGTCACCGACATCGGCGACCAGGCGCGCTTCCTTGCGGGCGATAAGTACTTAGTAGCCCAGAGCAGCGTGGCCATCGGCGTCGATGCCATGGGCGATGACCGCA
>JBKJIA010000219.1:0-3543 GCA_046598735.1 Polyangiales bacterium
CCACGAACTGCTGCTCGAACAGCCGAGCCCACAGCCCTGCAGGGCTGCAACCGTTCGCGGTCGCTCAGCGTAAGTTCGTCAGAGCGCCGCGGTTATGTTTAGGGTTCCCAAAGCTCGTGTCGGTAACACCCATCGCGTTCAGCAGGGCGACGTACAGATCGTTAGTTGACCTTCCGTCATAGCTAAGCAGCCTGCCTGGGCGAATCGCGCCTCCGCCGCCGCCCGCCACGATCAGTGGCATGTTCTTGTGCGTATGGCCGCGACCCTCACCCAGCTCGTTGCACCACAGGATGATGGTGTTGTCGAGAACTGTACCCTGTCCCTCGGGAATGGCGCGTAAACGTCCCATTAGATACGCAAACTGGCTCGCATAAAAAATGTTGATCGCACCAATCTTAGCAACGCTCGCCGGGTCGAAGGAGGAGCCTGAGTCCGGGTTGGTTTCGTGGGATAGGCCGTGGTGCTCATCGGTGATCTTGGGATCGAGCCAGTTGAACACGTGCTTGCTCCGTCCGGTCGACCACATGAGCGTGCCCACCCGTGTCAGATCGCAAGCGAGCGCCATGGCCAACAGATCCATCTGTAGCCGGCCCACGTCGCGGAACTTTCCAGGCGTGGAAAAATCGAAGGACGACCCGAGCTCCGGCTTCTTGCACGCGACGGAGGCGGTCGCGCCAATGCCTAGCCGGCCTTCTACTTCACGTATCGCCGTCAGGTGAGCATCGAGCTTCGCTCGGTCGTGCGCGCCGACCTGCGACAGCAACCTCTTGTGGTCGTCGCTGACGAAGTCGAGCACGCTGCGACGCCCGGTCAGGAGTCGATCGGTCTCAGGAGTCGCATCGAAGCCGGAAAACAGACGCTTGAACGCCGCAAACGGATCGCGCTCAGGAGGAAGTGGCTGGTCCTTTCCTCGATACGCGATGCGCTCGTAAACAGTGTCTCCGTTGTAGTAGCTCTGCACGCCTAGCTCGAGGGAGCGCAACTTGGTGGTGTTACCAATCTTATTGGCGATGGTCTGATCGAGCGAGATGCCGCCGCCGAGTGGACGTCCGCTGGACTCGGTAGTTTCCGTTCCCGTGAGGCAGGCACCGATGCCGCGCTGATGATCGTCGCCGGCGCCGCTTACCGCCGACGGCATATCGATGCCCTTGAAGATGAGCAATTTGTCTCGTTGTGCCTGCAGCGGTGCCAAGTAGGGCGACATGGTGTAGCTGGTCTCGCCGCCCTGCGGGAACCAGTTCGTGGGGTGGGTACCGTTAGCGGTCCAGAAGACCAGAAACCGTTTTGGAAACCCATTGGGCGCGAGAATGTCAGCAGCGTTGGCGCGCTTCGGTTGCCCGAAGATGTCGAGAAAGGGTAACGATACGGCCAGACCGCCTGCGCCGCGCAGGATGGTTCGTCGGCTTATACGGTGTTTCATTGGCTTGCTCCCGTAAGTCGAAATCGAAAGGCATCTGAAAGAGTAAGCTCGACGAGCAGCTCGCGAAGGTCGTTGCCGGACGCGTTGAAGCGCTTGGACAGAGCTGTCAGCGTGCAGCCGTCCGCGTCAGTTTCGAGACGGCCGTTCGCAAAGCGGAACCATTGACGCACCACGCAGTCCTTGACCTGCGTGCTTTCGGCAAGCTGGCTGGCTAGCTCGACCGCACCGTGGAAAGAGCCCGGCAAGTCACTGGCCAACACCTGTCCCGAATTGTCGATGGGGAGGCCGTTCTCTTGATCGCGAAAGCGACCGAGCGCGTCGTAGTTCTCGAAGCCGAAGCCAATGGGGTCCATCATCCGGTGACAACCAGAACACGCTGGGTCCGACGAATGCGCTGTGAATCGTTCCCGTGTCGTGAGGGTCGGGTCGGGGTTAGGGGCCTCGACCACGACCCCCGGAGGAGGAGGAGGTAGGGGCATGCACAGCAACTGCTCGCGCACGAACTTGCCCCGGTGAATCGGCGAGCTCTGGTCGCTCTTGGACAGCAGTGCGAGCATGCCTGCCTGGGTGAGGAGTCCTGCGCGCTGGGTTGGGTCGAGCGCCACACGTTGAAAACCTCCGCCTGCTGGAGCATCGACCCCGTAGACCGCTGCGATCTCACGGTCCACAAAAGAGTAAGGTGCGGTGAGCAGGAGCGTGGTGTTGCCGCCCGCCTCCCAAACCACGTGGTCGATGAAAGCTTCGATTTCACCGCGCATGCTGCTGCGCAGTGTGGGCGTGAAGGTTGGAAACAAGCCTGGGTCTTTCTCGATGTGTTCGACCAGGTCCAAGTCTAGCCACTGGGCGTGAAAGCCTTGCACCACCTCGCGGGCGCGTGGATCCGCAAGCAGGCGACGGGCCTGGGCGGCGACTTGCTCCCGGCTGCGCAGCGCGTTGTTGCGTGCGGCGTCCAGTAACTCATCGTCGGGCATGGTTCCCGTTAGAAAGTAAGACAGACGAGATGCCATCTCCCATGATGAGAGTGCGGCGACGTTGTCCATTCCTGATACTGGTTCGCCACGCTCCACGCGATACAGGAAGTGGGATGACTGAAGCATGGCTTGCAGAACCCACTCGACGCCGGTCTTACTGTCGAACTGCGTTCGTCCTGCATCGTACAATGCGAAAAGTCGATCACGCTCCTCCGCGCCCAGAGGGCGACGGTAAGCCCGTTCTCCGAAGCGACCGAGGAAGGACCGAATGCAGTCAGCGTCAGGACTGCAGCCCAGAAGACCCGCCATGTCCGATGTCGCTCGCGCTGCCAAGCTCTCGGCCGCAGTGAGGTATTGCTCTGCGAGCAGCGCGCTCACCGTAAGGGCGTCTGCGTTGTTCTTAAAGCCCGCAGCTTCCTCTTCCTCGACGAACCGGTCGGCAGGTCGCGTACTGTCGCCGAGTAGGTCGCGAACGGTGTTGTTGTACTCCCATCGCGTCATGCGGCGAATCGTCGATGGCCCGGGCATGAACGCGCCGCTTTCGGCCAGGTCCGCATCGCAGCGGAAGGTGTGAGTCCCTTCGCCTGAAGTCCCTCCAGATGGATCCGCGCCGTCGGTGTGGGTCTGGGCCCTGAAGTCAGGTCCCGCGGGAGCTGCGTCAAGCGTCGCGGTGCATGCGCTCAGCGCTAAAGCACTGAGCATGTAGTGCAAATGAATGGGGACACAGGTCCACCATCTGTAGGTTCTCTTCATACAGCCTCGCGAATTGGGGAATCGCTCTGCTGTCTGAATGGCCGGAGGAGAGATATGCGATCAGTTTTCCCGCGACTAAGTTCTAACACTCAGAGTTCGCAGTAGAAAACGGCGTGGTACGTTTGAGAAGTGGCTTACCTTCACGTGCTGCGATGGCACATTGTCTCCTGAAGCGCCTCACACCTCAGCAACTACAGGCTCCCACTTGCGATGCGCAGACGATTCCCATTTCCGGGCAGACTCGAGCCCGCACCCGCGCCCGAAGGCAAGCCCACGCCCACGCAACTTGATACTAAGGTTTCGTAGACAGTTCCTCTTCCAGGTGACCGAGTACATGCTGCGCTCTTTTTACGAGCTTTTCAGCCTGTTCCGTGTCGTTTGCGGCCAGCGCCTTGCGTG